>DASXSR010000086.1:0-13363 GCA_036505875.1 Blastocatellia bacterium | reverse complement strand
CACGGTGGGAACTCGCCGGGTAGTAGTGCGAGCCACTGACGGGCGCGAATCCAACCCGCTTACATTCGAGGTGATTCAGCCTACTACGATTCTCAACTCTATAACGCCCGCGCAAGCAACTGCAGGGGCACCAGACTTTGCTCTTGCACTCAGGGGAGTCAACTTTAAGAACAACGCAGTAGCGGTTCTTGACCAAACGGAGCTGGCGACAAAGTTTGTTTCGCCGTCGCAATTAACCGCTCTGGTCTCCGCTGCGCTCATCGCTGAGCCGGGGCTTCACGTCGTATCGGTTCGCGTCCCTGACGAGTTTCCGTCCAATCAGCTTCTCTTTCAAGTTCTGCCCGTGTCGCCCGTCATAGGATCGCTCGATCCACCGGCGGTCAACGAAGGAAGTCCTGACGTTGTCGTGACTGTCAACGGCGTAAAGTTCAAACCCGGCGCCGTTGTCCACGTTATTCAAAACGGCCGACCCGGATTAACACTCGATACCACATTCATCAGCAGCGAGCGACTGGTAACGAAAATTCCGGCGGCGCTGCTTCAAATAGCGGGCGCAGTCGTCTTGGGAGTCGAAAACCCCGATTCAGGTTTTTCCAACGGGATGCCTCTGAAAATCGCGATACGCTTTCCGCTGGTTATCAACGAGTACCTTGCGGACCCGCCTGCCGGTCTGGCTGGCGATGCCAATGGCGACGGCACGCGCAGCTCGTCTCAGGATGAGTTTGTTGAGTTGCTAAATCGCACCGCTGATCCGATAAACATTTCCGGCTTCAAACTCTCTGACGCCGATGAAACGAGGCACGTGTTTCCCGACGGCACGATCATCCCGCCGTTCGAAGCAGCGCTCGTGTTCGGAGGGGGAAGGCCCACTGGCTCTTTCGGTAATGCCGTCGCCAATCATCTTGTGTTCACTGCTTCAACCGGAGGGCTGTCGCTCAATAACGGAGGAGACACGATCACCCTGCAAGACGCGGAGGGTAAGATCATCCAGCAAATCAAGTTTGGCGCTGCAGAAGGCGGCGCCGGTCAATCCATCAATCGCGATCCGGACGGCGACGGCGCCACTTTCTCGCTTCACAACGAAGTCGCCGGCGATCGAAATCGGCTTTTTTCTCCGGGCGCAAAAGCCGCTGGTCAGACTTTCACGATCAGGCCCACCGTTCATTCAATCACACCAGGATCGGTTCGTGTGGGCTCGCTCGCATTTTCGCTCACGGTTTCGGGCGCCAATTTCCTGCGGGGCGCAGTGGTCCTGGTGAACGGCGTTGAACTGGAGACTATGTACCTCTCGGACTTGCGGCTCGAGGCGCAGATGAGCGCGGATCTCGTAGCAGATGGAGGCGCGGCTGAGGTCAAGGTCAGGAACCCCAAAGGCGAGCTTTCCGGAGCTGTTCGGTTGCTGGTGTTTGACGACGCGCCTAGAGTTTCCCGAATCACGCCGCAGACGACCGGGACCGGCGCGGAGAACCTCGAGGTGTCCGTGAGCGGCGAGCGCTTTCAACGCGGCGCTCGCGTCGTCATCCAGGGTGTCGCTGTCGAAACAAGGTTCGGGTCTTCGACTGCGCTAGTGGCAATCCTGCCGAACAACTTCTTCGTCCGCGCGGCGGAGCTTTCGTTATCGGTGGTTAATGCAGACGGCAATCAGTCCAATGCTTTGACTCTAACAGTGGAGAACGGGCCGCTGATAACGCGGCTGTCACACGCGAAAGTCAAAGTTGGAACCGGCGCACTCGAGCTAACGCTTGGGGGCGTTGCGTTCAAGCAGGGCGTTATCTTGTTTGTAAACGACGTCGCAGTCAGCACTACTTATCTCAGCGACTCTTCGCTGAGCGCTCGCATTCCGGCTGAGATGATGAGCCAGCCGGGAGAGTTGACGCTCCAAGCGCGACATCCGGACGGCGGGCGCTCAAACACGGTGAAGCTCAAAGTTGTCGAGTGAGTATCCCGCTCCGATTCTTTTCTAACAATTACGTTACTTACCGCGACTCGTCGATGATAAAATCCTTCTTGATATTCCGAGCGAGAAGGAATTTTCGAATGTTAAAATCACGAATGATGTTGCCTGTTCTTATCGCACTTCTCTTCGTCGCCGCTTGTTCAACTTCTAAAGCACCCGGCGTCTGGATAACTCAAGACACTGGCACTGGCGACTCGTTTTTCAGCGCCAACTTCGTCAATGAGCACATCGGCTGGCTCAACGGCGTCGGCGGTCGAAGCTATGAGACTCCGGAAGAAAACGATAACGCCAACAAGAAACCCAGCCCGAAGAAACCCGGAGCAAAAGTCGAAGACCCGCTAAAGGCCAATCAGGGTTTCGAGGTGCTGCAAACAACCGACGGCGGCCAAACGTGGCGCCAGATACCAGACCAGTTCAAAAACAAGATCCGCTCAGTCTGGTTTGTCGATCCTCAACAAGGCTGGGCGCTCACAATTGACCGCAACATTCTGCACACAACCGATGGCGGCGCAAGCTGGATGCTTCAGCGCAAGGCGGGAACGGTCAAGCTCAAGTTGCCCGGAAATAAACGCCAGCCGGAAATGGATCAGCCAGAACAAATCGATCAGATTCATTTTGTCGATGCGATGCACGGCTGGGCTTGGGGCGGAGGCCGCAAGGACGAGTTCTCCGAGCAGCCGGGAATCCTTCTCACCACTGTTGACGGCGGGCAGCATTGGAATGAAATCTCGTACCCGTTCGATCAAAACGCCCTGGCGGTGTTTTTTCTCGATGCAGACCACGCATGGGCGAGCACGATGGGCGCTAGTTTTTATAAGACATCCGACGGAGGGCTCAACTGGACGAAAGTTCAGACGAAGCTGCCCGAAGATGTTTTCCGGTCGATATTCTTCACCTCACCAAATGACGGCTGGGTCGTCGGGCGCAGCGGACGAATAGCAAAGACTACCGACAGCGGCCGAACGTGGCGAAAGATGTACGAGATCAAGGACGAATTCAAGATACAGGACATCTTCTTTAGCGATCAAAAGCACGGCTGGGCGGTGGGCGATGAAGGGGCGGTCCTGTACACTCCGGATGCGGGCGAAAGTTGGATCAAAGTTGATGTTCCGGTCCCGGCAAGGTTCATGGATGTCGTGTTCTTGAATAATCGCACGGGCTGGACGGTAGGCTTGAGCGGAGTCGTTCTGAAATACGAAGCGAAATAACTGCGGAAGGCGAAGCTAAACTGGCACAAGCTGACCACAACAGCCGACTACCACGCGTAAACAACCCGCTCTGAGATGACGCCGCCCTCGGACCGCCGGCTGAGCCGCGCCTCTTTGATCGCGCTTGCCGCAATAAGGCTCGATAGGTTCTCGCTGAAGAATTTCACTTCGCGTTCTTCATCTTCTTCGCTGTCGACTTTGCGGCGTTTCGGTTTTGTCTTCTGCTCGCGTCCGTCGAGCTTTGACATGAGAGTATCGAACACCGGCTTGGCAGACGCGACTCGAATGAGCGCGTAGAAATCCGTCGCCTCGACCGGCCCCACAGGCGCCTGCTGCGCTTTAGCAGCTTGTAAGATGTCGCTTGCAAACTCCCTGCTCGATGCCAGGACAAGATAATTGCTCGACACCGCGTACGCCGCGCCCTGCTCGAGCAGTGACTCGGCGACAAATCGGACCGAGCCGTCGTCCTTCCACATGAGTAGCGGCTCTGTGCCGGAGACTATGTACTTCGCGCGAAGCTCGTCGATGATAGCGCGCTCCAGGGCTTCACGGTTGGAGCCGGCTTCTGATTTCAAGCGAGCGACGATGGCCCGCTCGAACCTGATGAATGGTCTCCCGGATTCACTTTTCGACCTGACAAGCTCGCAGTAATCGCCGCTCGAAACATCCAGAACCGATCCGATGTTGCGCGCGAAGTTGCGACTCTGCCGCTCAAGGACTCTTCCCTTCTCTGACCCCCGACTCCCAACCACCAATCCCCTTCCGGGCGCCTGTTCATCGTCTACGTCCGTGTCGAATCGAGCATCCAGGTTGCTATAGCGTTCTGCACGAGTACTGTCATCCAGGGTTGTAGACTTGCGAGCGTGATCGGCCGGGATCTCGGGCGGCGCCGCGTTCAGAGTTGGCAAGTTTCCAAACAAAGCTTTCTCGACGGCAGACGAAAGCTTATCCGTCGAGGCAGCGCCGTGGACCTCAACAAGCTGCGCATCCGCAGGAACGAACTTCATCAGCGCGCCCAACTGCTCAACGCTCAGCAAACCAGCACCCATCCGCTGACCCCCATCCCCCATCCTGAACCAACGCTGTTCTGTCATTCCTTCGCGGCCAATTCGTAAGTCGATTAGTCCGCTCTCGATGGCCGCGAGCTCTCTGCTCGCGTTGCGATGAATCCAATAGTTGTCAAAGTATCGATTTCGATTCAGGCGCGCCTGGTCCAGCCACATCGTCAAATCGTGCGCCGCAAATCCTGATGCGCTGGTTGCGAGCGCGACCACATCCGCAAGCAGCGAATCCGTGCCCGAATTCTTGATATTACCGATCGCGCGAATCATCAAGCCTTCGGCCGTTGTTACCATCAGTTTGCCTTCGACATATGCGAAGCAAAATTGTTGATTCAATCTCCCGCCGTCGGTGGTAACGTCTCGAACGTAATACGAGATCCCTTCTGCCGAGCGCTCCTGGAATTGCGGAGCTTGTTTGAAGAGAGCTGACGCCAGCGCTCGAGGCCGCGCTATTTCGGTCACAAAAACCAGCTCGACCTTCCCGATGTCGTACATCGCAACCGCTGACACGCGGCCCGCAAGCTCGGCCAGCCGACTCTCGTCGAGGCCGACTCCGATCGCGCTTTCGAAATCCTTCTTGCGGTCTTGGAGCTTGAGATAGACACGCGACTTCTGAAAGGCCGCGAAGCTATCGCTGTCGTAAAACTGCGCCCTCACCGGCGAAGCGAGCCAGGTCTTCATCAATACCGACAAGTCACTGGCTTGAATATAGAGCATCGCCCCGCGCGGCATCACAGCGGACAGTTTCAGTTGCTCGGCAAGCGGTCGCGCTTGCTGACCGTCAGATCGGTGCGCCAAGGCTACGGCCATTACGATGAGTACTATAAGTTTCTTCGCTCCCATAAACCGGTCCTCGACCGCGGATGAGGCGGATCATCACGGATCGTGAAAATCCGCTCAATCCGTCCATCCGCCCGATCCGCGGTCTATTCCTTCCCCAACACTCGAGTCGCGTAAATCGACGTGGCGGCGTTGGCTTTGTCTATCCGCGTCACCAAAGCGAGTCTCAGTTGTCGCGCCCGCTCCGCCGCGGCAATTTCAGCCAGCCGCTTTTCGATCGCGGCTTTCTCATCCGCCTTCGTCGCCTCCAACGCACGCAACCGCTCAATCGCAATCGCGCGATCGTATTGCCCCAACCTAGCCGACGATTCAACGAGCGAAGCCAACAACTGGTCCCTAATTCCTGAAGCCGCAGCTTCGTTCATCTGCGCAAGCGTTCTGATTCCTGATGCTCTCGAACGTGCGACTTCAAGCGAAGGCTCGAACGAGAATGTAGTCGGGCTTGTCTTCTGTTCTGTTCCAGATGACAGCGCTCTTCTCAGTGCTGAGCTGATAAGAGACTGCGGATTTTGTTGTTCAGCTTCAGCTAGTCGAATCGCAGCCAGGTCCCGCCCGGTCTTTCCGTAAAGGAGCACCAACTGGGCTCGCGGTCCAGCGGCGCGGAAGGCGATAGCATCGGTGAGCGCTCCATCTGGGTCGAGGTAAATCGCTCGCTCGAAACTCGTCGCAGCCTCTGCATTGCGCCCCGCCGCAACCGCAATCAAGCCGAGCTTCCACTTAGCAACTGCCCCGAGTGGCCCTGTATCTACCTGTGTAAGGGACGCCCCAGCCTCGTCACGATTTCCCATCACTTCGTTCACCGACGCTCGTGCAAGCGCGGTCGCATCGCTTCTTGCACGCTGATCGAGCGCAGCCGTTGCCCGCGATGCGAGCGAGCGGTCTGCTCGAACGACATCGGCAAGCACTTCCGCCGCTTGCGCGCGAACGATGTTGGCGCACGTCCTCTCAACAATTAGCGCTACAATTTGATCGACGGCATCGCCGCCCCGGCCCGCGGCGGCCAGCACCCGTGCGAGTTCGAGCTTGTTCGTTGCCTCGTCAGGATTGTCGCGCGCGATCTGTTCGCGAAAGTCAACCGCATCTGCGTAACGCCCGATTCGACCCGCAGTCTCCGCCGCAATCCGCAACGCAGAAGAGTTGTCAGTCGAGCGCTCGACCATCAGCTTCAGCAACCGGGAAGCTTCAGCGCTGTGCCCACGGCGCGCCTCAATCTCCGCCAGCCCCGCAAGACTCGCGTCGTCCGCGTAACGCGTTCGCGCGGACTTGCTGTACGCATCATAAAGCAACGCATCTGCATCCGCTTCGCGGTTTTCGGCCATCAAAAGTGCATAAGCTTTCAAACATCTTTCGTGCAGCGTGCTTTGGTCTTCGCTCCCTTCTGACTTCCGCCTCTCACCTTCTGTCTTTTCCAATCCACAGTAACGCCGCAGCTCGGGGATCGCCTTCGCTGGATCGCGTCCGCCCCGAAGCTCGATCAACGCCGCCGCAAGCGGTAACCACCCATAACGGTCTTCCGTCGAGCTGCCTTCTGCACTGGAGAGCGCAAGCTCCGAGTCGGCCTGCTCGCGTTTGATAGTTGCAATCAAGAGCCGGGCCTCTTCGAAAGAACGCGTGCGAATAAGGTAATCGATCAATCGCTTTCGCCATTCCGCAAGCTCGCGCGCAGGATAGACGAACTCACCGCCGGTGTAATAGCCATTCTCGTAAGCGGGAGTGCCAAACACGGCAGATGCAAGATCAGAGAGTCGTTGATGAACCCCTCGATAAATGCCGCCCAATGCGTTTTCAGGAAGCAAATTCTCTTCAATCAGCATTCGTCCAATTCCCAGGTCGTTGGGCATGCTGTTGGTCGCGTTCTGAAAGAACGTCGCGACTTCGTTCAAGCTCTTCGGAGCAAGGCTCGCACGTTCGGCAATGTCTCGAACGAGGGGCTTGATTTGTTCGACACGATCCGAAGCGCGCTTGTCGCGAGAGGCGCGATTAACGAAAGAGATCAGGAAACTCTCTAACCGCGGAAGCGCGTCGATCAAGAAACCGTTGTCCGCCATCACCTTCAAGTAGCTTTGGGCATCGGCGACCGTCGCTCGCCCGCTCATAATTGAGACCCAAGCGTCGAGCGCGGCTTTGCGATCGTGACTGGCAAGCGCGACCGCTCCGCGGATCAGCGCGACGTCTCGATCGCCGGGCGCAAGCTCACCAGCAACAGCTACGTGTTCCGCAGCGCGAGTCGTGTTCTTCTTGTCTAGATAATATACCGCGAGCTCCAACTGAGCGCGTTCGCTTGACGGATGTCCCTCGATCTCGCCGACGATGTGCTTTCGGCTGTCGATCTCGCGGCCGACCATCCCCAACCAGTAACCGTAGTTGCGTGAACCAACGAACCAGTCGCTGCCGTTAAGCGCGCGGCCTAGCTCGACGCGCCGCCCGAGTATTTGACCGATCGGTTTGAGATCCAGCGCCTCCTTGAAGAATGGTTCGTTCTCGGGCGATGTATCTTTTAAGAAAAACCCTACCTCGCCGCTTCGCTGCTTCACCCACGCTTGCGATTGTTTCGCGTTGTCAATCGCGTCAAGCGCCAGAAGTTTCTCGTTCTTCTCGACAAGGAAATTGATAAGCTGAAGTTGGTAAGCGCTGTAGGTCGAGGCCAATCTTTGAAGCTCACTTCGCTGTCCAGTAGAGTAAAGCAGCGTAAGGTAGCGATCGACCCAGTCGATGTAATTGTTTGTCAGGTCCCCGGAGGCAGCAGCATACGCCGAGCGAAGCCATTCAAGCTCCCGATTCTGATCACCGCTCAGTCGGTACTCGATTGCAACTTGATTCTGATAATCGAAACGATTCTTGTACGGATCGCGCCGGAACTCCGCAGTCAACAACTCAGCAGCGCGCTTGTATGCGGCGTGGCGTTCGTACCAACTTACAAGCGCCCTGAGCTCGCTGTAGAAAGCCGAGTCTTGCGGCGTGAGCGTAGGTGAGTTCTTGGGCCGGGCGTCGAACGCCGCGTCTTTCAGCCGAGTTTGTATTTGCTCTTCGGCGTCGACCAGCCCCGCACCACGCGCGATTCCCAGATAACGCCTCAACGACACGGCGTCGGAGTATAGCGTCAGCTTCGCAATGGAACCCTGAATTGAAGAAGCCAAGGCCGCCGCCTCTTCGGTCGTCGCGTAATCGATTACACCTTTGCCAAAGTCCGCGCGCATAGCCGAGTCGATTGCCTCGACGATGTTTTTGGCTCGGTACTCTTGGGTGTTCTCGGCGATCGCTGAGACCTGCGCGCGCAGGCGTTCCAGCTTTTGATAAGCCGACGCTGCCGGCTCGCTTCGCACCAGCGATCTCACGTAACTCGTGACGCTGGCCGGCGAGATGAACTGATCAGCCTCTAGCCTCTTCGGCAGATCGGCGAATACTTGTTCGTATAGCCGAGCCGCTTCGCCGTGAAATCCCCAGGACGCAAGCTGCGCGGCGATGCTTGATTGCGCTTCCGCGGTTGCATTCTTCTTCGACGCGAGCGCTTGCCGAATTGTCTTTAACGCTTCGTCGCGCTGACCCTGGTGCACTTGAATTCGCGCGACCTCGATCAGCCACTGCGGATCCCGCCCCGCGAGCGTCCAGCCTTCGCGCAGCACTGCTATCGCTTCGTCATAGCGGCGTTGTCTGGCGAGCACCGACGCGAGCGTGAAGCGAAACTCCGAACGCTGGGGCTCGTTCAACACCGCGATTCGATACTGTTCGGCGGCGCCCGGCAGATTTCCGCGGCGGTCATAGACTCGACCCAGGACGAGCTGCCAACGATAGTTCTTGTTCGACTCCTTGGACAACTTCTCGTAATAACCGACCAGCCTCTCGATTAAGTTATGCTGCTCGGCGTAGTCAATCGCGGTTGCCAGTCTGTCCGCATCTTCGGGAAAGCTGTTAACGATCTCGATGTGCTGATCGACCGCTTCTTGATATTTGCCCAGCGAATCTAGCGTGCGGATCATTCCTGCGCGCAGCTCAGCGACGCGCGATTTGGTTTCCTCGCGCCCCAAATCGGCTCCCACAGCCTCTTTGAAGGCTTCCTGGTAAAGCGCCGCCAGATCGTTCAGCTTGTTCTCCGCTCCAAGTGTGCGAGCTAACTCGCCGAACACTTCTGTGTCCGAGCGGTCCTCATTGTAGAACGCGCGCAGCGTCGCTTCGGCGTCGGCAAGCTTATTCGCGTCCATCTGCCTGCGCGCTAGAAGAAGAGTGAAGCTTCGGCGGTTCGCTCCAGCCGCGCGCGACAAGGTCCGCTTGTAAAGATCCAGCGATTTATCCAACATTCCTGCGCGCCAGTAAAACTGCGCAGACTCTTCGACGACGCCGACGTTGGTAGGATAATCGGCGACCAGCTTGTCGACGATTCCAATCGCGCGATCAACCTGTCCGTGTCGTTCGAGAAAGGACGCGAGCTGCAGGCGATACATCATCGCTTCGCGTTCGTCACGCGCGACGGTCGTCAAACGCGCGATCACTTCCTGTTCGTCTTCGGGTCGAAGTATCGCGCGGAACAGACCCCGAACGGATTCCAGAAAGGCGACGTCTTTCGACGTTTCAACCTGGGTACGCAGGTTGGCCAGCGCATCAGCCTGATGATCGCGCTCCCCTTGATAAAAGGCGTATCCGATAATCAACTGCCAGTCGTTCGGGTTAGCGGTGCGCGCTCGCTCGTAAGCGGCGGCGATCTTATCGGCCACACCCGAACGCTTCGAGAGTTGCGCGAGCCGCTTTGTCGCAGTGTCGCGTCCTTCCCCCGGCTCGGATAATACTTTCAGGTATTCAGCGATCGCCGAATCGACGTCGCCTTTACCTTCATAGACTGCACCGAGCCGATAGGCATAGATTGTCTGGTCGCCGGTCACGTTGCGCAGCTCTTTCAACACGCGCACAGCCTGATCGAATTGGTAGTAGTCCCAATAAACCGTCGCGACTTCCAGATAAGTGTTGCGTTCGCCAGGCTCGATCTGAATTAACTTATCCCATTCACCCGCTGCTCGCTTGAAATCGCCGAGTTGCGCGTAGACCTCGCCCGCCTTGATCCGGTAAGTGTGATCCTCAGGATAAATGCCGGCCATCTGCGAAAACACGCCGGCCGATTCCTCATAAAGCTTGTCCGATTGCTGTCCGAACGAACGCGTCAGATCCGCAAATCGATCTGCGTACTGCGGCTCACCGGGATAGAGCGCGACGAGTCCGCGATAAGCATCCAGCGCCTCATCCTGATGTGAAAGCCACAGCGCCGCATCCGCAGCGAAGACGGCGTAAGACGAGGGGGAGACGGGGCGAACGGGAGACGGGGCGATATCGCCCACTCGCCCACTCGCCCCCTCACCCCGTCGCGCTTTCGCGTATCGCTCCCTCAAGTTTCCCTGTTTGGACGCCCACGCGAGATACGTATCGCGAATCGAGCGATCGGCAAAGTAATATTCGGTCGAAAGCTTTTCCCATCGCGCGCGGTCGTTCTTCTCGAGATACGTCAGCATTCCTCGCACGAAGAAAAGGTTCCTTGGAAATCGTGTGTGAGCATAGTTATACAGATCGAACGCGAATCGCTCGTCCCAATTCAGCTCGTCGCCGGCGGCCGTCGCGCCATAGCCCGCGAAGCGCAGCAGATAATCGGCGATCTCATCCTCATCGAAGATGTTGATCAGCTTTCGCGAGTATTGCGTCAGCTCCTTTCCGCGTTTCTGCCGGACGTACCAACGAGCCAGTCGGTGATACCAGGTGTTGGAATCGAATTGCTTGATCGCCGAGTCGTAAGCCTTCAATTGTTCGTTGATTAGCTGGGCCTGCCCCAGCCATCGGAGAAATCTCTCATATAGACCTTCTTCTTTGGGATGCTTCTTGATCTGTGCCCAAAAGAGGGCAACCGTTTCGGTCTTCTTCTCTTCGGCGGCGAGCGACGACACGTAACGTTCGAGCACTGTGCTGTAATTCGGCCCTTGGGCGGCAGCGCTGTCGGGCAGGGGCTCGACATCGGTCGATTCGCTTTCAGTATCCTCGTTGTCATCTTGTTCGCGGGTGCTCGGCCGCTCGGATTCATCTTCCGTCGGATCGTATGTGTCGCTGTACGCCTCAATGTTGTATCGAATCTTATCGACAAGCTTTTCAATTTGAGGCGTAATGCCATAGCTCCAATGCTTCGGCGAAACCGGCACGAGCGGGATGCCCTTCGGTTGATTGCGCGCCAATCGATCGAGCAGCTCGCCCAGCACCGCGCGCTCACCTGCTCGATCCTTCAACGCAACGTAGGAGTCCGCCATTCGCAGCGAGACTTCGGCGTAACGATCGGAATCGTGATAACGCTCTTGAAACTCGCGACCCGCTTCGATCGCGAGTTTGTGTTCCGAGAGCGACGAGAACACATTGATGATTCCCAGATACATCTCCGGAAGATGCTTCGACTCGGCGTACTCCTGCTTGAACGAGGTGAAGATGTGATATGCGAATGCCCGATTGAAATAACCGGCAGCAGCCTTCTCTTCGTTGGCGAATTCCTGAGAGGGACTGGTGCCCGACAGTATCAACGACAGCACGCCGTTCAAGAAGCCGGGATGCTGATCGACCTCGGCGACATCGCGATAGAAAGACAGATCACCCCCGCCTACGCGAGTTGGCGTTCCTGCGGCGTCGAGCATTACCTTGAACAGTCGATAGAGTGCTTCTTCGCGCGTCTCGGTTCCCGGCTGCAGTCCGCCAACCAGATAAAGAGTGTAGAGATAACGCGACGCCTGATCGTAGTGGCCGATGGAGATGAACATCTCGGCTACGGTTTCAAGCTCTCGTGCGCTCCAGGCGGATGTCGTCACCGATCCGGAGCTTTGCGGTCGAGTGCCGGCCCGCTTCGCGCGACGATCTTCAAGCTCGGTCAGCAATCGGGCCGCTTGTTCGTAGCTGCCTTCGTAGGAAAAGATGCTGAACAACCGCCCCACGGTATCGAGATCGGTCGCGCCCGCTCGGACGCGTTGCTGCAGCTCGCGCCGCGCAACCCGATAACGACCAAACCGTCGCAGCAACTCGAAATAATCTCCAGCGATCGCTCGCGGCCAGGTTGGATCAAACGCCGCACTGTAAGTATCCTCGGCGGCGCGGCGGTCCCCTGTGCTCTCCAGAATCTGGGCGCGAGTTTTCAAGAAGTGAGCGAGCTCAGCGGGAAACTTCGGCTGATAAAAAGCCAGCACCGCGAGCGCTTCTCGATTCTGCTTAGCGAGCCGCAACTCCTCAACGTAGTCTTTGATCGGCTGAACGTTCGACGGATCGGCCGAGACGAGCTCAGCAAAAAAATCCGCAGGCTTGAATTCTTTCAAAGATCGGGTGCGAACCAGCTCGGCCGCGCGTTTGTAAATCGGTCCGCGCTCGTTGACGGTAAGAACCTTCGCCAGTTCTTGAAGCGTTCTGACTTCGTCAGCAAACCGGGCCCGATGGTGATAAAAGTTCGCGAGTCTTCGCAGCGCATCCGGCGAGCGCCTCCGCAACTCAGCGTACTCGCTCATCTCGGAGGCAGCCTTATCAAACTGCCCGAGCCTTTCAGCGAGCCTCGCTGCGTGTAGATGAAGCCGCGCGTCCTTGGGATACTTGCCAAGCAGGGCTCCGACCCGTTCAAACGCAACAGAGTAGGGTCTTGCTACCGATGCCTGCGCGCCGAAGAACTCTTCGTTGGTGTATAGCGCGTCGTCGACGAGATTCTGCGGCGCGCGATTCGGATCGGGAGGTCGAATGGGCCCGGCTTGTGGAGTTGCGTTACGCTGTCTGGCTGCCGCTCGTCGGCTAGAACCTTGGCTTGACCTTTGCGCCGCTCGCCGCTGTGAGGCAGTTTTCTGCGCTGCTATGAAGGAAGCCATGACAATGGCACCCAACGATAGCAACATCACAATAACTGAGAAAATGTGTTTGCGCATCCTATTCTTGCAAGCTCTCAGCGATCTTCGGCCCAGCGAAATACGTGATCGTTCGGCGCGCTATCGTTGTTCGGTTCCGTCTTTCACTCTGCTTCTGAGCAATCGACAGTTGTGCAGCTAGGGCAATCAGAACCCAGAGCAAAAAATACATGCCGGCGTGTTTTCTGTTCCGGCACTTTACTCGTTTGACCCACGACGACACGATGCTCCCCGTTTCCGCGCGTCCCGGAATATCTGGTACACTGTTATCAACAGGAGTCACAAGCATGACCTTGGTTCTGGACGAAAACGAAATTGATACCTTACCAATCACAGTCGACCCTGAAATCGTTAGCGGCGCGCCCGTGTTTCGCGGCACTCGGGTTCCCATAGATGCGCTCATCAACA
>DASXSR010000085.1:0-13850 GCA_036505875.1 Blastocatellia bacterium | reverse complement strand
TGAGTGCTTCCTGATCTCCCTTGCTCCAATCTACCAGCAGCTCGGTCACGCCTATTTGTGAAAGAGCGGTCACCGAATTCACCCTCACTCTTCCTTGGGACTCCAGCGCTATCCTGGTGGCTAACCATATCCGCTTATCCTATTGCAAGTCAATAATCCGCTCGGCTGGGCCTGCGAGGATAAGTAAAGCCAAATCCACCCAAGAGACCAGGACCAGTTGGCCACTTTCGGCTGTCAATTCCGCGTTAAGAGATGAGGGCGGAAAAAAAGCTGCCCGAGACTATCGCAAAGCGAGGAATCGGCGCTAAATCGCTATCGGCGCACAGCACAATGTTGTGCGCACGTTTAGCGAAGGCAACAGTATGGCTATCCGGGCGACCATAGCAGGAGGGCTGTCTCAAAACTTAACGTTTGTAGTACGGCCTTTAGGCGGAAGCTCGTAACATCTGCCACCAAGAAGGCCGAATTACGAACTTCCGCCTAAAGGCCGTACTACGAACTTTTTGAGACACCCCTAGCAGCGGCTGCCGTCACCCTCGTGACGCCAGTTACGACGGCAAGCCAATCAGAGGATTTATTCCTCGAATGAGTGAGAAGGAGGCTCGATATGAGAAACATGGTTAGAACGAACATAGTAACCCAAACAACAGTGAAATACCGCAACCGAACCACGAAAACTATCTGCGCGTTCGTGAGTTTCATCGCAGTGCTTCTGGCGCTCACCTGTCCGTCATTTCAGCGGCGGGCGACCGCGCAGGATCAAATGGACGATGACATGGACATGCGCTGGTTCTTCCGTCCCATAGGAATGGTCGGAGCCCTGGTTGATGACGGCTTCGTTCCCAATCCATATGCGGATAAAGCCTACACCAGCATCGATTACCCCGGCGCCGTGCTAACGTCAGCTTTCGGCATCAACAACAAGGGAAATATTGTTGGCTTCTTTCAAGACGCCAGTAAAAACTCTCACGGATTCTTTTACAACCGCGTGACAAGCTCGTTTGCCTCGATTGATTATCCCAACCCGGTCTGCACGACTGGCACTGATGCGCGCGGCATCAACAAACGCGGTGACATCATCGGCGCCTGCACCGATAATGCGAACAACTTCTATGGGTACGTGCTAACCGCCGACGGGTTTTCACCGGTGCAAGCGCCCGGACATCTCAGCACAATTCCGCAGGGCATTTCGCCTGATGGCAGGATCGTCGGGTGTGTTCACGACACGAACTCGACCACGACCATGTTCGGGATGTCGCTGGATTCGGGCGGCTTCAATTTTTTCGGCGGCAAGTTTGGTGGCCTGGATGGTAACGGCTTTATGAACAACGGTGTCACCAAGGGCGGCCGCATAGTGGTCGGATGGTTCACGGATACGAGCGTATCACCATCGCGAGCACGCGCTTACATTGTGCGCCGCGGAGTAGCCATGGCGTTTGATTACCCCAACGCTGCGCTTACCCAAGCATGGGATGTGAGCGCAGAGGGCGACGTGGTGGGCGTTTACCGCGACGCCGACGGCAGAATCCATGGCTTCTTGCGTTCTGCCGACGCCGAATTCGCTTCCATTGATTTCCCCGGCGCGACGCTGACTCGCGCGTTTGGAATCAACAGCAACGGCGACATAGTCGGCACCTATGTCGCAAGCGGCGTCCAGCATGCATTTGTGCGCAGCGCGAAGGGCAGAGGGAATCAGTAGCGAGCTGAAGAAAAGCACGGTCCGGGTTTGAGGAGGGGGTCAGGATTGAGTTTGTTGACATTGACTTGGTTTCGTAGATCACCACTCGGCGAATCTCAAGAACGTCAACCCCATCCTGGAAAGAATTCAAGCTGTTAGATCCGACCAGATTGGGAAAGGAGAACATCCATGCTTACATTCAGAAGATCATTCCTCTCTCTGTTAAGTCTTCTCGTTCTTTTGACCGCCGCACTTGCTCAACACGAACACACCGCCAATCCTGCTGAGGATTCCGCTCTTGTGACCGCCTCGGTCAACGGAGAGCGATTGCGCTGCACGGCTTCCTCTTCAGTCCAGATTCGACTGGAGGTCTACAGCTCGACCGGTAACAAAATCTTCGACAACCAAGTCCGCGGCGCGAACCTCATCGACTGGAATTTCCGCGACGCCCAGGCTCAGCCTCTGCCTTACGACTCCTACCTCTGCGTCATCACCACCAAGAGCCTCTCGGGGAAACTCTCTCAAACCTTTGGCTCGCTGAGAGTCGAAAGCAATTCCCTCAGCCTTCAGCCTCTCGAACCTTCTCAAATGACCGCACAACAGACGCAAGCTATCGCGCCCGCTGAAGAGAATATTCCATTGACTGTGTTGGAAGACGAGAATCAGACCACCACCGTCATCGGCCATAACGGAGAAGAGGGAC
This sequence comes from Blastocatellia bacterium, assembly GCA_036505875.1. GTDB lineage: Bacteria > Acidobacteriota > Blastocatellia > UBA7656 > UBA7656 > Onstottus_A. The sequence goes on along the minus strand of DASXSR010000085.1, from coordinate 11,469 downwards.
AAATCACCAGAGGCAGGGGCGCGCTTTCGTTCCGCATCGGAGATTTCTTCACCGGCAAGGACATCGAGCAGATGCGATTGACCGCTGAAGGCAATCTCGGCATCGGCATCACACATCCGCAGGTCAGGCTCGACATAGACGGACTGATCCGAGCGAGTCAGGGAATCATGTTTCCTGACGGCACCATCCAGACTACAGCCGCGGTCGCCGCCGGCTCCTCCCAAGGCAGCACAGGACAACCACAAATCGGTCCGGGTTCCAAACCAATAAAGCAAGGCAAGACTTCGAGCGAAAATCGCAAGGGACAAAATACGGTGTCGCCCGAAACATTGATAAACGACGATCTCACCGTCAACGGCAGCATCTTCTTCACCACCGGTTCTCCAAGAGACCTTGCTATGTTGAACAACACCGGCGGCGTCAGGATTTATTCCGCGCCAACATTGACCAACTCCCCGGCATCAGCGGCGATACAATTCTTCGGCACGGGGTCAGCGTTTACCGGGCAGGCTTATATCGATTCAGGGGCGCACGACAATGCGGCGGTGATCTTCCGCACTGCAGGAACAGGAGGAACGATAGCCGAGCGAATGAGAATCACCTCAAGTGGCAAAATCGGCATCGGGACGACAAACCCGGGCGAGAAGCTCGAAGTCGGTGGGAATGCTCTCATCTATCCAACGTCAGGAGCAGGCTCGCTGCAGGTACGCAACCGCACAAACGGCGATTTCTCTCAGGTTATCTTCCTTGATGATTCCAACATGTATCGCGCATACGTTGGGTATAACGGGGCTAATGCGCCGCTGAATGCAGAACGCAAGGATACCGTAGAGTTTGGCACGAACGGAAAGATCATGACGTTCCGGCCAAACGAAAGTGAGGTCATGCGATTGACCAATACGGGAAACGTCGGCATCGGCACGATGAGTGTCAATGCGAAATTACAAGTCAACGGCGGCGATGCAGCAATCGCCACGCAAGGCAACGGACTGATTCTCAAGGCCACCGATGGGCCAAATTGCTTCCGCCTGACTGTCAATAACGCCGGCGCGCTTAGCACGACGCCGATTACGTGTCCATAGAAGAAGACTCGAGAAGTCGAACTCCTTCGTCTCATAACAACAAACCTGAAACAGAAGTAATACGGAACGGACATCGAGTTTGAGAGGAGAATGCCATGATTACCTTAAGAAGATCGCTCGCTTTCTTGGGTCTGCTATTGGGGGTGTGATTAGAAGTGGGACTTTGATATGAACAACGGCCACGTAGTAACCAATTTATTCGTCGGGACTCTAAGAAACGAATGAATTCGTCACTACGTGGAAGTCCCACTTCTAATCACACCCTGCTATTGGTGTTGACCACTGCAACTGCTTCAAGACGAACGGATCGCCAGCCCGACCAAGGACTCTCCTGTTGTGACCGCGTCAGTCAATCGGGAACGGGCATTATTCGCGCGCTTGTCGATTCAGACTCAAACGCGGGTCTGGGATTAAGCCTAAGCGGAGCGCAGAAATGGTCAGTGGCGGCGACCAATCCTGGAGACTTTAAGATCTACAACGACGCTCTTGGTGACACTGCCCTGTTCATAGACTCGGTTACTAACGTTATCACTGCTAGAAATCCTGTTGTTGTCGGTACGCCCACAACTCTGATCTCTGCGCTACTTACTATTGATACACCTGGTAGTCGTGCACTTTTTGTGAAAGCCGGGACGGCAGGCGGAAGCGTGGCGGAATTCGGAGCAAACGGCGATTTTCAGATCGACAACTTACAAGCTGGCAGGAAAAGCCACGACAAAAGACCAACGAGACGCTCCCACGTGTGGCTGGATTCGTTTGAAACACAAGTTAATTACCAGGCGAATTTCTGCTTCGGGTCGGCTGCCTTCTTGTTCCAGTGTGATCTTTGCGCCAGGATTTTCTCGCACTTTTCGACTCCCGCGCGTGCGCGGACGCCGAGTTGCTCCGGCGCGTCCATCGCGACCGCTTTTTGAAAGAGCCTCAAAGCGCGATCCGCATCACTCGCTGTAAGCGCCGCCTCGCCTCCGTAGATCGCTGCGCGTAGCGCCAACGGATCGCTAGCGCAAGCATTCACCAGGCGCTCATACTCGACCGCTGCCTCGCGGTTCATCTCCGACTCGCGCAGGTAGTCGCAGACCACGATCCAATCGCGAGCCGCGATTCGAGGCGCCACGTTGTCATCGGGAAACGAGCTGAGCAAGCTGTCGTAAGCGTAAAGCGCCGCTTCTTTGTCGCCGCCCGCCACGTGATGTCTGATCAGCCGGCCGTACATCGCATTCAGTTGATCGAAGTTCGATGTTTTTTGATACACCTGAATCGCCGCCAGCAATGCATTAGTGTCCCCGGGCTGTTTGGCTAGATGCGTTCTCAACGTCCTTTCGGCTGAGACCGCATCGCCTCGATCCATCGCCTCCAGCGCCTGGGTGACTGCGGGCGCTGCGGCAAAAGAGATCTTTGCTTCGATCTTGGGGTGAATGTACCGTTCTTCGATTTTCGTCGCCTTCATAAATCCAGCGAAGCCCAAACCGAAAGCGAATCCCGCAACGTGAATAGAATATCCAACATTGGAAACGTGCCCTGCTTTCTTATCGAAGTACCACGACACGACCTGCGCGATGAAATACGAGCCAAGGTAAAGCCAACCCGGAACCATTACCACGATCGGCTTCTTTCCAAATATGAACCTGATCCACCAAAAGTGCAGGCACAGGAGTTTGATCTTCGTCTTCGGCAGGCGAAGCAGAAAAGCTCCCATCGTTGCTGAAATGGCGCCAGACGCGCCAATCGAAGGAACCGTCGCCGGATGGATGACGCTTGGCAGAACCGCGACGGCCGCGCCGATCAAATAGAAGCCGAGGAATATGCCCCGACCCCATAAGTCCTCCAAGCTGAACGCCACTGCGAAGAAGAATATTAGATTGCCCAACAGATGGATCAGACCGCTGTGCAGGAACGCGGAGGTTATGAGTTGATGAGGCTTCCAGTTTCCGTTTGGGGCGAGCCCGTAGTTGTACCAGAGACTGTCTTGCGCAACGTGCTTGAACGAATCGATTTTTTGATCGAGCTGCTCGCGCAGCCTCTGTGCTTCAGCGCTTCTCAACCACTCTTCGTATTCGGATTGAAGCTCCGTCGATTGCTGGAGCTGACGTTCAATGAGCTCTGATTCGGACCTGCTGATTAACCCAGCTTCGCCGAGTTTCTTGCGCACGTTCTCATCAGCCAGCAACTGCGGATGCTGACCGACGAACCGCACCATCTCCGAACCAACCTTTGCAATTTCCTCTTGCTGACCCGCGACGACTGGAAGTGTCACAAAGAAAATGAGCGCGTTGAGCGCCATAATAGAGAAGGTGACCCACGGCAGCCGCCGCACAGTGGAGTTCTCGTTGCCGATCGGAATGAATGAAGACACGAGGGCGAGGAAGATGATTATGACTACGAAGATCAGCATGGAGAGCATCGCGATTACCTCGGATTGCGGTTGGGAAGAGAGGGCAGTTCGAACCTAGTACTGGGGCGATGATAACAAGGCGCAGAAGGCCGGGCAATAGTATTGTGTTATCTGGAAGCTGTCGTACTGCTTCTTAAATCGGAGCCTATTTGGAAAAGGGCGCAGGATTTTTCACTGTCCCGGTTCGGCTTTATTGATTATTCGTAACCGCAGTCGTCTCGCCCGCCGCTTCATCGGCCTTAACCGCAAGCGAAGCCGGGATTCGAATGACATGCTTTCCGGGAGGAGTGACTCCGCGCTGAAGCTCGGGGTTCAACTCCAGCAACGAGCCGTAAGAAATCTTAAGCTTCTTTGCCAGCGGACGCAGATCCGTCTGTTTTGCAACCAGCCGAGTCTGGTAATGATAAGGATATGTAGGCGGCAATTCGAATCCATACTTCTTCGCATTCTTCGCAATCGTGACCACTGCCAGAATCGCGGGAACGTAATTGCGGGTCTCCTGGGCAAGATAGCCGCCTCTGTGCAGACTCCAGAAATCACGCGAGCCCGACCGCGCGATCGCGCTGTCAACATGGCCTTCGCCGGTATTGTAAGCCGCAAGCGCCAGAGACCAGTCGCCGCGATAGCGATTTGAAAGCCACTTCAAGTAGCGAGCCGCAGCCACCGTTGACTTCTCCGGATCCGATCGCTCGTCGACCCAGTAGTTCTGCGTCAGACCGAACCGCGCTCCCGTTGAAGGAATGAATTGCCAGATCCCCTTCGCGCCCGCCCACGAGTATGCATACGGATTCCAGGTGGATTCAATTTGCGCCAGCCATATCAAATCGGTCGGCACGCCTTCCTTCTTGAATATGCGCTTGGCCATCTCGCGAAACTTAACCGAGCGTTGCAGGCCCGCTTCAATCGTCGCGCGCCCGCGACCCTTTGTGAAGTAATTGATAAACTGGCGGACGGGGAGCGCAGTTGTGAAATCAAAGTTGTACTTCGCGGCCACCACTTCTTCTTCCGCTGCGCCTGCTTCTTCGAGATCGGCGTCCGAAAGTGACGCAATCTTGTCCAGCGGCGAGGGCTCGAAGCGCTGCTCGCTGAACCCGCCATCTTTCTGCTCGAGCGCTGCGATCTGATAACGGTTGACCTTCTCAACTAGCTCGCGATAGTACACGCGAAGCTCATCATCGCTCCGAACATCGATCGACTCGCTGAGGATGGTATCGACTGCTTCATCGAACTCGCGCCGAGCAAGCTCATATTGCGCCCCCGTGTAGGCCTGCTGCCCGCGCTTGTAATGCATCTCTGCGATGTTGATGATCTGGTGTACCTGGCTCTGCTTAGCCTGTTGAGGAGTCGCCGGCGCCGGGCCGTCCAGTGGTCCTGCAGAGACACGCGTTGACGCGGCGATCAGAGCGGCGCAGATGATTATGGCTGTCAGTTTGAATGAGTGCATGCTCTTTATGAAACGCGCCCGAAGGCTTAAGGTTTCGAGTTTTTATTATACCTTATCCACGGAGGGAAACCAGGAAAATCATTATCGGTGTCGGTGTCCGTAGCAATCCAGTCTAAGTCTCGCCCACGCTCGCGATACCGAACCAAGTCACTCCGTACCGGCGAGAGAAGCCGGATTCAACAATTCTAGCAACCGGTCACGCGCGCGTTCGACGGCAACCCGCTCTTTTGACTCGATCGTTATCTTGACTCGATAGTCCTCACGGTCAAAGCTCGGGTACGAGCCAATGTCGACCTCCGGGTGATCGGCCGCCACCGCGTCGAGCCGCGGGGCAATATCAAACTCATCCTCGCGAGTATAAATGGTGTGAATGTGAAAGGGCTCGGCGCGGAACCGCTCTCGGATGGTCTCAAACTTCTTGCGAAACAACTCAGGGACGCCGGGAAGCACGTAGACGTTGTTCACAGCCAGAACCGGCCAGCCCGTCCCGGGTTGCCGAATCAACTCTGAGCCCGCGGGAGCATTTGCCATTCGCAATCGAGGTTGATCAAGGCCGTCTCCGAAATAGCCACGCAGCATTGATTCAAGCTCGGGATGCCTCACAACTTCGCGATCAAAGGCGCGAGCCACGCCCTCGATTGTCACGTCGTCGTGAGTCGGCCCGACACCACCCGAGGTAAACACGTAGTCGAATTCCGAGGAGCACTGTCGGACGGCAGTGGCAATTGCGTTTATTTCGTCTGGGATCATGACTATGCGACGCAGCGCCACTCCAAGCGCATGCATTTCGGCAATCAAGAAAGCGGCGTTCTTATCTTCAGATTTACCGGTCAGAATCTCGTTTCCTATGACGACAACCGCCGCGGTCTTTTGTCGCATAAAGCTATACTAATTGAAAATTGCAAACCGCGCATCTATCAAATACAATCTGCTCTTCAATTCCCTCGGGACTCAAACCGGAAGGAGCGCTGAAATGCGGATATCGACCTCCCTGATAGGTTGCGCGTTGATGTTATTCACAATCGCTGCGTCGTTGGTCTTGGGACAATCCAAGGGTTCGGGCAATGCAGCGGTTAGAACCGCGAAGGTTGCCGGCAATGGAAACTCTTCCGATTGGCCGATGTACGGCCGCGACCTCGGCGGGTCGCATTACAATCCAAATGAGAAGCAGCTCACACCGGCAACAGTCGCCCGTCTCAAGCCGAAGTGGATATTTGAAACCGGCGCCGATGTGTCGAGTCAGCCAACTGTAGTTGACGGCGTCGTGTACTTCGGATCGTGGGACGGCAAACAGTACGCGGTTGATGCCAAAACGGGCAAGAAGATTTGGGAGTTCGATATAGGCATGCCGTCACGGAGCGGCGCGGCATACGCCGATGGCGTGATCTACTTTGGCGACGCGTCGGGGCGGCTATTTGCGCTGGATGCCAAGACCGGCGCGCAAGTCTGGAAGATCAAAATCGACCCGCATCCCATGTCGATGGCCACAAGCGCTCCGATCTATTACAACGGCCGCGTGTACATTGGAATTTCCTCTCGCGAAGAAGTTGTGATGGCCGGCAATCAAAAATACGAATGTTGCACGTTTCGCGGCGGCGTCGCCGCGTTCGACGCCAAAACCGGAGTGCAAGTTTGGCGGTTCTACACGGTGCCCGAGGAACCAAAAGAACAGGGCAAGGACAAACAAGGTCGCAGAATCCTCGGGCCGTCAGGCGTCGGAGTCTGGTCGACTGTAGCGATTCATCCCGAAGAGAAGCGCCTGTATCTCAGCACCGGCGACGATTACACTAAACCCGAATCCGATATGTCCGACGCTATCATCGCGCTCAATCTCGAGACGGGCAAAATGATCTGGTCTTACCAGGCGCAGCACGGCGACGTGTGGAACCTAAACTGTATGGCTAACCCCAAAGAGTGTGGGCCGGATTATGACTTCGGCACAACCCCTCTTTCATTCAAAGGAGCGGGCGGACGAAAGCTTATCGGCGCGGGGCAAAAGAGCGGATGGTTCTGGGCGCTAGACCCGAAAGACGGAAAGCTGGTGTGGAAGACCGAAGTCGGGCCGGGGGGAATGCTGGGCGGCATCGAATTTGGCGCTGCAACTGACGGCGAGCGAGTTTATGTCGGCATCTCGAATCACCCCAAGCAAGGCTCGGTGTCGGCGCTCGATGGTGCGACTGGAAAGATTCTCTGGCAAACGATGAGTCCCGACGGGAAATCGAACTTCGGCCCTTTGACGGTTACGGGGACCGGAGACAACCGTCTTGTGTTTGCGGGCTCGTCTGGCAATTTCATGCGTGGGTATGACGCCAAGACCGGAAAGATACTTTGGGAATACGACACCGGTGGAGCGGTAGGCGGCGGCCCAACCGTAGTGGACGGCGTTGTGTATGTCGGTTCGGGTTACCAGATGCTTCGCATCGGCAAAGGCAATAATAAGCTGTACGCGTTTTCGATCGACGGCAAGTAGTCGCAATACAAATACGGTCGCTGCTCAGCCATCGACCGGTCGTGTTGCTCTTCACTCCCCCTGTAGCGCCGATTACAGTCACCGTGATCATGCAATTGCCCAACCCGTCAGTCGATTATCAAGATGTAGGGCTGTGAAGAAATCTGACCGGGGTTCACGATTCTTATTTCATGCCGCCCCGAGGCAAGCGTGATTGGCTTCACAATCAATAACCCCTCGCTTGCTCCGTATGCCACTTGATTGCCATCCACCAGCAGCACGGCGGCCGGGTTGATCCTTTCGCCGGTCACGATAAGCTTCTTGCCACCTTTATACTTCGCCTTCGTAATAGCCGGTATCGTTGCCGGGTCGATCAACTTCATCTGAATTGTTGTGGCCGCGCTTACAGAAGCCTGGTCGCGGACCGAGACTACAAAGGTGAACAGACCGGCGACGGTTGGGACGCCTGATATCGAACCGCTGGACGGATTGAGGATCAATCCCGCGGGAAGCGTGCCTGCACTCACAAACCAGATGTAAGGCGGCGTTCCCCCGCTCGCGCTGAGTTGATAGGTGAGCGACGAACCCATAAGCCCTTCGAGCGCAGGCGCCGCAGCGAGCACGAGCGGCGCCGGAGACACGGTCATCGAAAGAATTTTGCTTGTGGTAGCAGGCTGGGCATCGGTTGCGGTGACGGTGAAACTGAAGCCCCCGCTCGCGGTTGGGGCCCCGCTGATCATTCCCGTCGACGCCGAGAGTGCCAATCCGCCGGGCAGGGCTCCGCCGGTGATTGCCCAGGTATAAGGCGACTTACCACCGGTCGCGCTGAGTTGATAACTGAATGGCGATCCGACCTGGCCCTGTGGAACCGACGCGCTTGTGATGCTCAATGCAGGCAAAGCGACGGTCATCGAAAGAATTTTGCTTGTGGTGGCAGGCTGGGCATCGGTCGTTGCGACGGTGAAGCTGAAGCTCCCGCCAGCAGTCGGCGTCCCGCTGAGCATCCCAGTCGCGGCAGTCAGGGATAAACCGCCCGGCAGCGCTCCGCCCGTGACTGACCACGTGTAAGGCGGCTTACCGCCAGTTGCTGACAGTTGGTAACTGAATTGCGAACCTACTTGGGCCTGTGGAACGGACACGCTAGTGATGGTCAACGAAGGCATTGACGTCGTCACCGTAATGGACTGTTGCGCGGTCCGGCTCAGAGCATCCGTCACCTGAACTGTTGCGGTGGAGACCGTGTTAGATGCCGGCGTCCCGGTGATGACTCCAGTGCCCGGATTCAAAGCGAGCCCTGCGGGTAGCGAACCGCTCAGGATCGTCCATGTGAACGGCGCGGTGCCTCCGTTTACGGCGAGCTGATAGCTGAACGCGGCTCCAACCACGCCGCTTAAAGTTGACGTGCTGGTTATAGTGGGCGGGCTACTGCCGTCGGTCACCGTGATGCTGAGGTTCGCTGTGGGCTGCCCGAAGAACCCGACAGAATCTTGATAAAGCCGCCACTGAAAGTTGTAGACGCCTGGAGTTCTGGGCGCGGCGGCGGTCACAGTTATATCGAGCTGTCGCCCGGGCGGCACTACAACCGGACCGAGAGATAGCGTCCCGCCGGCCCAGGTCGCATTGCCCGCCGGCTGCGATCGCAAGCTGAGCCCATTCGCGCCATCCCAGATCTGAGTGCCGATATTGAGGAATTTGAAGTTCACGCTGAACGGCTGGTTTGGCAAGAGTGTCGACGCGATGGTTTGTGATATAAACTGCGAGTCATAAGGCCCGGACGGCGCGCTAACCGTTAAAGACATCGCCTTGACGATGCTAGCGCCAACCGCGTCTGTCACTCTCAAACTGATGTTGAAAGTGCCGGCCTCAACCGGAGTTCCGCCGATTGCGCCTCCCGGGTTGAGCCCCATTGCTGTGGGCAATCGGCCCAGGCCCGGCACGAGGTCCCAGGTGTAAGGTCTCGACCCTCCAGTCGCGTTCAGCACAACCGGAGCGTACGATACGCCGGAAATTGCCGGCGGCAGTGAAGTTGTGAGCATCGTCAACGGACCTGGTTGGATTTGCTGTTGTGGATAAAGGAACGTAATACCATCAATGTCATCTTGCTTTAGAGAGGCGCAGCGGCCGTCGAAATGCGCGACGCTGTACATCGTTGCATTTGGGTCGGCCGAGTGACCGAGACCGAGCAGGTGTCCCATCTCGTGCGTTGTGATCTCGCGAACGTTGCAGTGATCGTCAAAGGCGCAGCTCGCATATGGATTGAACGAAATAAAGCCTGCGTAGGCGCGCGCAAAGGTGGTTCCGTTGACCTGCTTTGTAATGGAGTTATCCCACAGTATTCCGCCGAGCGCCAACGTGCGGGCGCAGTCGGGGCTTTCTGACCATCGCCCATCGCAGTTGTTGAAAGCGATTGCAGTAAAGTCTCTGTTCGGGCAGCCGCCGGTTCCGGCGTTGACAACTCGAAGAGTGCAGCCCGGTATGTTCGACCAGGCACTCATCGCCGCCGAGACGTCGTCAAGAACCTGCTGACTCGGCGCCCCGTCCGGGTTGACGAGGACTTTCACGGGCTGTCCGCTGTCGGGCTCAAACCAGCGCGGGGGAGGCGACGCGGGAAAGAAAACAAATTCCGGCTGGACCTCGCCCGATGACGGATCGTATTCATGCGGACGGCTGAGAAGAGGGGTATTAGCGTAGTAAGTTCGCTCGACAGCGACTGCTCGATCCCAGTTAGTATTAAGGATCCTTCGCACCATCCGTGTGTAAGCAGAAAGATCCAGACGGCTCGTCGAGGATTGAGCCCCCTGCCGGTCGAACGCGATGGTGTTGGCGTCGGGCGCGTCGCGCGTGACGACGCTCTGGCCAGTAACTGTGTCTTCAATTATGCGGAACTTGCCGAGGAACATCTGGTAGACTCGCAAGCTCCCATCGCGCCAGGTGTCCAGGTAAAGCAGGACTCGCTCGTCGAGTTCGAATCGAGGAGTTCCCCAGACTATGCTGCCACGGGCTCCGACTTGGCCACCCTCTTCTTTAAGCACGATTTCACGGCCGGCTATTTGTCCCTTGAGCACTTCTTGGACGCGCAGGCGGACGTAAGTGAATATCCGACCGCTCTGCTCATCTAGTTGGCAGCTTACCGAAGTAACTTTGCCTCTGACGATCGCGCGGGCGTCGATTATTAGTTCATCGTCGGTTGGTATGATGAAGGTCGACGCGCGGGCGGTAGCGCAGAAAGAAATTAGAAAGAGAGTTATCAGAGATAACAAGCCGGACTTCCACGAAATGGGCATGTTCGTTCCTGAGTGGCTAACCTGAGTTCGCTGACGGCTAAGTCTGCGTCCTGACCGAGGGACTATGTTGGATCTCAGACGGATCCGGGGGAAGGGGCTTCGCGCGTCTTGCTACAACCTGCTGCGAATAAAATACTCAATAAGCTTGACGGTGTCAATTCCATACGCTCTGATAAAGGGGCGTGATTAAAAAGTGAGGCTCGAGTCACTGGCAATTCAGAGACTCATTCCGGCGTTCACTTGGCAACCCCGTAGGGGTGCAATGTTTATAGTAACCGGCGTCACGGGGTCTCCGAGCTCCGTTAGGAGCAGCATTGATTTCAACTATGCGGCACATTCCACCCCTACGGGGTTGGGCCATCGCCGCTGCCGACTCTATAGACATCGCACCCCTACGGGGTTCAGAGGAATGCCGGAGAGCGCCTCTTCGATTAGAGGCCGAGAATCAGCTCCCACCTCCAGTCCACTCTTAATCACATCCGTACCTGACAGGATTTACATGACTCGAGAGCTGCTAATCACTCACGCGTCGCAGCTTGTGACCCTTGCCGGTCCACCTCGGCCACGCGTCGCAGAGGAGCTCGGCGAGCTTGCGATCATTGGAGATGGTGCGGTGCTTTCGCGTGATGGCGTGATACTGGCCGTGGGAGCTACTTCGGAGGTCGAGCCTCGAGTCCGCGCTGACGCTCTGCGCATCGATGCGAGCGGCTCGGTCGTCATGCCTGGGTTTGTTGACGCTCATACGCATCCCGTGTTCGCAGGCACGCGTGAAGATGAATACGAAATGCGAGCGTCGGGTATGACTTATCAGCAGATCG
>DASXSR010000084.1:0-13778 GCA_036505875.1 Blastocatellia bacterium | reverse complement strand
CGCCGAAATATGTAGCCCCGACCGCTAGAAACAAAAGTGTGTAGGATAAATATCTAAACTTCATGGCGGTCTAATTAGGAGGCTTGGTGCAGTCTACCATGAAGCTTTAGCGCGGTTCCATATTCAGCTAACCATCCGGATTAATACCGGGTGTGATTAGAAGTGGGACTTTGATATGAACAACGGCCACGTAGTAACGAGTTTATTCGTCGGGACTCTAAGAAACGAATGAATTCGTCACTACGTGGACGTCCCACTTCTAATCACACCCCCCTTTCACCTGCGGTTGACGCGCGGACTTATTTGCGATAGAAGCAACTCGATCAAAAGGTACCTTAGTGGAAATACCCCACTGTGTTGGAAGGAAAGATGACCAATAGTCCTTTGGGAGGCGCATATGTTGAACAGAAAGAGATCTGCCTTACAGTTTGTCATGGCGGCTATTTGCTTGGCGGCGGGCTTTGTCGTGATTTCACGTGCCCAGCAACCGAGCACCGATCTTAGCTCGCTTCGGTTTCGTTACATCGGCCCGGTGGGTAACCGAGTCGCCGCGGTTGCCGGAGTGCCTGGACAGCCGAACATCTATTACGCTGGCGCCGCGTCGGGCGGAACTTTCAAGACCACCGACGGCGGCACGCACTGGCAGGCGATCTTCGACGATCAACCGGTCTCCTCAATCGGCGCGCTCGCCGTTGCGCCGTCCGACCCTAATATTGTCTGGGCGGGAACAGGCGAAGCGTGGATTCGAAGTCACATATCGGTCGGTCAAGGCATCTACAAGTCCACCGATGCGGGCAAGACCTGGGCATTGATGGGACTCGAGAAGACCGGCCGCATAGGGCGAGTCGTCATCGATCCTCGCGATCCGAACATCGTCCTGGTTGCTGCGCTGGGACATGCGTACGGACCCCAACCGGAACGAGGCGTCTTCCGCACGACCGATGGCGGTAAGACTTGGGATCGAACCTTATTCGTCGACGAGAGTACCGGATGCTCGGACGTTCAAATGGATCCCAGCAATCCAGGAATTCTTTTTGCCGGGATGTGGCCGCTGGAGATCCACACGTGGGGTCGTGAGAGCGGCGGCCCGGGCAGCGGGCTGTTCAAGTCAACCGACGGCGGCGCTACGTGGAAGAAACTTTCAGGCCACGGACTTCCAACTCGCACCACGGGCAAGGTCACCGTTGCCATCGCCCGAAGCAATCCCAGTCGCATCTATGCGCTCATCGAGACCGGCGACGGCGTCCCGGTGAAAGGCCAGGAAACAGACCGCGGCAAGCTCTGGCGTTCCGACGACGGTGGCGAGAACTGGCGTCTCGTGAGCTACGATCGCACCATGGGCGGTCGTACGCATTATTACTTCCGTATGGTGGTATCGCCCGACAATGAGAACGAGGCTTACTTCTTGACCGCCTCTTTCTCAACGACGCTTGACGGCGGAGAGACGGCGCGGCCCGCGCAGTTTGCGAGCAGCCCCGGTGGCGACAACCACGACATGTGGATCGATCCGACGAATCCAAGCCGCATGGCTGTTGCGAACGACGGCGGCGTTAGTATCTCGGTCACGCGCGGGCGCACGTGGGACCGAATCCAGCTTCCGATCGCGCAGATGTACCACGTGACTGTCGACAATCGTGTTCCATATTACGTCTACGGCAACAAGCAAGACGGACCTTCCTATCGCGGCCCAAGCAATACCGGAGGCGGTGGATTCGGCGGCGGAGGAGGATTCGGCGGTGGCATCCCTCGCAGCGCGTGGCAATCGGTAGCGGGCGGCGAGAGCGGCTGGGCTACGCCCGATCCAGGTGACCCCAACATCATCTGGTCGAGCGCATCCGGCTCGGGCAGCGTAGGCGGAATCGTAGATCGCTTCGATCTCCGCAACGGCCAGGCTCGAAACGTCGAAGTGTGGCCGGATCAGGCTAGCGGGTCGGTAGCCGCTGATTTGAAGTATCGGTTCGTGTGGACGATGCCGCTCACCATCTCGCCGCACGATCATAATAGGATTTACGTCGGCAGCCAGTACGTTCACCAAACAACTGACGCGGGGCAAAGCTGGCAGCTCATCAGCCCCGACTTGACCACCAACGACAAAAGTAAGCAAGGATTTTCGGGCGGGCTCACCGGCGACAACATCGGCGTCGAGTACTTCCCGGTTGTGTTTGCCATCGCAGAGTCGCCGAAAGAGAAAGGGCTTATTTGGGCTGGGACCAGCGACGGGCTCGTGCAGATCACGCGCGATGGCGGCAAGAACTGGGCGAACGTCACGAAGAACATCTCGGGTCTTCCGTCGCTCGGTACCGTCAGTAACATTGAACCCTCTCGTTATGACGCCGGAACTGCGTACATAACCGTGGACTTCCATCAGGTCAACAACCGTGATCCTTTTGTATACAAGACGAACGACTACGGCAAAACGTGGAAGGTGATCACAAAGGGCATCCCGCACAGCATGCTCAGTTATGCGCATTGCGTTCGCGAGGATCCTGTACGCCGCGGGTTACTTTATCTAGGCACTGAGAACGGGTTGTACGTTTCGTTCGACGACGGCGAGAATTGGCGGTCCCTTCAGAACAACCTGCCTCACGCGCCGGTGTACTGGATTGCCGTTCAGGAGCACTTCAACGACCTCGTGCTTGCGACTTACGGCCGCGGCTTCTGGATTCTCGATGACATAACTCCCTTGCAGCAGATGACCAGCAGCGCGATGGACGCCGAAGCCTACCTGTTCAAGCCGAGGCCGGCATATCGGTTCAGAAGTGCGGCGGTGCCGGTTTCTGTGACCGACGATCCGACGGCCGGTCAGAATCCCCCTTACGGCGCATCGATCGCTTACTATTTCAAGACTGCGCCGAAGGGTGACGTCAAAGTGCGCATCGAAGATGCCAAGGGACAAATCGTGCGGACGATCAACGGAACCAAGAATGCCGGCTTGAATCGCCTCTACTGGGACCTCCGCGGCGAGCAGACCAAGGAGATTCGACTCCGAACCAGCCCGGCGTACGCGCCTGAGGTTCGTGTCGGTCCTGAAGGGTGGCGACCCGCCCCGGACGGCGCGCGAATCTCCTCGCTGATGCCGCCAGGGACTTACACCGTAAAACTTTCTGGCGGAGGGCAGGAATTAAGCCAGCCGCTGATCGTAAAGAAAGACCCCAACTCGGGCGGCAGTGAAGCTGACATTCAAGCTCAAACGGAGATGTTGCTCGACCTTCGAAAGGACATCGAGTCCGCAGCAGACATGGTCAATCAAATCGAGGTCGTCCGCGGTCAGCTCGATTCCGTCCGAGCGCTGCTGTCGGGCGGCGCCGATTCGGCGCAGATCAAATCCTCGGCCGACGATCTGGACAAGAAGCTGCTCGATATCGAGGATGGTCTGATTCAGCGCAAGTTCACCGGCCAAGGTCAGGACACTACGCGCTACCCGAACAAGTTAATCAGCAAGTTGAACTACCTTGGCGGCGGCTTGGCAAGTGGCGACTTCGGCCCGACTAACCAGCAGCGTGAAGTTCACGCGCTGTTCAAAGAACAGCTGTCGGCGCTTCGCAAACGCTTGGATGAGGTGATGAGCAAAGATGTCCGCGCGTTCAACGACATGCTCCGGGAGCGCGGAAAGGGAAGCATAATCACGAAAGCTCAATGAGCCGCTCGCAAGGAGCAATTGTGTATTCCGCGCGGCCAAATCAATCAGTAGACTTGTGAACGACTCGCAGCTTGTGTTTACGAACTGGCAGCATGCGCTCGATTGCAGCAGTAATTCGAGCATTACTGGCAAGAAGGAGAATTGAGCGAATGGAAATGAGTGAACATGGACTCGCTCTGCTGAAACAATGGGAGGGCTTTGAGCTTCAGGAATACAAAGACTCCGCGGGGCTCCCAACGATAGGCGTCGGTCATCTAATCACGAGCTCCGAACAGGCGTCTGGCGAAATCGTGATCGACGGCTTGCCGGTGACATATGCCGATGGCCTGACGGACCAGCAAGCGCTCGATCTGTTGAGCCAGGATGTGAAGCCCGCTGAGCAAACCGTGAATAACGGCGTGACTGTCGCATTAGATCAAAACCAGTTCGATGCTCTGGTTTCCTTTACCTTCAATATTGGAGGCGGAAACTTCAAGAGCAGCACGCTGCTGAAGGTGCTCAACCAAGGACAGTACGATCAAGTGCCTGATCAATTACAGCGCTGGAATAAGGCGGGGGGCAAGGTTGTGCAAGGGTTGGTCAATCGCCGCGAGAATGAAATCAAGCTGTGGAACGGTGACATCTGAGCCAAAGAAGCGTCATCAACAACTTCGTCGCTGGCGGCGCAGACGTGACCCGCCAGTCCCCATCACCGCTTTCTGCGAGTCGCCCTGACGACTTCCACATTGGCCATTACTTGGCGGATGAGCGCTCTTGCGTCGCCTCTCGTTCTTATGCTCTTGAATCTTGCCATCGCGGCCTTTCTTCCCCGTAGAGTTTGCTGTCCGCCTTCATAATTACACCCATCATCCCCACCAAGCGTGCTGCCCTCTGGGACGGCTCTAGTTCGCGAGCGGCCTTTTCTTCGTGTGTTAGACGCGTCCTGGGGCGGGGTGGCTCCGCCCGGCGCTTCAATGTCTTTGGTGTGTTTTTCCTCGCGGTCGTCGAAATCAGGTCAACAAGACTAGAGGCTGTCGCATCTCTTTTCGTCAGAGGGTTCAACCAGAGTCGTGGGCATTATTGATCGAGTCGTTCCCTTGCGCGCCGTTCTATTATTTGTGCTGCTCGGGCTTCCAATTGTGAAGCGTCAGCCCCGCGATTCATCTTCCGCAGGAGGTCGGCATAGTCGTTTAGGGTCTCGATGAGGTCGGGATGATCGGGTATCGCTTTTTCCTGGATCGCGAGTGCCCGCTTGAAGAGCGGCTCGGCCTCATCGTACCGGCCTTGATCGCGAAACGACCGCGCCAGGCCATATAGAGTTGTGGCCAGGGCCGGCGAATACGGCAAGGCCTCTTGGATTTTGAGGGCCTCAACGAAATTCTCCTCGGCAGGTTTCAGCTTGCCTTGCTTGAGATAGAAAAATGCCAGGTCGCTTGCCGCTGAAGCTGTATCGGGATGATCTCTCCCGAGGGCATTGTCGCGAATGCGAAGCACTTCCCGGAATAATTGCTCGGTTTCCACTTGTGTTCCGGGACTGTTCTGCCTCAAGCGAACCAGAGCCATATTCTCGAGGTCATCAGCTACCAAGGTATGATCGTACTCCACGAGTTCCTTGTGAAGCTGTCGTACCTGATGCAAGAATTGCTCCGCTTTGTCGTATTCCCCACGCTCGCGGTAGATTGCAGCCAGGCCATCGTACATCGGAACCGCGTCCGACGGCTGCGGTTTCTTGCTGTTGTTCCACACATCAAGCGCCTCGTTGAAACGGCGTTCAGCTTCTGCATACTTGCCGCGTTCAAAATACAGGAAAGCGAGATTCGATAAGCTTTCAATCGCTGCTCGAGGATTGACGTCCAGGTTGCTGGTCCGAATCTCTACTACACGCTTGTACAGGGGCTCAGCTTTCTCATATCCTCCTTGGCGATCATAGCATTCCGCGAGATTACCAAGTCTGTCTGCTACATAACGAGTGTCGGGTTGTGCCTTTTCGTAGATGGCAAGCGCCTGCTCAAATAGAGGTTCGGCCTGAGAGTACTTGCCCGTAAGCATATATGTGTACGCTAGGTCATTGATGCTATTAGCTACATCGATATGATCCGGCCCCAGGGCTCTCTGTAGAGTCTTTCGTGCTTTTTCATATTGCTCTTGTGCTTGTTGGTAATAATTCTGCGCCGTCTGATAGTTCTCCAAGCCAGCCGCTGATCGACCCATTTCGCGATAAAGCCCGCCTATCTGATTTCGCGCAATCCCTTCGCCTGCTGAATTGCCTTCCTCCTGGTAGATCGCAAGTGCGTTGTTTAACATGAACAACGCGGCCTGCAGATCTTCGGCTGATTTTTTCGGATCCTTGGTTTGAAGGAATGCTTGATACAGGGAAGCAATTGTGTCGCTAGTCAAAGTCGTAGCTTCTTTTAGCTTAAGCAGAGTCTCCTCAGCCTTTCGTTTCCTCTCGCTATCGATCGCGATGAACGTGCTGACGGCGATCAGCAGAAAAGCGAGTGCCAAGCCTCTCCTTGCCCAGCGCAGGATTGCAGCCCGCCTTGCGCGCTCCTCGGCCCTGGCTTTTTCGGCGGCTTGGCGCTTTTCCTCCTCAGTCTTTTGATCATTTCTGTATTTCGTTCGCCACGCGAAGGCCGCCTTAGCAAGCACGTCGTGACGAAACTCGTAGCGTGGCTCGCCCGCCGGATAGGCCGGGCCGGACGAGCGCAAGATGCGGCGGCCGCTGCCTGTGAACTTCTCCAGCAGCGGTACGAGCTTGTTTCTGTCCACCTCCGCGGACGCGGCCAGGTCCGAAGCCGTGTAGGGAATCTTATTCCCCGACGGAGTTACAAGGAAATTGAAAGCGCTTGCCGCCAAGTCTCTCTCATCTTCTGTCAGCACCTGCATTACTCCAGCCAGGTGTGTTTTCACGATCTCGCCTGCACCGCCCAAACTCTTTAGCGTCTGGAGTCTGAGTGTCGTAGAGCCGTCGAGCATCTCCGCTTTCCACAATTCGGTCATCACCAGTTGCAGGAAGGGAGCTTCGACTGTCGGTTCTCGTTCAGAATCGCCGCCCTCTCGCTTGATAACACCGCGGCCAGATTCGCCCAGAGAGAGTCGTCCGGTCCTCAGCGTCTCCAGCAGTTCCTCAACCAGTTCGGGCTCGATGCGCACACGGCTATGGCTGGCTGCGTAGAACCTGTTGTACTGATCGATCGGTTTTTCGATTGCCGCACGCGCCGCCTTGATGTCGAGATCGTCTATCCGGAGCGCATTAGCATAGATATTCGAAATTCTCGCCTTCAATTGCTCGAGCTTTGAATACGCGTCATCGCGGATGGAGAGCAGGAAATTGACTCTCAAGCTGAGATGATTGACCATCCGCGCAAGCTCGAGAGCGAAGCTTACGTCACCTTCGCCATATTCGCGATATAGGAAATAGTCCTCGAATTGGTCCAGGATTACGAACAAGTCCCCGCCGACGCGCTTAGCCCAGGCACCGAACCTCTCGACCAGCGAGCTCGATGGAGGCGGCGGTTCGATCGGCGCTCCGCCCAGGGCTTGCTCTACCGCTTCTTCGACGGCCGCGGCCAGTCCGATGAGGGGATCGTCGCGCCAGCTATTGAAAACGGCGACGGCAACCTCCGGCTTGCCGTTTTGGTCGAGGTTCTCCTGGCCGAGTCTCTTAAGTTCACGAGCTACGCCTGCACACAGAACTGAGCTCTTGCCGACGCCGCTTGGACCAAAAAGGAGAGTGAGGCGTGATGACCGCAGATTCGAGATGATAAGGTCGCGCAGTCTGTCGCGCCCGAAGAAAAACGCGGCATCCTGCTCTGAATAGACCCTAAGTCCCGCGTAAGGTGCCGCGTGAGCCGTTATTGCCTTCATCATCCACGCTTGATTGGGACTCTACTTGAGCCGTTTGTCCATCTCTTCGACGAATTCATCCAAACTCGCGTTGAGGGTTTTCACATTACGCTTATTCCAGAACTGGATGTCGTCGCTATGAGGTTCGGGCCGGATCACCCACGAGGTGGACGTGGGCCCGATATCTCCCCAAATTCGCCGAAAGATTACCCGCAAGTTCCAGCCACGCAGCCTATAACCGAGAAACGCAAAACTGCTGCCCCCGCTGCGCAACCGCTCTCTGAGCTTGATAGGGATCTGTAGCACGAAATCCGGACTCAAATGATCAATGTAGTTGTCTTCGGTTATCACATAGCTGTCGTGCTCACGATCGGCGCGGTCGACTGCGCCGCACAGCTTTAAGATCACGGTGCGTTTGTCGCAATCCAGTTCGTACGTGCTCGGGTCAGAGATCACTACCACCTCGCCGTCAGGCGATTTGTGACAGAACTTGCCCCGATAATCGCCTTCGGCTATATACCTCACCAGGTCAAAGGCTTCGCGCTTCCTATCGAACGCCTGTTCGAGCGCGTCATCAAAATTGGTGGTGACGATTAACTGGTAGTGAGGCGATTCACCCCGCTTGCAAGTTTCGCGGAGGTAGCTGGGAAGGTTCGCAAGGAATGCGAGCAGAGGAAGTGTTTTAAACTCTCGATCGAGGGCAGTGTGCAACTCAGAACTCAAAAACTCCACGCTCTCGAGCGCGACGTACTGCGACACCTGAGCAAGCTCGCGTACATCGGAGCGGTCGCCTGACAAATACGCTGCCAACTCGCCATCACTTGGAGGATAAGGTGCTTGCTGCCAAGTCGCGCCGAGCCTGCGGCCAGAGAGATTCGCGCGTGCACCGAGGAAAGGAACCAGCTTGCCGAGTTTTATATCCCCGACCATCATTCGGTAATGAATCTCAGTATCACCACCCGGCGCCGCCGGTGCCGGCAGCGCCGGCGGCGGCGGCGGAACAAATATGGAACCATCCTTGGAGCGCATGTACAAAGCCGGCGTGCCCCACTCCGCTTCTCCCATCGCCAGGCGGGCGTCAGCCAGAGCGGTATCAACAGGGCAGTGCTCCGAAAGCGACGTGTAGAACTCTTTTGCGAAATGAATCGCCGCGGAATCTGTAATCTCGAATTGCATGGCGATGACCGCCGGAATCCCCGCTCTCACCAGACTCTGAGCCGTTCCTCCAAAAGGATCCGTCAGCGAGACTCGCGCCGCATCGCAAGCGTTGAGAACAGCCAGTCGCAGCGAGCGCCGGCTGCACAACAAGTCCGCGAGCCGTTCGCCGTTCACTCGGCGGCCAACGACCGTCTTGGGTTTCCCATCTTCGGCATCCTCACTGTATTCCATGATGAGGAAACCATCTCCGCTCTCATCGTCATATCCGCCGTGCCCTATGAAGTGAAATATATGATAAGTGTTGGTGCGCAGTTCACGCTGCAACGCCAGCTCCGTGGCATCTTCCAGCAGCGTGAGCTCGACTGCGCCGTTCTGCCGCAACCCGGAAAAAGCATCGGCTAGGCTTCTCCACTCGTCCTTGTCTACGTCGAGCGGAAGATAATCTTCGGGGCTTGAAATCATCACTAGGATTCTTAAGGGGCCCGCGACCGCTAAAGAAACGTGCGGTTCATTCATATGCATGTAGCGCACGACCGGCGTCTCCGGCGCAAGGGCAGGAAATCTCAGGCTCGGGCTGTAGAGATACTCCCAGGGGAGGGCGAGCAGCTTCTGCATCTCTTTCTGTGAGGCAGACAGCCTAAGTTCGTCTTTTCCTTTGTCATTGAAACGCAGGCGGATTCGGAGACCGCATCCCTCGGCTCGGGCTCTGTCGCGGCTTCGCATGAAGGATTCGTGTACCTGGTCGCGGAAGACCGACTTAAAGAGGCGATTGCCAAAGTCCTTGGCTGCGTCATTGAATTCTTCCGCGCTCTTCGGCTCCGCCGGCCGGCCTAGCCGCTGCAGAAAACCTTCCAACTCCTCTTTAGAAAATGGGATCTTGAACTTATTATTTGCTTCTTCGCCCATCGGCGAGTCAATCACATTTGCCTCGTAGGCATTCCCCTCGCGCTCGATCAGCAGATCGAAGTTCAGATAACTCATCGGGGTCATGGCTTCTTCCTGTTGCATCCACGTCTGCTCCACCGGAGACTACACGTTGCTTCGCTTCCAGGTCAGCGACACTTTGAAGTTCGCTTCCATCCCGGTAGAAGCGAGCACGACGCCTGCCGCCGCGCTCAACTTGATCCCGAACTCGACTCCGATTTCCTGGGGTTGATCTCCCAGTTCTCGCAGTTTGGCGATAATTGCCGCGGCAACCGGCTTTATTCGCTCTAATGAGCTTTCAAAAGTCTGCTTTGCCTTTTCAGCCACCTCGATCGGGCTGGCTCCGCGAACCCTGGCAGTGGCAGGCTCGGCCGAATCGACCTCTACTATAATAGCCGTGCCATCGTCGAGCGGGAATTCCACTAGTCGTTTCATTGATTCACCTCATCCTTCTTTGCCGGACTTATCTATTCCTTGCTGTCAAGGTCTCAAGTTTTAGATCGGAGCCAGTCACAGCCGATCACCGAATAACCGGCGGGGGCGCTTGCTGCAGCTGCTTATTTGGGTTTGGTCGGCAGCCGCCAGCGGCGAGGCACCCCGAGACGGCCGCTACTGCGCCTGCAGCAATTAGGATCCTGGTTCGAGTCCAGAATACCCTTATCACATTCACGGGTCGCCTGTATTGCTCATAGAACGTCCCTGGAGGGTCGCTAGAATCTGGAACGATATCCGCAACGATCTCTCCACTGGCTTGAGCGCGGCCAGCCCTGAAAGTGACGCTGACCACGCCTTGGCCGTCGGTCTGCCCTTGTGGATCAATGGTGCCTAGCGTGGGCGGCTCGAGGCGGAAATTTACTGTTCTTCTTACAGCAGGCTCGTCCGTCTGCGCGGGCTGCTGTGCCGGGTGGTAGTTAGCCAGGACGATGCGGGGAGCGAATGACATAATCTGACCAGACGTGCCGGTCCCCTCGTAGTACTTTCGCCATTGTGAGATTGCCTGAGCGGATTGGCCGGTCTTTGTATCGAGAGGAACCGTACCAATTGATACGGGGCGTTTATTGGGGTCTAGCCGCACAGTAGTTGCCCTGATGGTGGTCCGTCTTCGTTGTTCGACGTCAACTGTTCCGGTTGTGATATCAAGCGACGCCTTACCGTTCCGCGTTCTGACGTCGAAGCTCGCCCCGCTGGACGATTTGAAAGCCGACCCGCAGCTCTCAATGTATGCTACAGCACCTTGTTGA
The DNA here is from genome assembly GCA_036505875.1 of Blastocatellia bacterium. Lineage (GTDB taxonomy): Bacteria > Acidobacteriota > Blastocatellia > UBA7656 > UBA7656 > Onstottus_A. The sequence continues at coordinate 2,990 of DASXSR010000084.1, read as the reverse complement.
AGTCTAACTGCCATGTCGCCACCGATCAGCGAAGCAACAACCAAGTGAGGTCTTGTTGCCGTCGCCAGCCTCGCGACCGCCGCGTTCTTGAGCGTGATCAGACCTACACGATCTATGTCCACTCTGACAGTGGAGCCTACCGCCGTCTGAATCAACTCGCCGCCCCAGATCCATTGCTCCCCGTAAGCCGGCCGCCCGTCGATCACACACGCTCCGAACGAATAGACCCTGCCGATGGGACCGGGCTCTGCGGTCGCATACAATCGAATACCAGTCTCGTGGCGTCCATCTTCAGCGCGCACTTGTGCAGAAACGAGAGCGCTTATCAAAACCAGAACCAGGAACGAGCCCGTAGTGCGCCGTCTGTGTCTAATCATTTGCGACCATCCTCTTGCTGGAGCCTGAGCGGCCCGCGCAACGAACCGCCGGCCTTCCGGCTGCCATTGGTTTCGTCGATCTTACCGCGGCTAGTTCTTGCACGAGGAGCGACAGCCGGCAACATTCTGTGCCAACTATCAGGCTTGACAGGTTTTCTCAGGATCGATGGAACTTGCGATCGCCGCAAGTTCTGAGTAGCGAAGGATGCACAAACCGAGGGTCCGCTGGCCGGTAACGAGGTGGCGCAGTCGATATTCTGCCTACCGTCCGAAACAGTTACCCGTACACAGCCGACTTCCGGGTTGTCATTCGCCCCGGTGAAGCGCTGAGTAGCAGTAAAACTCCGGCCTTTAACCAACCCCCTCCCGCTTATTACTTTGGTCAGATCCCGGTCAGAGATTTCCGCCGGAACCGGCGGTTCCGAGGTGTTGCACAGTCCGTCCCGAGTCTTGAAGAACTCGTAATTGACCTTGTTCACATCCAGGTCCGAATCGAATACGGAGAAGGTGACCCTCAGTTCGTCACCCGATCGCTCAAGCTTCACTTGCGGATCGTTTCGGGGGCTGTCGGGATGGATCAGCCTTACCTTTCCACTGACGTGGCCTGTGAGCTTGACTGTTGAATCACTGCCACTGCAGCCATTGTGCTCGAGCGTGAGCGTTGAGTTGACAGTGTCCGGTAAGACCAACGAGGCGGGAAGCTTCCGATTCTTGCCGGTGAAAACAGCCGGAATCGCCGGGTCAAACAACGCGGTAAAGGTTTGCTTCTGACCGGTCTGTACTGTAATAGTCTGGGCGCTTCCAACGACCGGCGACTGTATGGAGAAATGACTGCGGTCGTCACCGAGCTCGCCCTCCTTAGGGAAATCATCGCGTCTGATCGAAACAAATCGCACCACGAGTGGCCCGAATCCGGTGTTTTCAATTGTGAACGTGCGGGTCTGCGGGTTCTGGTTAGGCACAGCCAGATCCTCGAAATCGAGGTTCGTAACCTTAGCCCTTGCAAATCCGCCTCCCGATAGCATCAACTCCGACGTGTTTCCAGCTATGTCCGTCACTGTAGCCGTGTAGCCACAGGTGGGTGAGTCTGACAGCCCCGCCGCGAGGAACGAACCATTCGCGTCTGCCTTTGTTTGCGCCAGAAACATCACGCCATCGATGGCCCGCCCGCCGGGTCCGGTTCGGAATCCGGTGATGGCGAATATCTCGACTATTGCTCCGGCTGTTGTTGGGCCGCTGAGCTTGCCGGCTAAACTCACGCCACTTGCTGTCACGCCGATGTCGAGCGAGTTAGCAACTCTGAGATCGTCAGGAAAGTTGAGCAGAGTGTTCGGTCCTTCGTCCAGGTCGCCCGGATCATTTGGGGTTGGGCCATCGCAGGCGAGATCAATCGGCGTTTCGCTCCCCGAGATGTTGTTCATCGAGATTGTGTTGCCAATGTTATGGGAGACAGCCCGCGCCGGAGCCTGCGAAGGGTCTATCACGCACACTCCCGCTTTTGTGTTCCTCTCCAATGTATTCAGCTCAATCCGGTTGAATCCCGTGTTGTCGGCCGCGCTGGTCGGCTCGATTCCGATCCCCGCCCGCTGGAAGCCCGATATCTTCAGGCCGCGAACCCCGTCCCGGTTCGAGCGGATCAATAATCCATCATCGCGCTGCTCTTCGCACTTCGCCGATTGGGTCATAGACCCGTCGATCGTTACCAGACCACATTTGCCGCCTCCGCGGCCAGCTATGCCGTCAATCACGATTTCCGGAGAGGTAAGCGCCGGCAACGGCGCGCGCGGTCGAATTGTTGTGACATTGCACTCGAAGGTGATGGTGGCCGAGCCACCTCTACAGTTGGCCTGCTCGATTGCCTGCCTGAGCGACAAGCTATTGCCGCTTAACGGCGTGTTGGGATCCGGATCAGCCTCTGTGTTGACGACTAATGGCTCGATCTTGGCCACGGGGCTGCGAATCACATCGCGAGTGCGCTCAGCGAATGCCACGACCTGCCGGACACAGTCGCCGCGAACAGTATCGTCAGTTAGGCTCGCGCACGGCTTGTTGCAGACGCCTTTTTCAATAACCAGCGTTGCGCCGGGCAGGTCGCTAGCTGGCTGAGGAAATACAATCTGATCGATCTTTTCGCCGGTGTCCCTACAAACTGAGGCTTGTTGCGCGTCGAAGTTGAGCAGAATCAGATCTATCTCGAACGGGATGGAGAGATCCTTTGCGGCTTGGCTCACGTGCTTTGCGGCAAGAATTGCGTCGCATGGATCGGTGGGCTGGCCATCTGAGGACATGAGCAGTACCTGCCGCGCGCCCGCCCGGTGGTTTTGGCGCAGTTCGTTGTAGGCCCCCGAAATGGCAGGACCGTAGTTGCTTGCCGGATTGGTGCCGAAGACCGGACATAGGCCAGTCGAGTTGCAGGTTGTTGTCGTGCACTTGAGGTTTTCAACCATCTCAGCGATGGCGTCGGCAACCGGAGCCGAGTCGATTTCCCTGAAAGGCACGGCGACGGTCGAACCGCCGGCGAAGGTCACGACCGTAACGGCAACTGACCCATCGCGAGGGATCACGCCTGGGTCGCGCAACGCGCGAGCGACTCCCTCAAGTTCAACGTTGTAC
>DASXSR010000083.1:0-62332 GCA_036505875.1 Blastocatellia bacterium | reverse complement strand
CTTGGTTTTTGAACGAGTATAGGTCGTAGTGGCGGAGACCGAATGTGGTCCCCGGACAGAATTTAGGCGCGCCGCACTTGCTAGTGACGTTGTTTCGGAAAATGCCTCCTGTCTGGACAGGATCTCCGGGTGATAGACTTCCAGTGATTGTGGTGGGCGGACAAACACAAGTCGGCACCGAGAACGAAATCGTAGACGTGCCGCCAGCAAATGTCAGTGTCAGCGTGAAGTTTATCGTCGTGCCGCACACAAAGTTGGCTGGAGTAGTCACTGAAAACGGCACAATATTTGTCGAGGTGCCGTTCTCTGGTGTGTTCGGATAAGGAGAATTTGCCTGGTTTATGATGACTCCTGTTGTTGTACTTGAAAGCACCCCCGAAATATTGGAGCCGAGCAAGCATCCAACATTGCGAATGGTAACGCTCAGCTGATTGCACTCGTTGCGGTCAATCACGCCGTTTCCGTTGCCGCTCGAGACCGCTACAGACTCGAAGGCAAACTTAGCCGCACCGCTGAGACACGTATTCAGTGTGGTGGTACCACCATCGGTAATCGTGACCACAACGGGAGATGCGGGAGCGCAGCCCCGAATAGCACTAGAAATACTAACCGTGTAAGTTCCGGGCGCGAGCTTGATCGAATAAGTTCCGGTGGCGTTCGATTGCGTTGAGAATCCGCTCGAAGGCCCGCCCGACAAGTCGATCTGCGCGAATGGCAATGGAGCGCCTGAATCGCAAGCGGTGACGATTCCTGTGAGCGTGCCTTGCGGCGGAGGCGTGCAGCTAGCAAACTTGAATTTACCGATTCTCGTCCGCCAGTTGAACCGGCTGTTGGTTGAGTAGTATTCTCCCGCGTACCAGAGAGTGCAATCGTCCACCGGGTCCAAGCTCATCGAGCTGTAGTCTCCCCAGCGATTAACAGTTGCAAACTGCACACCGGTTCCGTCAAACATCGATCTCTCAGCGTCCAGTCCTCCCGTAACGGTGAAATCTCTTCCCGCGTAGAAGATTGACGGGTCACGCGTAGTGCTTGAGATGCTATAACCCACGGCAAGATTTCCCTTATTGTCAATCGCAGCGCTTCCCATCCACCGGTTGTCGCCGGCGGCTCCGTTGCCGGCGCCGGGAGCGAACGTCGCCTGATCGTAGACGCTAAACAGGCCGGCGGGCGTGCTCCGCCGAAGCTCCTCATAGCGAACCCCGGCTTGGTAGTTTGCCGCGGTAGTCGGACTCAGTCCGCTCACGTTCACCGTCCAGTTCATCACCAACGATTCAACTCCGCTGCGATTGATGTACTGCAAGCGGTACATCAATCTCGCACCAACTGAGTCTAAGTTTTCCCCTGGAGGCGGCTGCTCGATATCGCCTCGACCAAACGGATCACGCGCATCAAAGGGGGCCACTGGCAGCGGATTCGCATAAGTGCTCTCGGCTCGCTCTGTGAAAGTCGAGTTGGACGGAACGGCAAAGTCGGCGTGAAAATCAAACAGCCTCAAACCGTCGTGAGGATCGCCGAAATCATCGTCGGTGAAGTAAGCGAAAATGTTTGGCGTGCCCGGCGCAGCCGATACAAGACCATTGTGATTGGAGGGAAGCATGCCGAAGATACCTTCCGGGTGAGAAGCCAGATTCAGATTGAAGTAAACGCCGCTCGCCGTCGGATCTCCGACGAGCATCTTCTTGCGGTCAAAGGCGAAAGCGCCAGCTCCGTCGAAAGCGGAGCCGAACTGGAACTGGTTGGTGGTCATGTAGTAACCGTCGGGCCACACCCCGAACTTTGGATAATCGGGAAACTCGTTACCAGGCAGGACGAAGTCGTAAAGATAGTAGGCGCCGCTTGGGTCGCCGGTTTTCGAAATCGCGATTAGCATGTGATATGGCGCAACGTTTAGAGAGTTGAACCCGAGCTCGCTGATCAACCAGCGGTCTGCGAACCGATCATATAAAACAACTGGATCGCCATTGTCGTGTGAAGCCCCGAATGAAGACCCCCCGCCTGAAGCGAACAAGCTGCTTTCTCTGAATGCCAGACCTCGTGGATTTCCGTTCTTCTCATATATGCGAATCAGAGTGTTCACGGTCTCAACGTAATCGTTAGGACCGACATCGCCATTAGTATCGGGTGGAGCGACCGAGTTGCCCTCATCCGCGGCGGCAATCCCGTCGAACGTGAGCGACGGTAGCGGAGTGGTGTTCAAGACTGGATTGAGGGGTTGGCGTTGGAGAGCGCCGTCGAAGGAAACCTTCCCTTCCACGGATTTTCGTCCGCTCTCGGTGTTCAACTCGTTGATCTCATCATTCTGTGCTGCTGCCGCTTGAGCGGGTGGGAGCTCGCTGACCGGCGCGCTCTCAGCAAAGTTGGCAAGGACCACGACTGGTGTAACCGACTGCGTTTCTACAGTCGTTTGTGACGCTTCAGCCTTGACCGGCCGTTGCGCTCGCCTCTGCAGGATCCATGCAAAAGCAACTAGTAGCAGCAACAGCGTGACTAAAAGCACTCTTGATCTGTCGATCAAGTTAGTTGCTCCTCAAGCGTGGATTAGCCAAGCGGCTACGATGCTATCACAAGCAATGCATTAGTCAATCCCGGACGAGCTTAGCCTGAGTGAAAGTGAAAATGCTCGGCGAACTATTGTTTTTGCTTGAGCGCTTCGATGCGCGAGGCTATCCGCTCTTCGGACGCGCGATCGGGAGCCTCTTGCAAGAATATCTGCCATTCGGCTATCGCATTCTGGTACTGCTTGCCTCTCTCGTATATGAGCGCGAGCGCGCGGTGGCATTTGGGGCAGCGTCCATTCGATAACCTGAAGGCGTGACCAAGCACATGCAGAGCCTGCTCAACGTCACCGGCTTCGGCCTTCTGGTTAGCTCGCGCAATTATTCCTTCGATCCTCGCTTCGGGCGACTCGGTGTCGCCGCGCGCACGCTCGATAACAGACTGGGCTTCCGTAAAAGTCGGATTGAGGTCGAGAGCGATTTCTGCCTCCTTTGCTGCTCGGTATCGGTCACCGCTCGCAAGATGTGCCTCGGATAACATCCAGCGCGTCCTGAAGTGATTCGGATCCCAACTTACAGCTTCGCCGGCGTAACCTCGCAACTTTTGTACATCACCTTTGAGCAAGGCTAGATAGGCCAGGAACATATAATTCAAATCCGGTGTCTGCGAATGCGCAAGCGATTTCTGGGCGGACGCGTCAGCTAGTTCAAGTGCTTGATCGCGGGCGATTGTCAAGGTTTCTCTCGTGGAGCCGGCTGCGCTTGAGCGCGTATCCAGGCGATCGGCGCACAGAACCAGGGCGCGGGCGAAAAGGAAATTGTATTCGCCCGTGACTTCCCGGCTTCCGGCGGCGCGTTCGCCGTAGCTGATGGTATCATTCAAGTCTCCCGCATCCGCTGACATCATCGACTTATTGATTGCAGCGTCCGCCTTAACTAAATCCGTCGAATACCATACAGCTAACACCGCGAGCAAACAGGCAGTGGCCGCGGACAGCCAAACGATCCAGCCGGTATTCCCTGCAAACGATCTGCGCAGTTTGCTTTTTGCAGTGCGCCCATCGAGCACACGGCCGGCAGCATCCGTCTCCTTGGTTTGCACAGTTGCGTTTGCCGCTTCTGAGTCGGTGATGTTTGATACAACCTGCGCGAGAGCTATGAAGGCAAAGAAGTAGAGGCCGGTCGGAATTTGATCGAAGATAAAAAAGTTATGTACGGTCACCGCGAGAAGCGACGAGATGATGCCGGCAATTATGAGCCGCATGCGATCGTTGATGGTATGGCGCCGCGAGCGGAGCAAAAGCCTAAACGCAGACAGAATAATCGCCACGTAGAGCAATAACCCCGGAAGGCCAAAGAATATCGAAGCATCGAGATAGGAGTTGTGCGAGCTTTCGCTATTTACGCTGGTGACGCGCCCCAGCTCTCTTGATTTGTAAGGGAGAAACGCTTTTCGGAAATTATCCGGACCGGTGCCGGTGAGCGCAAAGGCGGGCACCATTTTGATCGAGTCGCGCCAGAGCCCAGTGCGTCCTGATCCAGTGAAGCCTTCTTTGAAGGATAAGCGCGCACGCTGAACGATGCTGCGGGACGCGGGGCTGAGGCTCATAAACACCGAGAACACGAGGGTGAAAAGAAATCCCATTAGCGCAGCCTTGACCAACTGGCGTCTGTTCGGTCGCGCCGGATTGTACTTGAGGTCGCGCAGGTTCAGAGCGGCGAAAATAACGGTGCCGCACGCAATCCCGAACCAAGCGCCGCGCGTCCCACTGCATACTATTGCAGTAATCGATAGTGCCGTTGCGAACGTTGCAAGCAGACGCGCGGGTCCGCGCGATGCAATCGCAAGAGACGCCGCGAGCGGCGTTGTGTACAACAGGAAGTTTCCCAGATAATCGGCATGTCCCAGCGTACCGATCACGCGTACTACAGCGCCTTCAGGGTAATCCGAAGTATAGAGGACAGGCGGCAAGAAAGGATCGTAGCCAATAAACTGACATATCGCATACACGGAGACGAGAAGCCCCGCAAAGAACATGGCCCACAGCGCTGTTTTGAAGCGGGTATGATTCAAGCCGATTCCTTTTATCAGAGCAATAAAGCAAACAAAAAAGCACAATCTGCTGATCAGTCCCATCTGATTATAAAAATGGCCGAACAGGGACGCGGTTGGATCGCGGCTCAATATGGTTGAAGACACTGCCACTAACGAATAGAGTCCAACGATAAGCACGTGCTTCGATTTGAACAAGGCCGCCGAGCCGGCCCGCCGGGATCTGGCTCTCAACATGCCAAGAATGATCAAAGGTATGAGCAGGGAAGCGCCGATCAGCAACACGGATAGCTTGGGAATCACGTATATCCTGTGGAGTCGTGTATCGAAGACAAGCGGAACCAAAATGAGAAGAGATAGAGCCAGCCAGAAAACCGCTTTCTGCGGGCGGTCCTCTTCTGCGGAGGAGGATCCTTCCTTGGCTGGCACGGATTTCATCGCCGATGGGCAGGTGGGACACTAACAGAACGACTCGAAGACAGCAACAATCGGCAGGTATCTGCGTCCTCTGTGTCCCCTGGCTCCGAACTCGAGAACGTCGCTCGATTGAATTGACACGCCATAGGTTTAGAGGTAAAAGATTGCCATCCGACGATACCCGCCGGAGTTGACTCTACGAGATCTTGCAGGTTGTAGGGCTGGCGAGAGCTACTTGCTTTCGTGAAGCGAGTCACTTTCCGCCGCGGCCCGGCCTGCGAGCTGGAGGTGAATCAATGAGATACGAGCTGGCAGTCAATATCACTTGGACCCTCCCCTCTTTCACGCGTTGTGTGCCGCGTTTCTCGCGGGGGCGGTCACTGGGAAGCAACGTTGTCTGGGCGTTTCTGGCATTACTGATTTCATCGCTGGCATTCGGGCAGGACGCCGCTTCAGAACTGCTCGAGGCAGCGAAGAAGGGCGATCTCGACGGCGTGCGTTCGGCGCTCGGCAAGGGGACAAATGTCAACACGAAAAACGCGGACGGAAGAACTGCGCTGATGGAGGCGGCCTACTGGGGGCGGGCAGATACGGCTAAGCTGCTTCTCGAAAAAGGCGCGGAGCTGAATGCCAAAGACAACGAGAACCACACGGCCCTGATTGACGCGGCCTCGAATGGCCACACGAGCGTCGTGCAAGCGTTGCTCGAGAAGGGCGCCGACCTCGCTATTAAGACCAAAGAAGGCGGTAATGCGCTTACCGAAGCTGCGTCAAACAATCGCACGGAGGTCATAAAGGCGTTGCTCGAGAAAGGGGTGGGCGTGGACGATAAAGACAAAGACGGCCGCACCGCGCTGATATTGGCCGCGTACTGGGGTCACGCCGACGCTGCTCAAGCGCTGATCGAAAAAGGCGCCAACGTTAACGCGAAGGACAAGTATGGCTACTCGTCTTTGATGTACGCCAAGCGTGAGAACCATCCGAACGTGGCAGATCTGCTCTCAAAAGCAGGCGCGAAATGAAAGTGATTCGTAATGTGGCACGAAATCTAGACGTTTCACAAGATGCCATCTTGTGCCAAATCGCGCGTCAGCTTCTCGGAGATCAACCGCGACGGCCCGTCAACCCGGCAGCATAAACCGCTCGACAACAGAGCCGTTATCCGTTGCTCGTCGTTTATTTGGACGCGCTTTTGGTAGAAAGCCAGCGCCGCCGCACGGTCACCCGACGCCACAACATCTCGGGCCTCGAGATGAAAAGTGTTCCCGGCGGCGGCGATATCCACGCGATCAAACCACTTGTCATTGAACTTACCCAGCGTCTTGTACTTTTTCCAGAAATGTTCGAAGCCGCAGCAGGGATAATGAAGGATCACGGCGTCCGTTGACACTTCCTCGGTCGACGACCCGGAAGGCCTGAAAGCATGAACGCCCAGGGGGAGCAGCTCTTCGGTCACTCTGCCGGCCTGCTTGCCGTTGCCGTAATAGAGAAAAAAGGTGGCTGGTAATTCGGGCATGGAGTTTATCAGGTCTATTTGCGCGTGGTTGAAAAAGCCCCCGCTTAGCGCGCGCGGCGCCCTCTTGAAAAGCGTCACCTCTTTGAGATAATCCTCGATGTCGATACGCTCAGGAATGGCTTCATAGTTTAGATAGATAACGCGCTCGATATTTCTGTCGCCAAGCGATTTGAAATGCTCCTGAACGGTGCGCGAAGAAAGATAGAAAAGCTCATCGACATCGATGTGCAGCAGCCAGTCTATGTTGTTTTCCAACGCCAGTCTGGCCGCGATGCCCGCGTTCAGTTCTTGCCGAGCCATTACTTCACTATCAGCGAATTGACGGAGTGTTTCGTCTTCTGCGTATAGTCTGCTCTGCTCCCAGGCGCGTCGCAGTGAATGGTCGCGTTTAATAGCCGTGACTCTCGAGTATTTCGCCGCCCTGTGGAACGATGGATCAGCGGGGTCGTCAAAGAAAAGGAACAGATGATCGAATCCGATCGACAGATGGTAGCTTATGAACGAATCGATAACCAGTTCGGCGTCGGTGAGCGTAGTTACTATTGCGGCTCTTGGTCCATTTGGCATATCGATTCGTCTAGTATCCGTACTTTCGCGCGAGCTCTTTGATCTTTTTACAGACCTGGGCGTCGATCCGCGCGATATCATTCCATTCTATCTCCCAGTACGCCTCGTCAGTGTACAGACATCTGCCGTGGATATTTTTCGAGACAAGCTCCGCAACGTCCGGTCTGTAAGTGACTCCCAAAAACTCGCACAGTCGCCTGAGCGATGCGGTGAGCTGCTCAACCTGTACCGTCAAGCTCGCTGTTTGCTCGCCGATTAGATTCCAGTAATACCAGTAACGGGCGGCTTGCAGAAGCAAACGGTCGCGGCGCGGCAGTGAGCGTTCCGCATGAGTGAGTCGGGTTGTGGTTGCGTTGCGCTCGATGTAATCTCGCGAAAGCCGATCTCTTAGTATGAATTGCGCAACGCTCGCGATGACCTTGAGCGGGTCGCGCACCTGATGAATTACGAAGTCGAACTGGTAGTTGCAGGCGCTTGGACCGAACGGGGGATCGGGGTCGTTGACCGCCATGTACCACGAAGCAATGCCGTCTTTGCCCATGCTACCGTTGGGCGGCAACGGATTCTCGTGGGTAATGTCCAGCCCTTGAGTCTTCCAGACCTCCGAGGCGTACATCGTTCCGCTTCGCCCGCATCCGGTGATGAGCAGTTTTCTTCGCTCCATGATCTTACGCGCTACTCACCTTCGTTTCTTCGATCCTCAAACTGCCTCAGATTCAACCGGGTTCGGTGTTCGTCAGCAGGCTCTCCGCTGACTTTGATTCCACGAAAGTAATGTCTCTCCCAACCTTGTTTTTGCGCGTCCGGGTCTTCCTGTTTGAGTCGCCGGATGAAGTCGTTCCGCTGTTCTTCCCATCTTCTATAGTCGGCGAGAACGGCGTCGTCACTTTCAATATCGCGGATTTCGCAGCGAAAGCTTTCAAGCTCCGAGCGCGGCTGCGGCGCGATCATTGCCAGCGGCTCGCCCGGCTCGAAGATCGCCTCATGATCGATTCGCGTCATCTGCCAGTTGATTGAGAAAGTCGAACCTAGCCAATCAGTCTCCACCACACCGTCCAGCGGGCATATTCCGTCCTTTGGCCAATTTGAGGGACCGCGAACCCAAAGATCATAACCCGGTGAAGTCCGAAAAAGATAAGGAACATCCCACGTCACGATCCCGTGACCGAAATGGCTGCTGGCTAGCTTGGGGCGTCCGTCGGCCGCTTCGATGCGAAGGTCGGCTGCGCTTCTGCCGCCGTTCCACGTTATGCAAAGCTTTTGACTGTTAATGAGAAACCAGCCCGATTGATTCGCCATCAGCAACGGTAGGCACCGATAGGCGAACCGTCCGTTAGTCTCGTCCATCCATTCCCTGGATTGTGAAGCAGGAATGATCGGCATTGATAAAGTTGGATTTACGCAATAGGCGGTGATGAGTCGCTGTCCGTCGCTTAGCTCTTGGTGTGCCGTTTGCGGTTGAGAAGTTACTGTCATGTTGTACCTGTTGGAAGCCGGTTCCCTCATTCTTTGGGGTAATCAGTGTACCGCGCGGCTTGCTCTTTATTCCAGTGAACGAAAAAGCTCGATCCTATCTGGCGATCACTGTTCCCATGCCGTACACGGAATCCCTAATTAGTTCAGATTCAACTGATTGAGCCGCAGATTCTGCCTCTATTTGAGCTCGATTTCTGGTACTGCGTTTGCCCATTTTCCACTCAGGAGGTCATTACAATGGCTGAACGGATAATCGAGGAGCATGTGCACAGCGGCGGTGGAGGCGGCGGAGCGATGACTGCGCTCACCGTCATTCTGATGTTCTTGGTGCTGTTGGCGGTCCTCTATTTCACTGGTGTGCTGGGACGATGGTTCGGCCCCCAGCGGCACGACATCAACATCAACATCAACAAACCCGGCGTGGTGCTGCAGCTTCATTAAGCGTCGACAGACCTAGGGTATGGGCGGTCTCGGGTCTCCGGGAAGACGCGGGCGTGAGTCGCCTGGAAGCGGCGGCGCTGGATCTCCCGGGACCCTCCGCCTTTGACTTGGGTCGAGCGGGTTCTTGTCCGCTCCTTTGTGTACAGCACCCCTTCGCGCATTCTGTCCATTGGGCTGGCCGCTGGTGATTGAGAAAATCGTCCACGATCCACTGGGCATATCGCCTGCGATCTCTCGCTGCCAGGCATATTCAGGATGCGATTTTAGAAACGCTTCCAGCTTGAAGTTGCTTCCGCACGGATGCCCGGCTGAAGCCCAAAGCGACATTCCGCCAGCCAACTCACTGTCGGCTACCTTTGCGTTAACAGTGCCGCCCGGATAGAAGCCCTTCCAATCCCATTCAGGCGCGCCGCGCTCATCCGCTTCTACGTGACCGCACAACGTGTTGGCCGAGCCCACCTCTCGCTTTCGCACCACGTCGTAGTGATCCGCTTCGAACTTTTTCGCCAGAGTGATATCGATCTTACCTTTGTTAAGCCTCATCAAATCGTCCCATCTTCGGTGCCGCGCGTTGGCCGAGTTCGCCGAGTTGCTCGAATCAAAGGTGGTCTCTTCGCGCGCCGTCTTCTCGTGGACCGGAAAATTGGAGCCGACGTAATAGCCGTCCTTGGTGCGCTCGACGATGTTGTTCTTGATTCCGTTTTCGAGCCGCGCGATCTCGCCGGTCTTACGATCGCCGATCAGCCAGTCGTTCGCATAACCGCCGTTCGGATGGTCCATCATCACCTTCAACCAGTCGTCGATCGAATCGGCGTACTGCGTCGCTCTGCGAATGCGGTAGAACTCGGGAAGACCTTCGGTGTCGAAACCTTTGAACTGAGTGATGGTTGTTTCGGTTACCATGAGCCCGGCGTCGGTGATGTAGAAATCATCGCCGGAATGAATGAATCCTGGAAACGAGTCCATCAAAATGCGATGTCCTGATGCGGGCTTCAAATCAATGACGATATTCCAGTGCCTGCCAATCAGATAATCAATCCAATTGTTGTGACCGATGACAATCTCACCGTTGCGAGTCCAGCTTCCGGTCGCGATGAAAGCCGAACACGAAGGCGGCGGTGACTGATGCAGACCGTCGTCCAGCAGCCGCCCTTGCAATGAAGGCACGTAATAACTCGAGAGCTCTATCCAGGCATTCATCGCCAGCACGTCGTCCGCGTCGATCTTCACCCCGCGAGCGTACGCTCCTCGCGCGATGCCCTCGATTTCCCTTTGGTACTCGTCGCCGATCTTCCTCCAGAATAATTCGTGAGCAGAGTCACGATAAAACTTCCAGTCGCGTTTTGTGGTGTGAGGCAGATACTTCTTGAAAATCTGGAGCGACTGATCAATCTCACGCGCTAGCAGATAGCCGTGTTGATAACCAACCTCGTCGGGTCCGCCTTCGATGTGGACGTAGATCCAGCCGTTGCGCTCAGTGCGAAACGCGCGCGCGAGCGGGTCAGGCTTCCCCTGCGCCGCGATTGTCCGCAAGGTCGCGTTGACAAACGTCGTCAATAATACCAAGACCGAAGCAGTGATGACGACTAACCAACAGCTTGTGATTTTTCTGCGCATCGCAGTGACCTCCAGTCCGGGTGTTCCAGGCTTGCAATCGTGCCACAATAGCGCGGTCGGCTCAAGTTCGACTGCCACGCGTTGACAAACCACCGAAGCAGGCGATAGAAAAGACCTGTTCAACGGTGAATCCTAAACAGTGGAAAGAATCCATCTTTGAGGGACTCTCCATGCGTCGCCCAATATTTGTCCTGTGCATTTTTGGCCTGATTGCACTGCTTGCTGTTACCAACAACCTAAGCAAGGCACAAAAATCCGCAGAATCGAAATCGGCGTCCGGCTACCACTTGTTGAAGAAAATCGACGTCGGAGGTGAAGGTGGCTGGGATTACCTCTATGTAGACAGTTCCGCTCGTCGCCTTTACGTGTCGCGCGCAACTCGAGTGATGGTTTTTGACGCCGATACCGGTCAAAGCGCAGGGGAGATTCCAGACACACTGGGCGTGCACGGCATAGCCATAGCCAACGATCTGGGACGCGGCTTCACCAGCAACGGGCGGGACGGGTCGGTCACCATCTTTGACGCGAAGACATTGAAGCCGATCGAAAAAGTCAAAGTTGGAACTAATCCAGATTGCATCATCTACGATCCCGCGACGCATCGCGTGTTCGCGTTCAACCGCGGCAGCTCCGACGCGTCGGCCATCGAAGCCAAGACCGGCGAAGTAGCGGGACTGATCGCGCTGGGAGGTCATCCCGAATTCGCGGCTGCTGACGGAAAAGGCACGATCTTCGTAAACCTCGACGACAAGAGCGAGATTGTCGCGATAGACTCAAAGAAACTGGCTGTCAAAGCGCGCTGGCCAATCGCACCCGGGGAAGGTCCCTCGGGGCTGGCAATAGATCCTAAACACATGCGGCTGTTTGCGGTTTGCGGCAACAAGAAGATGATCGTGATCGATGCGAACAGCGGTAAGGTAATAACCGACCTCCCGATTGGGAGCGGTGTGGATGCAGCTGCCTTCGATCCCGATACGAACCTCGCATTCAGTTCCAACGGCGAAGGCACGCTGACAGTCGTTCACGAAGATTCCGCCGATAAGTTCTCGGTCGTCGAGAACGTGACTACTCAGCGAGGCGCTCGCACGATGGCGTTGGACGCGAAGACTCACAACGTGTTCCTTGTTACGGCGCAATACGGGCCTCCGCCGGCGCCAACGCCTGAGCGACCGAACCCGCGTCCGACGATTCTGCCGGGAACTTTTATGATTCTGGTTTTTGGGAAGTAAGGAGCAAGCAATGCAACATCAGACATTTGCGCGCCGCCGGATGAGCCTCCGCGGCATGACGGCGCTGGTACTCTCATTCTCATTACTGTTTTGCGCATCTTCAATATCACAAGCGCAGTCAGGTCGCCGGCCACCCAAGCGACCTGAATCGCCGGACCCGCTTCCTCCAAAACAAGAGGAGCCGCCAGTCAAATCATCATCCGATGATAATTCGAAATCGCAGATTCCAGTCAGAGTTGCATGGTATCTCGGGATGGTTGGCAGCTCGAACATATATACGCGCACGGTCGAAGAGGGATGTCTCGAACGGCTGTCACAATCCAGATCAGTTAAAGCGACGCCTGCCGATGACATCAATCGCAAGCAAGCGAGCGATATGGCGAAGGCTACCACGGACACTTACGTCCTCTGGTTCGAGTTGCAGCCCGACGCCGCTTACAGCGATCGCGGCGGTATAGGCAACGTGCCGCCCCAATACCTGCAGGTCAGATATGAGGTATTTACGCCTTCAACCGGGAAGACCAAGACAGCCGGTAACATTTATCAACGCTCGCGAGGACCGGGCGGTATGCCGTTACCGCTTCCGGGAACAACAGCCTCGGCCGCATACTCGCTCAGGTATGCAGGACAGGAGATGGCCGACCGTTTGCTCGATACGCTTGGCCTATCACACCCGAAGTAGCACAGACTTCAGTCTGTGTGGACGGCAACTTGGCAAAAACAGACTGAAGTCTGCGCTACTCACAAGATGAAATACGGCTTCGTCATCGACCATCGCAGGTGCATCGGCTGCCATGCCTGCACGGTCGCCTGCAAGTCCGAAAACGAAGTTCCCATCGGCACATTTCGCACTTGGGTCAAGTACATCGAGAAGGGCGAATATCCCGACACTCGGCGCTTCTTCTCGGTGCTCAGGTGCAATCATTGTGACGACGCGCCGTGCATTACAATCTGTCCGGTGACTGCGCTGTTCAGACGCGATGACGGCATCGTCGATTTCAACGGCGACCGCTGCATCGGTTGCAAGTCGTGCATGCAGGCCTGCCCCTACGACGCGCTGTACATCAATCCAAACACCAACACCGCAGAGAAGTGCAACTTCTGCGCGCACCGAATCGAGTCGCAACTCGAGCCGGCCTGCGTGATCGTCTGCCCGGTCCAGGCAATCATTGCCGGAGACCTGGACGATCCAGCATCGCATATCTCCCAACTCATAGCGTCCGAGCAAACTCAAGTGAGAAAGCCCGAAGCCGGCACCTTGCCCAAGTTGTTCTACATCGAAGCGGATCAAGCGTCGCTCACTCCAACCGAGCAGACGCACACCGGCGGCTATTTGTGGTCCGAACTACGCATGGATCCGGTGATGATGGATGAACAAACGCTTGCGGCTGCCGAAGCTCGCGCGAAAACGACTTACGATGTTTCGCACGAGCGGCCCTGGGGCTGGAAAGTCTCGGCTTACTTGTGGACGAAGTCGATCTCTGCGGGCGCATTCTTCCTTGCGACGATTGCGATCGGTTTCGGATTCGTAAGAGGGCATTGGCTCTACGAATCTGCGGCGCCACAGGTGTCGTTGCTATTCCTTGCGGCGACGGTCGCGCTGTTGGTCTGGGACCTGAAACGCCCGGATCGATTCCTGAGCATACTTCTTCGTCCGCAGTGGAAATCGTGGCTGGTGATCGGCGGCTACACGCTCGTTGGTTTCGGTGGGCTGGTTGTGTTGTGGATGTTTATTCCGTTCGTCGGTTTGTTTGATCTGGAAGGCCCAGTGATGTTTTTGGGTGGGCTGTTCGCCGTAATGTCCGCCATGTATTCAGCATTCCTTTTTCGGCAAGCACGAGGCCGAGTGTTTTGGCACAGCACGCTCTCCCCTTTGCACCTGCTGGTTCAAGCGATGGTTGCGGGCGCGGCAGTGCTGATGCTGGTTATCGTGGCCGATTCGTTCATCACCGGAAGAAAGCTAATTGGGCCGGGCTGGCAGTTCCTCTACTATGAGTTTATCGGCGGCCTGGTCGCCAATGCCGTGTTGACTGGCGGCGAGCTTTTCATGCCCGAAGAGAACGTCGAACGAGCGCGCGCCGTTCGACTGATAACCAGAGGCATCTTCCGCAAGATGTTCTGGGGTGGCGCGGTAATCATCGGCTTGTTCATGCCACTTCTGGCGCTCGCGAGCGGCTGGGCGCAGTACGAGCCGGTAGCAATTCTTACTTCACTATCGGCGCTCGCTGGCTTGTTTTTGTGGGAACACATTTGGGTGCAAGCCGGCCAGGCCGTTCCGCTCAGCTAGAGACAAGTTTGCTCAATGAAGCGCCGAATCTTCGTTGCAACACTTACAGAAACTGCGGGAAACGCAAGAAAATCGCAAGACTCGCGCTAAGCCTCCTGACCACGCAAGTAATCGAGCCCGCGATTGAATCAATCGAACGAAAACAGATTCAGCCTCTCTTGACTTCACTTTTCGCGTGATATACTGGGCCTCCGCTATGAAGCGCGCAGGAGTGAATTTTGAAGTTCGTATTGCTGAGTGGAAAAGCCCCCTCCGCTTTCCCCGCTCCATTGGTCGCGCCTCATCAATCGCTCTCTCAAAAGCCAGAACCCCGATCCTACTCGTTAGTTCAGTGTTGCTAATTTCGCTCTCTGGACTGCTTCAGACGGCCTACGCGGCGGATGATCCGGCAACTCCCAACGTTCTCGAGATACCCGGGTCGTTCAAAGAGCTGCCCGACGCTGGGGAGGCGGTAACGGCCAAGCGCGCATCAGTGCCGAACTCGATCGTAGCCGCCAGCACAGAGTTGATGAAGCTCGAGATAGACGCGGAAAAGGTTGCCGCAGACAAAATGCCCGCCGGGAGAATCAATGCCGGTAGAAACAACGCGCGAAGCATACCAGTTGAGGTTGTTGAGGTAGATTCCGTCGAAGGCGCGCTCATTGATTTCGACGCGACCGCGTATTGTTTGAGCGGCCGCACCGCGTCCGGTGTCGGCGTGCGCCCGGGAATAATCGCCGCCGATCCTCGAGTGCTACCAATTGGAACCGTGGTACACTTGCGCGCCGGATCCTACACCGGTATTTACACGGTGATGGATACGGGCGGTCTGATAAAGGGCCGCAAAGTCGATGTATATGTCCCGACGCGCAAAGAGGCAATGCAGTTTGGCAGGCGCCAGGTCAAGATCAAAGTGATCGGGCGGAATAGGACGAAACCTGATCGGTCGGGCAGAACGATCCTGGCATCCGAAGAATAACAGTCGATCAGTCCTTCAGCGACGCGTTCAGTGAGGCGCGTCTCCCCGTTGCCAGCGAGAAATAACTTACAAGCGAATCACGGTAGCGAGCGATCTTTTCGAGGGTCGCGCTCGAGAGTGCCGAGCCTCGCTCTTCGACTAGAATAAAAGCGATGCGAAACGATTTCGGCGCAGCGGTCACGTCCGGGATTCGCAGCCCTTCGTGCGCGACGATCTGAGCTACATTTGTGGTCTTCCGCATTGCGGTCGTCGAAAAGCCCGAAACGGGAGATTTTTCGCGAAGCGCTTGTTTCAATTGCGGGTCCGTCAACAGGTAAGGAATATCTCCAACTTCATCAACCGAGCGCAGGCCCATCAAGTACTGATCGAGTGGCGTGAAATAGTTCACCTCCGATTCAATCGTGGTAAGCGTTCCGGCCCCGGCGTCGCGCCAGGCGTTGCCTTCCATCAGCGACGAGAAGGTCCCGTCGCCGTTCGTGCGCGTGTCCGTCAGAAAACTCCAGTGCGCGTTCTCGCGGCCGAGCAAATCGTCCTTCGTCTCCCCATCGATGTCGAATTGGATGTAGGCCAGCCAGCGGTGGCCCTGCTCGTGGCACACGATGCTTATCGCCGAGTTCAACCCGGCGGCAATCGCTTCGGGATTTGACGGCCAATCGGCCGCGTTTCCGATCGTTATCACGGTAGAAAGCTTCGATGGACTTCCATAAGCTGAACCGCGATCAAACTTCGCGATGCCGATTCCGCCAATGTCATTCCTGACGTTGAACGAATGCGCGACGCCAGCGCCGTTGTCGAAGTCAAAATCAGTCCACACCAACGCCGTGTCGAAGCTGTCCGAATGCGCGCGGTAGAAGGCGCGCATAAGAGCCGGCAGGTCCAGCCGCTTCTGCTTGGCGAACGTTTCGAACACCGCGCCGTTCATTCTTTCCGCAGGCGGGTCTGCGAAATCGACCGGCTGAGGATCGGCAGTTGAATGGCCCGGCGAAATGCCGACGAGCGCAGCGTGCACCTTCACCTTCTTGTAGACGAAAGCGATTCGCCCGTCATCGTAGAGCGCTGCCTGAAAAGTGCTGCTGCCGTTGTAGGAGGGCTGGCCCCCGTTCGCCCACGTAATCAAATAACGTCCATCGAGGCGATTGAAATAGATGCTCCCGGAATCGTTAAACTCCAGGTCGGCCCACAAAGGAGCAATACGCGGCAGATCGCTTGCAAGCGCCGAGGGCGATATGCGGGCGCTTGTGTCACCCTGTGTGAACGTTATGTAACCGTTAGTACCGATGTAAATCGTGTCGTAGTTGACTCCGAAGAACGGAAACTGTGGCCCGGCAAGCTGCACGTCGCGGTAGCCGTTGTCGAAGTCGCCGAGCTTGTTCTCGCCTATTAGGAAATATCCAATTCTGGATCCGAAATCAGGACTGAACCCGATGCCGCCCGTCGAGAGTTGGTAGCCGTCACCGTCGGGCGTGAAAAGCACCGAGCTGTTTTTCAAGCTGAAGCTGTTTGGTGGAATGACGACTGTGCCGTCATCCTCCCAAACCGAGAGATCACCGAAATCTCGAGGCAGTGGGCCGGTCTGCGCAGCTTGGGCGCCCATTAGAGCGGAGTTTTGTAGGCTGTTGCGTCGGAGTGTGTGAAGCTTGTGATAGCTCAGCTCGTCCCAGGCGCCTTGGGGGTCATAGCCACAGTCAATTTGACGACGCGCCCAGCGCCGGTCTAATCCGGCGTTAGCGCTTGAACTGAAGGCGATCAGCGGTGTGATTAATGCGATCACGAGAAAAGCTGACGCGAGCGATCGCAGGAGCAAAGCGGGCCGATCTGCTCTCGTTTTGACAGCGCTCGACATTGGCGCTGCATTATATCGCACCAAAGTTTAGTCACGTAAGGACAGACGCGAGGAGCCGGTGGCGGGGGAACCGGTCCAGTCGGCAGGGTTTCTTGCCGCTTATTCGCACCCAAGAATCAAATGATTCCAGTCGCGGGTGCTGCGTCGCGGATTGAGCACATCCGGCCTAACGGAGATTTCTACTCCGAAATCTCGCACGTCTCGCGAAAGGGCGCCCAGTGACTCCTTTATGAATCGTCGAAACTCTTCTTCGGTAGAGAATCGCTCTCGGTGGTGGAGCAGAAACGACATCAGGTTCCCGTATTGTTTCATCGTGTTGTCCTCGCTGGCAGACTCAATCACAGCGCGATCAGGGCAAACGATATGCCAATCGGCGCGATCTGTAAAAGTGTCTTAAACCGGGCCTTTCCGAAGACGACGGCGGCACACAACAGCTCGCTATTCGACAAAATTGTAAGTGTCTAGCTGCTTGAGGACAAAATTGTGGCTCAGCGAAATCGCTTGGAATCTATGCCGTACTTTTTGACTTTGTACGCGAGGATCCGGTCGGTGGTATCCAGAAGTTTGACCGCCCGTGCGCGGTTGCCTCGCGTGGTCTTGAGCGCATCTTGAATCAGGTCTCTTTCGTACGCTTCAACTGCAGCAGAGAGCGACAGTCTGGTGACGGTGCCGCTGGCGGCGGCGGTCTGCAGAGTCGGGGTCAAGTGATGGCCGTGTATCACATTTCCGTCACAAACCAAAACGGCGCGCTCAAGAGTATTTTCAAGCTCCCTCACGTTGCCCGGCCAGTGATAATTCATCAGCATGTCGATCGCCGGAGTTGATATCCGCTTGATGTTTTTGCTGTGCTCGCGAGCGTATTTCTCCAGGAAATAATCCGCCAGAAGCATCACGTCAGGTTTGCGCTCCCTGAGCGGCGGCACGAATATCGTAAACACGTTGAGTCGGTAATAGAGGTCCTCGCGGAACCCTCCTTCAGACATCGCCTTCTCGAGATCTTTATTCGTGGCGGCGATCAGCCTCACGTTGACTTTGGTCGTCTCAGTGCCACCCAATCTCTCAAACTCCCTCTCTTGCAGCACTCTCAGCAGTTTCACCTGGGTCGAGAGATTCAAGTCCCCGACTTCGTCCAGAAAAAGCGTGCCACTCTCGGCCATCTCGAAGCGGCCCTTCTTTCTGGTCTGCGCGCCAGTGAAAGCCCCTCTCTCATAACCGAACAACTCGGACTCGATCAAAGGGTCGGGCAGCGCGGCGCAGCTGACCTTGATGAAGGGCCTCTTCGCTCTCGGCGAGTTGTAGTGAATCGCGTGAGCGATCAGTTCCTTCCCCGTTCCAGACTCGCCGCGCACCAGCACGGTAGTGCTGGTGCCCGCAACTTGAGCGACCTGTTCGTAGACCTGCCTCATCGGTCCGCTGTTGCCGATGATATTTGAGAAGTCATAACGCTCTTTGAGTTCCTGGCGCAGATGGATGTTTTCGTCGAGTAGTCGTTGGCGCTCCTCGTCGACTAGTCGCTGAACCTTTAACGCTTGCGCGATCATCGAAGCCACGACGCGCAAGAATTTAGCCGAACGATCATAATCGCGGTCCTTTTTGAAGCGTAGGTCGACGCCGAGCGCGCCCGCCGGCTTGCGATTCAAAATGATCGGGACGCAGACAAAGGTCAGCTCCTGGTTGCCGAGCTCCTTTCGCTGAGCGGCGCGGTTCAAAAAGAGCGGCTCCTTGCTGATCTGAGGCACCACAACCGGCTTGCCGCTCTCGACGACTCGGCCCGTGATCCCCTCGCCGAGCTTGTATCGCGCGCGCAGCCCGTCTGTGCTCAGGCTGTTGGCCGCTTCGATGTGCAGCTCACCGGACTTCTCGTCCAATAAGGTAACCGCGCTGCGAACGATCCCGTGGTGGCGCTCGAGTATCTCGAGAACCCGATGAAGCGCGGCCTTGAGATTGAGCGTGCCTGAAAGCGCCTGGCTGACCTCAACCAGCGTTGTCAGTTTTCTTACTTCGCCTGTTTGAACGTCCATGCAAATCCGAATCGCCGAAATTGTCAGGAAGACTCTACTACAGGAGTGTGGTCATTATCCAACAAAACCGACATAATTGTCGGCCTTAAAAAAGGTCGAAATCTGCGCCTCAAACAAACTCCTTCTCCTTCCGGACATAGAATTTGGATACAGTCAACGACACGCTCCGAGAGCGTCAGCCTTGAGCGCGCAATTGTCGTTCCTGTGAAATTGATGTGAACTTCTTACCCGTCGAGGCTCACATTCTTCCTGCGGACCGAAAAGTTTCCGCAGCTTTGTCAGTCCGCCCATTCATTCGATTACAGGATTGTTGAAATCGCCCACCGGGGATGTGCCTGGCTCCGCCCTGAAGAAATCCATTATCTCCGTACAGCGCAAAGAAGTTATCGATCCTGGCAGGTTTTTCAGCGCTGGCGGAACCCGCGTTGCTCCCGCGATTGCGCAGCAGGTTCATTTCAATATGAGGAGCTCTTGTGAAGAGATCAACTAATCATTGGATTTCTCGCGCCTTGTTTGTTGCATTCATTTTCGCTTCGACGACATCCACCGCTTTTTCATCGAGCTTCGCCTTGGAACAGAATGTTGAAGATCTGAAGGCTCGCGCTAACGCATCGGCCATTCATGAATTTGATCTTCCCTCAAACGTTTTTGCAGCAGAGATGATTCGCCCGCTTCTCAGCGAGTTGATAGAGCGCTCGGTGACATTCAGGCGACAATGCTCTAAGGTGCGCAATGCTCCACTACTGCACATTGTCATCGAGCTCGTTCCAAGCCTCGTTTATGACCACTGCCTGGCTGTTTCTCTCGTCACGCGATACGCCTATGGCCGCATCGATATCAGAATGCTGATCACCGTGCCAAGAGCGCCAAGCTCTTACGCCGAGATAATCGGACACGAGTTCGAGCACGCGCTCGAGCAAATCGAGGGCTTGGATCTAAGGACCCTTGCCTCGATCAGTGGTAGCTGTGTTTACCGGCACGCGGACGGAAGTTTCGAGACGAAGCGCGCTCACGAAGCGGGTCTTGCGGTTGCGCGTGAGTTCGAGCGATTCCGCAACTCTTCCCATGGAGCTGGAGCGTCGAATTCTGCCGACGGACAAAGGTAACAGACCGCGGAGCTCTCTCAGCCGCTCGGGTTAAGCTTCATTTATGAATTGATAAGAATTTTATTCTTGCCCGCTAAACCGTAATCGTGGTATCTACAATAGACCCATGAGTACAGATTCACTCGCTTCGCGGATAAATCACCTGGTTTGGGGCAGCAGAGCCGTTTCGGGCGTTGTCCGCGTTCTCGCTAAGTCCTCCGTGATAGTTATCGTTATTGTAATCAGCATTATTCTGCTTGATAGCGGCGGATGATGGTCAAGCGCAATTAGGTTCGAGCGAGGCCATCATCCAAAAGCAAACGGATGATGGCCTTTTCAGTTCTTAGGAGCAAAAAAACTAACAATGAGACAAGCGCTTCAAGAGGAATCGGAGGAGAAGGCAGATGGCGACAGTCGTTAAAGAGATGGTGAAACCTCCCGGCGTCGAAGAGACCGCGCAACCGATGCGCGGCGCCCGAATCGTGTGCGAGGCGCTGATCAAGGAGGGCGTGGATACAATCTTCGGCTATCCCGGCGGCGCGGTGCTTCACATCTACGATGAGCTGTGGAGAGTGCAGGATCGGCTTAAGCACGTTCTTTGCCGGCATGAGCAGGGCGTTATCCATATGGCCGAAGGCTACGCCAAGGCTACCGGCAAAGTCGGCGTAGCGCTGGTCACATCAGGGCCGGGCGCGACAAACTCGGTAACTGGCATCGCCAATGCTTTCATGGATTCGACGCCGCTGGTTGTCATCTCCGGACAGGTCCCAAGAAAGGTCATTGGCTCGGACGCATTTCAGGAAGCCGACACGGTCGGCATCACGCGGCCGTGCACAAAGTACAACTACCTTGTGAAAGATGTTCGCGATCTGGCCGAAATCATTAAGGAAGCATTTTACATAGCGAGCACGGGCCGACCGGGCCCGGTGCTTGTTGACATTCCGAAGGATGTCACGGCAGAAAACACACCTTTCTTTTACCCTGAGCACGTCCGCCTTCCAGGTTATCGCCCAAACTCGCGCGGGGATGTCATCCAGGTCGAGCGTGCCGTAGACAAGATGTGCAACGCGCAACGGCCAATCCTGTATGTCGGCGGCGGAGTCATTCACTCGAACGGCTCGCAAGAGTTGCTCGAACTCGCCGAAAGACTGTCGCTGCCGGTGACGCCGACGCTGATGGGTCTGGGTTGTTTTCCGTCCGGCCATCCGCTCTCGCTAGGGATGCTCGGGATGCACGGGACTTACTGGGCGAATATGGCGATCTCGGAATCCGATCTGATTGTGGCGATCGGCGTCCGTTTTGATGACCGAGTGACCGGCGCGCTCAATAAGTTCGCGCCGCATGCCGAAGTCGTGCACGTCGATGTCGACCGGAGCTCGATTAATAAGAATCGGCGAGTTGAAGTGCCGGTCGCCGGCGATGCGAAGACTGTCACTCAACAAATGCTTGATTTGTTGCCTGAAGAGGCTTGTGCGTCGAGTGCCGAGCGACTCGCCCTTTGGTGGAAGCAGATCGACGAGTGGAAGCAACATGCGCCTCTCACGTTCCAAAATTCGGATCAAGTGATAATGCCGCAACACTTGATTCAGGAACTTTATCGGCTGACCAACGGCGACGCGATTGTTTCCACCGACGTGGGCCAGCACCAGATGTGGCTGGCGCAGTATTATCCCTTCAACGGCCCACGCCAATCGATAACCTCGGGAGGTCTGGGTACGATGGGATTCGGGTTCCCGGCTGCGCTTGGCGCGCAGATAGCTTACCCGGGACGTCAGGTGATTGCGTTTGTCGGTGACGGCGGATTTCAGATGACTGCGCAGGAGCTTGCTACCGCGGTCCAGTACAAGACCAACGTCAAGATCGTCGTGATGAACAATAACTATCTTGGCATGGTGCGACAGTGGCAAGACTTGCTCTACGACCGGGCTTATTCTCACGTGAACATGGAATGGCTACCCGATTTTGTGAAGCTCGCCGAAGCATACGGCGCTACTGGTCTCAGGGCCACAAAACCCGACCAGCTCCGGAGCGTGCTCGAGCGGGGGCTTGCAACGCCGGGCGTTGTGGTGATGGACATACTCGTCGCTGAAGAGGAGAACGTGTTCCCGATGGTTCCGGCCGGCGCCGGGCTCAAGGAGATGGTGCTGGGATGAGGCACACACTTTCGATTCTGGTTGAGAACCGTTTCGGAGAGCTGTCGCGCATAGTGGGCTTGTTCAGCGCGCGAGGCTACAACATCGAAACGCTCACGGTCGCAGAAACGCTCGACCACGGCGTGTCGCGCATGACGTTGGTGACTACCGGTGATGACGAGACTATCGAGAAGATCACTCGTCAACTCGACAAACAGATTCGAGTGCTGAAAGTCGTGGACATGACCGAATTCCGACACATCGAGCGCGAGATGGTTCTAATCAATGTGAAGGCCGAACCGGGTCCAGAACGCCAGGAAGTGTTGAGCTTGGTCGGAATCTTTCGCGCGAAGGTCGTGGATGTATCAAACGACGGAATCATCATCGAAGCGACCGGAGATTGGAACAAGGTAAGCGCGTTCATCGAGCTGCTCAAGCCGCTGGGCATACGCGAGATCGTTCGGACCGGTGCGGTCGCGATCGCGAGACTCTCCGAAACAACGGCTGATGAGCTGAGCGAAGAGGCGATGGCCATGTAGGTACTGGAGGAACAATGAAAGTCTATTATGACAAGGACGCTGATCTGTCGTATCTCAAAGGAAAGAAGATCGCGATCATAGGTTACGGCGCCCAGGGATTCGCGCATTCGAACAACCTAAGGGACTCTGGCTGCGACGTGATTGTAGGCTTGAGACCGGACAGCCCTTCACGAGCCAAAGCTGAAGCAGCCGGTCTTGTAGTCCAAGATACGGCCGAAGCGGCGTTCAACGGCGACATCGTGATGATGCTCGTGCCTGACGAACTCGCGCCGAAGATCTATCAAAAAGAGGTCGCGCCTAACCTGCTTCCGGGAAATTATTTGGCGTTCGCGCACGGGTTTTCGATTCATTTCAAGAAGATCGTGCCTCCGGAACACGTGAACGTCTTTATGGTCGCGCCGAAAGCGCCCGGCCATCTCGAACGCCACGAATTCATACAGGGGAGAGGGGTGCCCTGCCTCGTTGCGGTCCATCAAGACCCAGGCGGCAACACTCGTCAAGTTGCAATCGCATATGCGTCGGCCATCGGCGGCGGTCGAGCGGGCATACTCGAAACTACCTTCAAAGAAGAGACCGAAACCGACTTGTTCGGGGAGCAAGCGGTGCTGTGCGGCGGAGTGACCTCGCTCATACAAGCCGGCTTCGAGACGTTGGTCGAAGCGGGTTATGCCCCTGAGATGGCTTACTTCGAGTGCCTCCACGAGCTGAAGCTAATAGTCGATCTGATCTACCAGGGCGGCATCGCCGATATGCGTTACTCGGTGTCGAACACGGCAGAGTATGGCGATCTTACTCGCGGTCCGAGGCTGATTGACGGCGCCGTGCGAGCGAAGATGAAAGGGTTGCTGGAAGACATTCAGTCGGGCAGCTTTGCCAACGAGTGGATGGCCGAGCACGAAGCGGGCAAGCCGCACTTTCGCGAGCTTGAACGACAGGCGCAGAGCCACCAGATTGAAGAAGTCGGCAAGCAATTGCGTGGGATGATGCCGTGGCTTAAGGAAAACCGCCTGGTGGACAAGGCGAAAAATTAGAGATCGGCAAGGAACCAAAATGACCAAAAGGACGAAAAGGACCAAAGTGACGACCGAACAAAAGGACTAAAACGACTTTCCTCTTGGTCCCTTTCGTCCTTTACGTCCTTTCGTCCCTTTGACCAAAAAGAAGAGGTGAAGTCATGGGCTTTTACGATTGGAACAAGATGAAGCCTGAGGAAATCTCAGAGCTTTACAACCGCAAACTGGTTCGGTGTGAGAACCTGATGGTCGCAAGAGTCGAGGTCAAACAGTATTCGGTTACGCAACCGCACAGTCACGACAGCGAAGAAGTGATCATAGTGCTCAAAGGAGCGTGGCGGTTCTATCTGCCCGACGGCGCTGTGACGCTGAAGGACAATCAGATGCTCGCTATTCCGCCCGGCGTCGAACACTCGTCGGAAACGCTCGAAGACACGGTCGCGATAGACATCTGCACGCCGTCTCGACTTGATTGGGTCACCGGGGAAGACCGATTCATTCATTCGGACCCGAATGATTGTCTTTGGGCAGTATGAAAGACATTCATATTCACCGACGAATTGCCTGGCAAGCTTTGAGGTTCAAACGCAAGGACGAGAAATGAAAGACGATGTTCCTCAAACTTCGCTTTACGATCCACGGTTTGAGCATGACTCCTGCGGCGTCGGGTTTGTAGCCGATATCTCAGGCAGAGTGAGCCACGGTGTGCTCGAAACTGCACTCGATGCGCTGTCTAATCTTGCGCACAGGGGCGCAGTGGACGCCGACGGCAAAACCGGCGACGGCGCGGGCGTGCTGACCCAGATTCCACGCAAGCTACTTCTGCGCGAAGTTGAAAGGCTCGGCCAGGATTTTCTTGATCCCTACGATTTAGCTGTTGGCATGCTGTTTCTTCCGGGTGAGGATCAGTCCGCCGCAACCGCCTGCAGGAAGATTGTCGAGCGAGTACTTGAACGTCATGGTCTGGTTGTTATCGGCTGGAGAAGAGCGCCCGTAAACCAGGAGGCGCTTGGCGCAAAGGCGGCAGCGACCGCGCCGCTCATCGAGCAAGTCATAATCGGCCGTGGACGCTCGGGGGCTGATGACTACGAGCGAACTCTGTACCTAGTCAGAAAGGAAATCGAACAGGCCGCAACCAAGATCGAAGACTTTTATATTCCGTCGCTGTCGAGCCGCACAATAGTTTACAAGGGCCTGTTCGTCGGAACGCAACTTAAACCTTTTTACCAAGACCTGAGCGATCCCGATTTTGAAACTGCGCTCGCGGTGATTCATCAGCGATACTCCACCAACACCTTCCCAAACTGGTTTCTCGCGCAACCGTTTCGACTGCTGGCGCACAACGGCGAGATCAACACCCTTACATCAAACCGCAACTGGATGCGAGCCCGTGAAGCAGAGCTTGGCGTCGATCACTTGAAGCCCGTCATCTGGGAAGAAGGCTCCGATTCGGCGAGTCTCGACAACGCGCTGGAGCTGCTTGTAAGAAGCGGGCGCGACCTGCCGCACTCGTTGATGATGCTCGTGCCCGAGGCGCATGAGAACTCGCCGGGCATGGATCCGGCGCTGCGCGGCTTCTACGATTATGCGGCTTGTCTCACTGAGCCTTGGGACGGCCCGGCGGCGCTTGCGTTCAGCGACGGGCGCTTTGTCGGCGCGGCCCTCGATCGCAACGGCCTTCGACCCGCTCGGTACGAGATAACCAGCGATGGACTGATTATCATGGCGAGCGAAGCCGGCGCCATCGATTGGCCTCCCGACAAGATCACGGAGAAAGGCAGGCTCGGTCCGGGTCGGATGATCGTCGTCGATGTCGAGCGCGGGGTGCTCTTGCGCGACGAAGGGATAAAGCTCGAACGGGCCAGGCGTAGGCCCTACCGCCACTGGGTCCGCACGCGGATGATTTCGGGTCCCAGGGATCTCGATGTGAGCAGCGCAGCCGCGTTCGATGAAGATGATCTCACTACGCGAATGAAGTGCTTTGGATACACGCTTGAAGACGTGAAGCTTCTGATGCAGCCGATGTATGGCGACGGGAAAGAGCCAGTGGGCTCGATGGGAGACGACACGCCGCTTTCGGTGTTGTCAACCAAGCCGCGGTCACTTTACACATACTTCAAGCAGCGCTTTGCGCAGGTCACGAATCCCGCAATCGACTCGATACGCGAGCGAACCGTGATGTCGCTTGAAATGCTGATAGGGCCGCGCCAAAGCTTGCTTGAGGAAACAAGTTCGCATGCGAGACTGATCAAGTTGCACAGCCCGATACTCACCGACTCTGAGCTTGGCTGGTTGCGGCGCGGGGATGTCCACGGTTTTCGTTCTGTGACTTTGGCGACGCTCTACGGCAAGCGCGGCGGAGATCAGGCGTTGGAACAAGTCCTCGATGCTTTGTGCGAGCAGGCGCTGGAAGCCGTCGAAGAAGGCGTTAGCATCTTGATAATGAGCGACCGCGGCGCCAGCCGCTTTCAAGCGCCCATTCCGATGCTGCTTGCCGTGAGCGCCGTGCATCATCGCCTGATAAAAGAAGGCAAGCGAATGAAGGCAAGCATCGTCGCGGAGACGGGCGACGCGAGAGAAGATCATCACTTCGCTTGCCTGATCGGAAACGGCGCGAACGCCATAAATCCATATCTCGCGTTCGAAATCGTCGCAAGCGAAGTCCGTCGTCGCAGGATGAGCGAAGCGGGCGCGCTCCGCAATTACAAGACAGCGGTCGAAAACGGGCTGCTCAAGATCATGGCGAAGATGGGCATTGCCACAGTCGCGAGCTACTGCGGCGGCCAGGTCTTTGAAGCCATCGGTCTCGATGATGATCTCGTGCGACGATATTTCACAGGCATACCGTCGCGCATCGGCGGCGTCGGGCTGCGGGAGATCGCTCGCGACATGATGCGATTTCACGAAGTGGCGTTCGGTTCAGGCGAGCAGCCTCAACTCGAAGACGCTGGTTACTATCGCTATCGCACCGGTGGTGAATATCACAGCTTCAACCCTGAGGTGTTTCGCGCGCTTCACAAGGCGATCAAAAGCCGCGACCCAGAACATTACAAGCGCTACACCGATCAAGTCGAAAGCCGACCTCCCGTCGCGTTGCGCGATCTACTTGAGTTTCGTTCCGGCACGCCCATTCCGCTAGAAGAAGTTGAGCGGGTTGAAGAGATTGCCCGGCGCTTTTCCACTTCAGGCATGTCGCACGGCGCGCTGTCACGCGAGGCACACGAGACGCTCTCAATTGCAATGAATCGCCTCGGCGCAAAGAGCAACAGCGGAGAAGGTGGCGAGGATCACGCTCGTTACCACCGACGAGAAAACGGCGATTGGGCGAACAGCAACATCAAGCAAGTAGCTTCGGCGCGCTTCGGCGTCACGCCGGGATACTTGGTGTCGGCTGAAGAACTCGAAATAAAAATCTCGCAAGGCTCGAAGCCGGGAGAAGGCGGTCAGCTTCCCGGTCACAAGGTCACCGCCGAGATTGCTGCCATTCGTCACTCGGTGCCGGGCGTCACACTGATTTCTCCGCCGCCTCACCACGACATCTACTCGATCGAAGACCTCGCGCAACTGATCTACGACCTGAAGCAAATCAATCCTCGCGCTCGCGTGGCCGTGAAGCTGGTTTCTGAAGCCGGAGTCGGCACGGTCGCCGCCGGGGTCGCGAAGGCACACGCGGACGTAGTGCACATCTCCGGGCACGACGGAGGCACGGGAGCTTCTCCGCTCGGCTCGATCAAGAACGCCGGATCGCCGTGGGAGCTGGGACTGGCAGAAGCACAGCAAGTGCTTGTGATGAACGATCTGCGTGGACGAGTTCGCGTGCGTGTCGACGGCGGGCTTAAGACCGGACGCGACGTCGTGATCGCGGCGATGCTCGGCGCGGAAGAATTTGGTTTTGCTTCGGCGGCGCTGGCGTCGCTCGGATGCGTGATGGCGCGTCAATGTCACTTGAACACTTGCCCGGTCGGCATCGCAACTCAGGCGCCGAACTTGCGCGAGAGGTTCAGCGGGCGGCCCGAGATGGTAATCGACTATTTCCTGAACGTGGCCCAAGAAGTTCGCGAGCTACTTGCGCGACTCGGCTTCCGCGCGCTTAACGAGATCATTGGGCGAAGCGAGCTGCTGACGGAAAAGACAAGTGTCGAATTGCCCAGAGGCGCGAAGCTCGCGCTGCTTCCGATTGTCGCTCGAGATACGACGGAAGACCGGCCGCGTCACTACACACAGCAATGGTTGAATCGCGAGGAAGATTCGCTGAACGAGCGTGTTTACAGAACTGCTGCCAGGGCAGTTGCGAAGGCCAAACCAATCGCCCTCTCTTTTAAGATCAGAAACACGCATCGAGCAATAGGCGCTCGCGTTGCCGGCGAGATCGCCTATCGGTATGGGGACCGAGGTCTCGCAGACGGAACCATCGATCTGAATTTCAGCGGCGCTGCCGGTCAAAGCTTCGGCGCATTTACCGTTTCTGGAATGAGGCTCACGCTCATCGGTGAGGCTAACGACTACGTCGGAAAGGGGATGAGCGGCGGAGAAATCATCATCCGCCCGCCCGATGAAGCCACGTATGATTGGTCTCAGAACGTCATCATCGGCAACACGGTATTGTATGGGGCAACAGGCGGCGCGCTGTTCGCGGCGGGTCGCGCGGGTGAGCGCTTTGCTGTCAGAAGCAGCGGCGCGACGGCTGTCGTCGAAGGGGTAGGCGATCACGGTTGCGAATATATGACCGCTGGCGCGGTCGTCGTTCTTGGAGAAGCGGGCCGCAACTTTGCTGCAGGCATGACCGGCGGCGTGGCGTATGCCCTCGATTTAAACGAGAATTTCAAGCGACACTGCAATCACGAGCTTGTGACTATTGAGCCGGTCGGCATTTCGGATGAGCAGGAGCTGCGCCGGCTGATCCAGCGTCATCTGGAGCTGACCGGAAGCCTTCGCGCTCGCGACGTGCTCTGGCACTGGGACCATTACCGACGCCTATTTTGGAAGGTCGTCACGCAAGGAGTTACAGCCGCACAATCGAGCGCCGAACCCGAGGAGATCGTAGCAACAGAGGCGATGCCGCTTGTCTCTGCGTCGCATTGAGCTGGGAGCGCAGGTGTCCTGCCTGCCGGTGACTTATGAAGATCAAGATTTACGACACAACACTCAGGGACGGCACGCAGGGGGAAGGCGTCTCGTTTTCTGTCGAAGACAAATTAATGATGGCACGCAAGCTCGATGAGCTTGGCGTCGATTACATCGAAGGCGGGTGGCCCGGCTCGAATATTAAGGATGCGGAGTTCTTCGCCAGAGCGCGCTACATGAATTTCAACCGGGCGCGGCTGGCTGCTTTCGGCAGCACCTGTCATCCGCGAAACCGCGCAGAGGATGACCCGAATTTGAAAGCTCTCATTGAAGCCGAAACGCCAACGGTTACGGTATTCGGCAAGACGTGGGACTTGCACGTTAAAAAAGCACTCGGCATCTCGCTCGAACAAAACCTCGAATTGATTGCGGCATCAGTCGCCTATCTTAAATCACGAGGGCGTGAGGTCATCTACGACGCGGAACATTTTTTCGACGGTTTCGCAGCCCGGCCCGATTATGCGATCGAGACTTTGCTTGCCGCCGAGCGCGGCGGCGCTGACTGGATTGTGCTGTGCGACACAAACGGCGGATCAATGACGAGCCGGCTCGCGGAGGTGGTCGATCTTGTGGGAGCAAGAGTTGCTGTCCCGATCGGGATTCACGCGCACAACGATTCCGATCTCGCGGTGGCGAATTCAATTGCGGCCGTCGAGCGGGGAGCCGCGCAAGTTCAGGGAACAATTAACGGCTACGGCGAGCGATGCGGTAACGCCAATCTATGTTCCGTTATTTCGATTCTCGAGTTGAAACTCGGTCATCAGACGATCGGTCGAGAACGACTCGCGCATTTGACTGAGGTCTCTCGTTTTGCCGCCGAGCTTGCGAATCTGCCGCAGCGCAGCGATCTCCCATTCGTTGGCCGCAGCGCATTCGCCCACAAGGGCGGGATTCACGTTAGCGCGGTGATGCGCGACCCTTCGACTTATGAACACGTTGACCCGGAACTGACCGGCAACGGACGCCGCGTGCTGGTTTCGGACCTTTCGGGCAAGAGCAACATGCTTTACAAGGCGGCCGAGATGGGTCTTGACGTGAGCGGCGGGGGCGATAGACTGCGTTCGGTTGTAAGCCGAATCAAGCAGCTCGAGCACGAAGGCTTTCAGTTCGAGGCAGCCGAAGGCTCGGTAAAACTGCTGCTCGAAGAGGCCCTCGGCAATTACCAAGAATTCTTCAGGTTGGAAAACTATCGCGTGGCGACCGAGCGAGACTCGGCCGGCTTGCTGAGATCGGAAGCGACGGTGACCGTATCGCTTAACGGCGAGATCAATCAAGCTACTGCCGAGGGTTGCGGACCCGTTCACGCGCTCGATAGGGCGCTTCGGCTGGCTCTCGGCAACGCCTTCGAATGCCTGAGTGATGTTCACCTGAGCGACTACAAAGTTCGCGTGCTTGATGCCGACAAGGCTACCGCCGCCAAGGTGCGCGTGCTCGTGCAGAGTCAGGATGCGCAAGACTCGTGGAGCACTGTCGGCGTGTCCGACAACATCCTCGAAGCAAGCTGGCAGGCGCTTTCGGACGCGATCAATTACAAGCTCTTGAAAACCCGTCGAGGCGAGAACGCCGAAGCGGGCGAGCCTCAGTATGCGCTGTTGTAGCATGATTGGGAGCGAGGGATGATTAACCACAAAGGCACAAAGCCATAAAGTTCTTCCGACTTCTTTGTGACTTTGTGTCTTTGTGGTTAAGTCTTTTCCAAAGGAGCAAGGCTTTGTCATTTGATAAAACGGATTGGGTATGGATGAACGGCGCTCTCACGCATTGGAGCAACGCGACAGTGCACGTGTCGGCGCACGCGCTTCACTACGGGAGCGGAGTGTTCGAAGGGATGCGCTGTTACGACACTGTTGACGGGCCGGCGGTCTTTCGAATTGACGCGCACCTCGACCGGTTCTACGCGTCGGCTGCCGTCTACGGAATTGAGATTCCTTATAACCGAGAGGAGCTCGCAGAAGCGACCGCGACGGTAATTCTTCGCAACGGCTTCAGAAGCTGTTATGTGCGACCGATCTGCTATTACGGCAGCTCGAGCCTCGGCGTGCACCCGCGCGACTGCCCCGTTGAGGTAGTGATCCTCACGTGGCCCTGGGCTCCGTACCTCGGTGACGAAGGGCTTGAAACGGGGGTGCGCGTGACGGTTTCTTCGTGGACCAAGTTTCACTCGCGAATGATTCCGACGACCGCGAAAGGCTGCGGCGGGTACCTTAATTCCATGCTCGCGGTGCGCGAGGCGGTTGAGTGGGGTTATGACGAGGCGTTGCTGCTCGATGCGGACGGTAACATCGCCGAGGGATCAGGCGAGAACCTGTTCATTGTTCGCGACGGTCGTCTGTTGACCAACGACGAACGCTCTTCTATTCTGCTGGGCATCACGCGAGACGCAGTGATAACAATAGCCCGTGATCTCGGCTATGAGGTTGAGGTTGGAACGCTGAAACTCGAGGATCTGCTTGCCGCTGACGAAGCATTCTTTACCGGCACAGCCGCAGAGGTCACGCCGATACGCGAGATTGACGGCAAACAGATCGGCAGCGGATCGCGCGGGCGCGTCACTGAAGCGATTCAGCAAGCGTTTTTCGCCGCCGCGTACGGTCGTGACACCCGCTACCGAGCGTGGCTGCACTTCGTCGATGAACAGCCGGCGGCTGCCGCTTTGCAGGATCTCGAGCCGGTCCGATCCTTTAGCGATTGATACTATGGACTTGATGCAACTCGAAATGTTCGTTGCGATGGTCGAGGAAGGCAGCTTTCATAAAGCAGCCCAACGGATGTTTCGCACCCAGCCGGCGCTCAGCATGTCGCTGCGCAAGCTGGAGCAGGAGCTGGGCGCGCCGCTGTTTGATCGCTCGAACCGCAACGCTTATGCGTTGACGGATAGCGGCGAGGTGCTTTACGAGTACGCCAAACGCCTGCTTAACCTTCGTGATGAAGCGACGTCGGCCCTTGGCCAGCTTCACAATCTTCAAGGCGGGCGAATCCGAATAGGCGCAAACGAGAGCACAAGCTTATACCTTCTTCCCAGGTTCATACTCGCCTTCCGCGAGCAGTATCCAAAAATAAAGATAGAAGTCTTCCGTCATCTTTCGGCGCGGCTCCCGCAGGAACTCAAGCAGCGAAATCTGGACTTTGCGTTTTTATCCTTTCTGCCCGACGACAGCGATTTGGAAGCATCTCCTTTCATGCGCGATGAACTGGTGCTGATTGCCAGCCCAAGTCACCGGCTCGCTGGTCAGCCTCGCGTTCACATTCGTGAATTGGGCGCCGAAAGCTTCATCGCCCACAACGTTCGTTCACCTTCGCGCGACAAGGTGATCGAGACTTTCCGAAGGTTTCAGACGCCGCTCAACATTGCGATCGAGATTGCCACAATCGAGACGATAAAAAAGTTCGTGGCAATGAATCTCGGCCTGGCGTTTGCGCCTTTGATGTGCGTTCAAGACGAAGTCGAATCTGGCGAGTTGGTGGTGATCCCGTTGGAAGGATTTCGCCACGAGCGCACGTTATGGATGGTGCGCCGCCGCACGAATGCACACTCCCACGCGGCACAGGCTTTCATGCAAGTCATCGCCTCCCAGGCCGAGCGACTGCTTCGAGGCCAGCGACCAACAACTCCCGCCGAAGATAAGGACGAGGCCGCTTCTGAGGCCATCAACTGATCTACCCAGGCGTTCTCCTTTCTTAGCGTCCACTTCACGTCTTCGCATCTCGGAGCGTGCTGATAGACAATTTTGTAGTTTTACGGGAGCACTTGATACGAATCTGTAGGTCCGTGTTGGTGCTTTAGCGGATGGATTTTGAAAAGCTGCTGAATCCTGGAATAAAACAAGGCCTCGAGAATCTGTCAGCAGCGGCACTAGCCTTGCTCTAATCGCGAAGCAAATAAGGAGCGAACTCTGGTCGAGCTGTGTCGAACGAACAGAGATGCACATAAGCCTGGAAAAAATTGTGACGCACGCCAACGAGAGGCTCGCCATCGGCGGCGAGGCGAAAGATCACGAGGCCTGGGTGGAGAGGTTCCGCCGGTTTCTCAAACTTGAGGGCGAGCGGCTGAAGAGCCGGCACAGGTTTGGGTTGGGAGGCGGCGAAATCGCCGGTGGCAGGAGTCACTTGATTGATGTCGTGGTATGCCGGGTCTGCGACGTGGCGGCATCAGACCTGGCGCCCCGGGACGCCGAGTTGAACGATTTCGCGCTGGTGGCGCTTGGAGGTTACGGACGGCGCGAGCTCTCGCCATATTCAGACATCGACATCTTGATGCTTCACGCCGGCAGGCGGTCGAAGGGCTTGAAGCAATTCACCGAACGGGTGCTTTATCTGCTCTGGGACATGGGGCTGACCGTCGGACACAGCTTCCGGTCGGTGAGCGAGTGCGTCGAGATGGCCGCCACCGATCTGCATTCGCGCAACGCGATGGCTGAGGCCCGACTCGTCACCGGAAACGCTCACCTGTTTCGACGTCTGAACAGGGAACTTGATGACGCGGTCTTCAAGAACAAACGACACACAAATGCCTTCCTCAAAATGATGACCGACGAGCTTGAGGCCAGATACGAGAAGTTCGGCAAGACTGTCTGTCTCCAGGAACCGAATGTTAAGGAGAGCGGGGGCGGTTTGCGCGATCTGCACTCGGTGGTATGGGTTGGCAATGCGATATTCG
Organism: Blastocatellia bacterium; assembly: GCA_036505875.1. GTDB lineage: Bacteria > Acidobacteriota > Blastocatellia > UBA7656 > UBA7656 > Onstottus_A. The sequence goes on along the minus strand of DASXSR010000083.1, from coordinate 28,862 downwards.
GATCGAAGAGCCTGGACGATCTGCGCGCCGACGACCACGTGTCAGGCGCTGAGTATTCAACGGCGCGGCGGGCATACGACTTCATCATGCGCGTCCGTAATGAGGCTCATTTTTCGACGGGACGCAGGACGGACCTTCTGACGCTCGACCTTCAACCCCTGATCGCGTCGAATCTGGGTTATGCGCCGCGTCGCGGGCTGCTTGCTTCCGAGCGACTGATGCTTGATTACTACCGGCGAGCGAGAGAGCTGCACCAGTTCTGTGAAACATTTCTAGTGCGAGCGTTCGAGTCGCGCAACGAAAAGCGCCGGCGAGCCAAAGGCTTCCGCCCAAGCTTCGAGGTAAGACAAGGAAATCTTTACCTCACGATAGTCCGAGGGGTCACAGGTAAGGATTCTCCGACTGGCGGCCTCGAGATAAGAGGCGGGCGCATCTCTACAAGAAACGGCGCGCTTGATTTCGGCGGCGACCCGATGAGGTTGATGCAAGTTTTCCAAATGTCGCAGGCGGAAGGGGTACCGCTCGCCAGCGAAGTGAAGCTGGCTATCCGCAACAATCTTTCTTTGGCGGATCGACGCTTCCGATCATCAAAGCCAGCCGCGCGAGCGCTGATGGAAATTTTGCGTCCGAAGGGGCGAGTATCCGCGGCTCTGCGAGAGATGCACGACACAGGATTCCTGGCGCGACTCGTCCCCGAGTTCGGCCACATAACTTTTCTTGTCCAACACGACTTCTATCACAAGTACACGATTGACGAGCACTTGCTGAAAGCCGTTGAGGCGCTCGATCTGCTGTGGATGAAACACGATCAGAAGCTTTCGCACTTTGCCAGGGTGTTTGGCGAGATTGAAGACGCAGCCCCGCTGTATCTGGGGTTGCTGCTTCACGACATCGGCAAGGGACGGGGCAAGGGCCACGTGGCGCGCGGTGTTCGCATAGCCGAACGCGTGTGTGAACGATTGCGGCTCGAACGAACGATCGCGGATTCGGTGACCTTTCTCGTGCGTCATCATCTGTTGATGTCTCACACTGCGCAACGACGCGACACGGCCGACGAAGACTTGCTCGAGGAGTTTGTGGCGACGGTCGGCAGCCTTGACCGCCTTAACATTCTATTGCTCTTAACTTACGCGGACATCAGAGCCGTCGGGCCGGAAGTTTGGACCGACTGGAAGGGGACGCTGCTTTGGGAACTTTACGCGCGCGCCCGATCACACTTCACAGGCGGCAGGCCTGTAAGGTGGGATACGAATCACAAGATGAGCGTCAAGCAGCAAGTAATTCGCGAACTTCTCCCTCATTACATGCCTAGCGACGTGTGGAGACATTTCGCAATGATGCCTGAACGGTATCTTCGAGCGACTGACCCCGATCAGATGGTCCGACATTTTCGACTGATCGATCAAATGCGCGACGAGCCGCTTGTCGTTGAATGGCGAGTGCCCGAGGGAAACCATTGCACTGAGCTGACGGTTTGTACGCACGATCGGCAAGGTCTGTTTGCTCAACTGGCCGGCACGTTGACCGCGTCGGGCATCAACATACTGAGCGCTGATGTTTACACCCGCGAAGATGGGATCGTCGTCGACACGTTCAAGGTGTGCGAGACCAGCGGATCTCATTCATTGAGGCCTCAGCGCTCGGCTAAGGCCGAGCAGAATCTGAAAGCAGCAATCCATTGGCAGTATGACGTCTTGGCGGCGGTCGAGCAGTGGCGAGCGAAGCTCCCGCGTCGAAGGCGGCTAATCCCCAGAGGTGATACGCAACCAAAGGTTCGTTTCAACTCTGACGCGTCGGCTACAAACACTGTCATCGAAGTGCAGGCTGAGGACGAGCCGGGCCTTGCCTATAAGCTAGCCAACACACTCGCGGGACTGAGCGTCAACATAATGCTCGCCAAGATCACAACCGAAAAGAGTCACGCGCTGGATATCTTTTATGTTACCGACACGAGCGGACGCAAACTCGATGAGAACCAGATATCCGAAGTCGGAGCCGCATTGATGAGTGCGCTCGCGGGCCCAGCGAAGGAGCCGTTATGAGAAAGATTGAAGCTATCATCCGTCCTCACCTGCTTGAAGCCGTGAAGAGCGCTTTGCAGGAAGCCGGCGTGATCGGAATGACCATCAGCGAAGTCAAAGGCTTTGGCCGTCAAAAAGGCCACACAGAGACCTATCGCGGCAGCGAATACCGTGTGGATTTTGTGCCAAAGGTCAAGATCGAGGTCGTGCTGCCGATTGAATTGGTCGACCTCGCAATCGACGCGATTATGAAGACTGCAAAGACCGGCAAGTTCGGGGACGGCAAGATCTTTGTGATTCCGGTCGAGGAAGTTGTGCGGATTAGAACAGCAGAGCGCAACGAGGAGGCGATCTAAGAATGGGTCTACGCACTTATATCGAAGGGAGAGCGCCACTGATGAAAAGCGCAGGTCTCAAATCGCGATCGGTTTGGCTGGTGTTGGGCTTCGTGCTTGTTGTCGGCTGTCTTCGCAGCTACGCGCAAGACAGCGGTTCGGCGTCGATCAATTCGGGCGACACTGCGTGGCTGTTAATCGCCGCCGCGTTGGTGATGTTGATGACAGCGCCGGGCCTTGCGCTTTTTTACGGCGGCCTGGTCAGCCAGCGCAACGTGCTGTCAACCTTAATGCACAGCTTCTTCTTGCTTTGCCTTATTAGCATTCAGTGGGTGATTTTTGGCTACAGTCTCTCGTTTGGCTCTGATAAGAGCGGCGTAATCGGCGGGCTGACATATCTGCTGTTCAACGGCGTTGGCGCCGACGCCGCCAGCGGCGCGTCGTACCCGCACATCGCGTTTGCAATGTACCAGGCGATGTTCGCAGTCATCACCGTAGCGCTTATAACCGGATCCTTCGCCGAGCGAATGAATTTCAAAGCGTTTATTCTCTTCAGCCTGCTATGGGCGACGCTGATTTACGATCCTCTTGCTCACTGGGTATGGGGTGGCGGATGGCTCATGAAGCGAGGCACTCTGGATTTTGCAGGCGGCACGGTTGTGCACATCAGCTCGGGGGTGTCGGCCCTGATTGCGGCGTTGGTGATCGGCCGCCGCTCGGGATATCCAAGAAGCGTGCTCCCCCCGCACAACGTAACGCTGACCGTGATGGGAGCGGCTTTGCTGTGGTTCGGGTGGTTTGGCTTCAATGCTGGAAGCGCGCTGGCAGCGAACGGACTGGCGGCTATTGCATTTGCAGTGACTAACACCGCGGCCGCGATGGCAGGTTTGACGTGGGCGGCTATCGAGTGGATGCATCGCGGTAAGCCGACAATTCTCGGACTTGCCACGGGCGCCGTGGCCGGGTTAGTCGCGATCACTCCTGCCGCCGGTTATGTCAGCGTCTCGTCTTCGCTCGCGATAGGCATCGGCGCAGGCGCAGTTTGCTATTTGGGCGTCAACAGACTGAAGCCGCTTTTCGGATACGACGATTCCCTTGACGTGTTCGGGGTGCACGGCCTCGGCGGGACGTGGGGGGCGATTGCGACGGGAATATTCGCTACGAAGTCAGTGAATCCGGCTGGCGCCGACGGATTGATCCACGGCAACGCGCCCCAATTGCTGAATCAGGTCATTGGCGTGTTGGCTGGTTGGGTGCTGGCAGGAGCGGGCACGTTCATTATTTTGAAGCTGGTAGGCTTGGTGATGCCGCTGCGTGTCACCGAAGAAGAAGAGATCGCCGGTCTGGATCTCGCGCTTCACGGCGAAGTCGCTTACAACGTGTTTGGTCCCGGCATGAGCGTGGGAAGCGGGGCTCATCCTTCTCACGACTTGCATGCGAGTAGTTCACTAATAAATGACTCGGCAATGGCCCGCGAGATTCGTTCTGGAGATTGATCGAGTACGAGATCCATCATAGGAGGCTTTATGGAAAGTAGGAGTTTTGAAATGATGCCTGGTGAAGTAGTGCACAACATGATTGCCGCAAGAGCATATGAGATTTATCAGCTGCGCGGCGGCGAACCCGGCCGCGAGGCTGAAGACTGGCTCCTGGCAGAACGCGAGATCCTCGCTGCTCTGAGCGATCTGCCGATGTCGGATGACGCTAGGAAGTCAGTTTCAAAATTTTCGAAGAGAACTCGCGTCTCGAAGAAATCCTCCAAAGCTCCGACTGCGAAGAAGCGACCTCGAAAGCAACGCGCTGATCCATCAATTGTGTAGGCATATCGAGTCAATTATAATCCGCGACGGGTCAACCACGGGGAACACGGGGAACACAGGGTTTCGTCCCAGTGTGCCCGGTGCTCCCCTAGTTGCTATTCTGTGAGCGACAATGATTGATGACTCGAGCGAGTTGCTCGCTGCCATACGCAAAAGCGTAAATCCTTTGGTTCATCCAGCGGCGGTTGTGTTCAACTGTCACATCACCGGGCTTGCGGTCGCGCGCTCGCTTGGACGACGAGGCGTGCCGGTGATCGGGCTCGATCGAGATGAAGCGGGTTACGGTTTGCAGTCGCGATACACGACCGTTGCGGGCAAGTGTCCGTATCCGCTAGATGACGAGCTCGGGTTTATCGATCTGCTGCTGCAGATCGGCGCTTCGTTGAAGCGCAAAGCCGTGTTGTTCCCCTGTCTTGATGAATGGGTGTTTTCGGTCGCGCGTCACGCTAGCGAGCTCTCGGAGTATTACATTCTTCCGTTCTCGGACATTGAAACCGTCGAGCGAATACTCGACAAGGATTTGCTCTATCGAAAATGCGAAGAGCGCGGAATCCCGATCCCTCGAACTTTCTATGTCGGCGAGCGAAGTCCCGAGCAAATCGCGGGCGAGATAAGTTACCCTTGCATCGTGAAGCCCGCGCTTCAACGGGCTTTTACCAACGAGTTTGGAGAAAAAGTACTAAGGGCGGAGAACCGTCAGGAGTTTCTCGCCCTGTGCGCGCGAGCCGCGCATCATCCGCTGCTTGCTCAGGAGATTGTCGGCGCGGGCGTGGACAGCTTTTATTCACTGTGCAGCTATGTCGGACGCGACGGAGAAGCGAAAGGCGTGTTCGTGGGGCGCAAACTCGAACAGTATCCTCCTGATTTCGGCACGGCGTGTCTTGTCGATTCGCGATACGTCGGAGAGATCGTCGAGCGCGGAGTTGATATACTGAAGCAGTTTGGCTATCAGGGGATCAGCGAGGTGGAGTTCATCTACGATGAGCCGAGTCGTGATTTCAAGCTTCTAGACATCAACACGCGGGTGTGGAAATGGATTGGTCTTCCGATCCGCGCGGGTATCGATCTGCCATGGCTAGCGTATGCTGACGCTGTCAACGGTGACTCCAAGCCTGCTCCTAAACAACACGACGGCTTGCGCTGGGTTTATCTGAAGGATTACATTGCGTTGCATCGCGAGCGAGCGGGAAGCGAAGAGACTACGCTGACCCGTCAGGACTGGCTCGATCTGATAACGGGCCGAGCGGATTCAAAAATCGTTGACGCCGTCTTTTCAAATGATGATCCCGAACCATTCGCGCAGATGATGGAGAGTCTGTTTACGAAGCAGCAATACTACTGTGCTTGTTAGTCGGGAGATCGGCGTTCGGAACTCCGGAGGAGTGGGATGTTTATAGGAACGAGCGGAATGAGCGGCGCTAGCTCCGTAGGAGCGAAATGTTTCCGCGCAGGTCGATTTCAAATGAGCAACGTGTCAACATATCGCTCCTACGGAGCTAGCACTTTGCAACCACCCTGCGCCGCTATAAACATTTCATCCCTACGGGATTGACCGAATCGGACTGGGCTTGAGCGCTGATATAGAACGGAGATCGAGAATGAATAAAGTGCGCTACGGATTCTGGATGCCGATATTCGGCGGTTGGCTGCGCAACGTCGATGACGAAGCGATGGAAGCCACGTTCAATTACAACAAACGTCTCGCGCAGCGCGCCGAGCAAATCGGCTTCGACATCAGCCTGCTGGCCGAGCTGAATCTCAATGACATAAAAGGCGCAAACGCTCCCGTGCTCGAATGCTGGACCACCGCTGCGGCAATCGCTTCCGTCACGGAGAAAGTCGAGTTGATGAACGCGATTCGCCCGGGTTTTCGGCTCCCGGCAGTCGTAGCCAAAATGTCCGCAAACATCGATCACATCTCGAACGGGCGATTCAGTCTGAACATCGTGTCCGCGTGGTGGGAGCAAGAGATGCGCGAGTACGGAGGCGCCTGGGTGGCGCACGATCAACGCTATGAGCGCACACGCGAGTTCATCGAGGTGATGTGCGGGATGTGGACCGAAGAAGAATTCAGTTACGAAGGCCGCTATTACAAGGCCGAGAAAGCTCACCTGGAACCTAAGCCCCTTCGCAAGCCTTGGCCGACGCTTTACGCCGGGGGCGAATCAGAAGATGCGAAGCGAATGATCTCGCGTTACTGCGACGGCTACCTGATGCACGGGGACCCGCCTGACAACGTGCGCCCGAAGGTTGAAGAGATGGAACGCCGCAGGAGCGAGTTGGGACTCGGGTCGATGGTGTACGGCATTGCGGCTTACGTGATTTGTCGCAACAGCGACGCGGAAGTGAAGAAAGAGATAGATCGCATCTGCGACGTCAAAGATACAGCCGGTTATTTCGGATTCAAAGATTTCACGACTCAGAGCCAGCTCGAACGCGAGCTATCGTTGCGAGACTACAGCGTATCGAATCGCGGCTTGCGGACCGGTCTCACGGGCACCCCGGAGCAGATCGCCGAACGGATAATCGAGTTTCGGAATGCGGGCGTCGAGATTTACTTGATGCAGATGAGCCCGATGAGTGAAGAGATGGAAAGGTTTGCTGAAGAGGTGATGCCGCTAGTAGACTCCGGCCCGCCCAACTGAGAGATTCACAATCGCATGTAATAAGCCTCGCCGGCACATGCTCGACAAAGTGTGCGTCCGTCCCGCATAACCTCTCGCCGATCATTTATTCCTTCGCCGCATTTTTCGCACTGAACCCTTGAAACCGGCCTCCCAGGCTGGTCCTGTGGCGGCACGTTGACCCGCACCCGTTCGACTTTGAACAGTTCTTCGTCGGGCAAGAGTTTGTAAGCGCGAAGCTGCCGTTCGTACTTGTTTTCGATTTCCGGAAAGGCGCAATCGGCAGATTCGCGTGATGAATCGAGCGCAACCACGCGAACCGCTTCACCGGTCTTCACGTTGAGAAAAGTCGCCGCGAGCTTGCCGTAATCGTAATACTTCAGAGTGCGCTTGCCGAGCCTGCAGCCAGTGACGGTGTTAACAGCGTCGGCGGCGCAGCGGTCTATCTCGACGAATACAATCAGGTTTTTTCGATCAGCGCCGCGCGGCTCGTCGACGCCGACTGCTTGGCAGCCGAGCATAGCCATCCTGACCCCGAGCACCTGTCCGGCGCACATGTGACCGTGAGAATGTTCGGCACGGTCGAGAAGTTCTTCGAGCGGCTCCATACGCGAGATTATAGAACACGGATGAGACGGATGCGACTGAATAGGACTTAGACCCTATTGCTACCGTCCTGTGCGCGACCACGGCCTAGCGCCGGACCTCTTCTCGCGACTGTACGCTCCGATAGGCACCAAAGATCGATCCGCCCAAGCGGTTACGCCATGGATTTGAGTCGTGGACAAGCTCGATGGGGATGCGATTGGTTCAAAGCCGGCATTACCAGAAACGCCAGCTTGTCCCGGCTGGTGGGCCATCATAACTCGCTTGGTGTACGGGCTACGGTATGACGCCAACATGTAGCTCCGCCCTCCGCACCGTCCACAGTTACCGGCGCGGTCAAGATAGGTCTTTAAGGGACGTTCATCGTTGCCGGAGCAATCTCCGCAGATTATCTGGACGCCGATTGTAAGCATCGTCGCTCGCGGCTCAGCCAGCCTTGAAGGTCCGGGCGTGTTACTCTTCACAACGATTATGAGCACAACGACGATTATTGAAGCTGCAATGATTTCCAGCACGACTTCCTCTTGCTCCTGGTAGGATGAAATTCCTAATTCGGAGCAAGTTCCTGCTGGCTTTGATTGCGGTGACCTAAACAGGGGCCTTCAATTTCAGTCGGTCATACCATGATTTGTAATCTTACGGTCTCGCTTCAAGGCGCCGTTCACTTGTACAGCACGTATGGCGTTCGCCGCTCGGTGAATTCATTGAGTCCGTCTTCCCAGCTCGCTTCAATCTCAGCTACGGAGGTGCCGGCTTCGATCTGCTCGCGAATGGTTGAGCTTCCGTTGATCACATCGAACGGCAGCTTATCGTATACGTACTCGTAGGGCGGCTGCTTCCACTCGAATCGATCGGGATAGAGCCTGCGGATCGCGCCAATGATCGCAACGCCGGTGATTACGGGCTTGAACGCGGCTCGGTCCGTTACGTGAATTTGAATCCCGCCACAAAGCTCGCCGGCGAACTTGTGAAAGGTCGGTTGGAAATGCAGCGGGCGGAACACTTCGCCCGGCAAGTTGTCTCTCTTCAGCTCGTCGATCAACAGGTATGGCTCGATGTAAGGCGCGCCGATTATCTCAAACGGTCGAGTGGTGCCGCGACCTTCCGAGACCGCCGTGCCCTCGAACATCACGCTGCCGGGATAGACGACCGCCGTCTGAACCGTCGGGATATTCGGCGAAGGCATCACCCAGGGCAGACCCGTTTCGTCGAAGTACATCTCGCGTCGCCAGCCTTCCATCTTGACGACTTCCAGATCACAGCCAATTCCGAATTCGTGATTGAACATCAACGCGAGCTCTCCAATGGTCATTCCGTGACGCATCGGAATTGGAAACATCCCCACGAAAGATGCGAACTCAGGCTCGAGAATGTTGCCTTCGATTCGAACGCCGCCGATCGGATTGGGCCGGTCGAGCACGATGAAGCGCTTGCCTTGCTCGCGCGCGGCTTGCATCGCCAGCGCCATTGTGTAGACGAACGTGTAGACGCGCGTCCCGACGTCTTGGACATCGAATACCAGAACGTCGACATCGGTTAACATCTCCGCGGTAGGCTTGCGCGTCTCGCCGTAGAGCGAGTAGGAAGGCAAGCCGGTTCGACTGTCGCGAAAGGTTTGCCATTCGATCATATCGTCTTGAGTTTCGCCTCGAATGCCGTGTTGTGGGCCGAACAGCGCTGTGAGGTTTATGCGCGGATGACGATGGAAGAGGTCGGCGGCGTGTTCGAAGCGCGAGTCGATCGACGCGGGATTGACGATCATCCCAATTCGAGCGCCCTCAAGTTCGCTGCAGCGTGATGCTATAAAAACCTCAAGACCGGCTCTCATAATCGATTTGCATATATGGTAGAGTAACCTCCTCTCGATCTCAATGATGAATTAGGGCAGGGAGATACGCAGGAGAGCGCCTTAAACCCTGACAGGAGTGATACCGCGATGAAACCAGCCACATTAGTCGCGCGGAGATCCTTCCTGCGCACAGCGTTGGGCGTTCTGGTGGCGCCATTTGTTGCTCTGCCGAGGAGGGCTGCTTTTGCAGCCAACGCCACGCTTACTGTTCCGTTTGCGGATCCGTCAATCATCGTTACAAAGAGCAAGCGCCGGCTGCAACTATTCTCGCAAGGAAACCTGGTAAGAACCTACCGCGTTGGGCTAGGCCTTAGCCCAGTCGAAGACAAGATAAGAGCGGGCGACCGACGCACGCCCGAAGGTGAGTTCTATATCTGCATGAAAAACTCGCATAGCCAGTTTTATCTGTCGCTCGGGCTAAGCTATCCGAATCAGAAGCACGCCGAGCGAGGGCTTCGCGAGGGTTTAATCACTCGCGGTCAGTACAATCAGATCGTGAACGCGCTCGCCCGAAAGCGCGTGCCGCCTCAGAACACTAGACTCGGCGGCGAGCTGTTCATACACGGCAGCGGTTCGGCGAGCGATTGGACCTGGGGCTGCGTCGCGCTGGACAACAAGGATATTCAAGAGCTATTCAATGCAGTGCGTGTCGGCACGGCTGTGACAATCCAGCACTGAGTTCGATTCGGACCAAGACTAAGAATTACAATTGGCGCGTTCAGGCGCCGACCTGAACCGTAAGGCAAAAAACCTCTCTGCAAGTAAACCTTGCTCAGTTCTTCAATCGTAATATTCAAGCCCGAGGTGAGTGATAAGTTCTTCGCCCCGTAGATGGCGCAGGGTGTTCTTCAGCTTCATCAACTGAATGAACAGGTCGTGCTCGGGATAAAGCTCCGGCGCAGTCATCGGGCTCTTGAAATAAAACGATAGCCACTCCTGAATCCCGCGCATGCCGGCCCGCTGCGCGAGATCCATGAACAACGCCAGGTCAAGCACGATCGGCGCCGCAAGGATCGAGTCGCGGCACAGGAAATCTATTTTGATCTGCATCGGGTAGCCCAGCCAGCCGAAGATGTCGATGTTGTCCCAACCCTCTTTGTTGTCGCCTCGCGGCGGGTAGTAGTTGATCCGCACGATGTGGCTGAAGTCCTTGTACAAAGTCGGGTAAACATCCGGCTGCAGGATATATTCGAGCACCGATAGCTTCGACTCTTCTTTGGTCTTGAACGATTCAGGATCGTCAAGCACTTCGCCGTCGCGGTTGCCCAGGATGTTTGTCGAGAACCACCCGTGCAGTCCGAGCAACCGTGACTTCAGACCGGGCGCGATCATCGTCTTCATCAACGTCTGACCCGTTTTGAAGTCTTTGCCACACACAGGAAGTTCACGTTCGACAGCCAGTTTCGTGAGCGCCGGGATATCGACTGTCAGATTAGGCGCGCCGTTGGCGAAAGGTACCCCCGATTTCAGCGCCGCGTAAGCGTATATCATCGAAGGCGCGATCGCTGGGCTGTTCTCGCGCATCGCGCGCTCGAATGTTTTGAGATCGTTGTGCTCTTCGCCGGGCTGCATGAAGATCTCAGTAGAAGCGCACCAAACCATAACGACTCGGTCGCACTCGTTGGCGCGCTTGAAGTTTTGGATGTCCTCGATCAGCTGTTCAGCAAGCTCCATCTTGTTCGCCCCGCGCTTGGTGTGCGTGCCGTTCAGCCGCTTGACGTATTGCTGATCGAAGACGGCTTTCATAGGCTTGACGCGTTGGAGTTCGGCCTTGAGCTGATTGACCAGGTCGCGTTCGAGCACGCCGGCGTGAAGCGCGGATTCGTACGCGTCTTCATCGAAGATGTCCCACGCGCCAAAGGCAAGGTCCTCGATTTGAGCCAGCGGCACAAAATCGCGGATCATCGGCACGCGATTATCGGTGCGCTTGCCCAATCGAATGGTTCCCATCTGGGTCAGCGAGCCGATGGGATCGGCTATCCCGTGTTTGATCGCCTCTACTCCGGCGATGAAGGTCGTGCTGACTGCGCCCAGGCCCACTAGCAAAACACCGAGCCTGCCGCTGGGTTCTTCGATGGCGATTGGATTATGGGTTGGCATTGGTCATTTCCTTTCCGAGAGGAGGTTGCGCACTGGTAGATTGAATCAGACGTCGTCCTCAGAAGTCTTGCGCTTTGTTGCGGAGTTTTAGCGGTCGGTTGCCGAAGTAGCACAGACTTTAGTCTGTAGGTCCGTTGTTCTAAGCTTTGGTGGAGAAAACAGACTAAAGTCTGTGCTACGTCGGGCATCCCGCCCGCAGACAAAAACAACTAAGAATCGGGCAGAGCCGTCGAACTTAATCTGCAAGGCGGACGCGCCTTCATCATTCTACTGTTGAAAGCCCGGAGACAAATCTTTGGTATTGACACCGGAGAGAGCGTCAAGCGACAATAGAACGAGCCGTTTTCAACGAATCGTTTTTGAAGGCGGCGCAGAACAGGATGTGTAGAGGGACCGTTCCCTCTTGTAACCTCTGAGCCAGTTGCGGCCGATATCGAAGGGAGCAACATCAGGCTTTTGGAGAGAGGAAATGCAAGAGAAAGCATTATTCGCAGACACGTTTATGAATCAGCCGTTCATCCTTACTCGGCTGATTCAAGAGTTTTTTGAAGCCAGCCGCGAGTTCCGCGAGAATCCAAAAACATACGTAACCACAGCATTCAAAGGTGACGGCATCGGCGGTCACCGGCGCAAAATGCTTTTGAGATTTGGCCTTGCGATCGGCATTGTCGTCTACGCTTGTTTCTTCGGGGCAATCCTGATCATATGGACTCTTCACGCGAAGGCGAAGGCCAGTACGCAGGATGAGCTTGAAGTCCACATGATCAATCCGGATGACTTCAAGATGCAGCAGATCGATATGCCCAAAGCCGATAAGAAAGCCGGCGGCGGCGGTGGCGGTGGACGCAACACCCCAACGCCTGCTTCGAAAGGCCAATTGCCGAAGTTTTCTCTGACGCCGCCGATAATCGCGCCGCGTCCCGAGCCCACTCCGCGACCTCCGTCATTGCCCGTCCCCGAAACCGTTCAAGTCGACCCGCGGCTCGAGCCAAAGCGGGATGAGTTGGCGGTTACTGGACTGCCTAACGGCGTTCCCGGTCCGCCCTCTGCGGGACCAGGTTCCGGCGGCGGGATGGGCGACGGATCGGGCGGCGGCATGGGTCCGGGCAACGGCCGAGGCGTGGGCCCGGGCAATGGATATAACATGGGTGGCGGCGACCCGCGACTTGGCGGCGGAAACGGCGCGCCTGCAACCAGCGTCGATCAGAAACCGATTCTGTTGAACAATCCGCAACCGCGTTACACCGAAGAGGCGCGCAAGAACAAGATTCAAGGATTGGTGAAGGTCCGCGTGCTGATTGGAAGCGATGGCCTGGTCAAACGCGTGCAAGTCACCCGCGGGCTACCGGATGGGTTGGATGAACAGGCGATACAGGCGGCCTATCAGTTGAGATTCAAGCCGGCGATGAAGGCAGGCCAGCCTGTCTCGTTCTGGCAGTCCGTCGACATAGAATTCAATCTGAGATAACGCTCGATTCAAGCGGAGGCTGCGAGTGATCGCAGCCTCCGTTTTGTAAGTTATGTCCTCCCGCGCAAGTGGCTCACCTCACAATGGCTTCAGCGATTACAACGGAGTTTGTTCGAAACACCTACGCTGAGGCCTCACCGTTTTCGCTAATCGAACAAAAGGGTTTAGTTTCCCGGCTGATTGAACAAGTCACGGAAGCGTTTAGAGAACTTATTCGCAATCCTCGCGGGTTCTTCACAGGAATACTCTACGCCGATACGAGAGATGCGAAGCGTCGTCAGCGAATCTACATCGGATTGGCGTTCGCCGTGGTCGCGCATGTCGCGCTGATTGTTCTGATCGCGGTGTTGGGATGGCGGACAATGTTCGTGAAGCACGTCGAGGATAATCCTGACCACCGCGTGGTGTGGACAAAGATTTCCGATCCTACATCGAAGGCAGATTCGCCTCAGCCGGATGTCCCTCGCGGTGAGGCGAAAGGTGGTGGGGGTAGTGGCCAGCACAACCCACTGCCGCCTTCCAAGGGCGTTCCGCCGCCGATGCGACCATTGCCGCAAGTAGTCAATCTGAAGCCTTCTAACATTCCTCAGCCGACGCTCGCGGTGCTTCCTACAGTCGTCGGATCTGAGAGCCCTCCACCTCCACCCGGACCCATCGGCGACCCCGCCGGCAAGAAGGGTGACTTTTCAGCCGGGCCCGGTTCGGATGGCGGAATAGGTACGGGCAAAGGCACGGGCGTTGGCGGCGGTAATGATTCCGGAGCGGGCCCTGGCAGCAGGGGCGGTAAGGGGGGCGCGACAGCGGGTTCGCCCGAGGGCTCAGGTGCGAACTTGCCAAAGGCTGTCGATTTCAATCGAATCTCGTCGCTCTCCGGCTACAGAAGCTGGAGTTGGATTCACAGGCCGACGCCGCTCATTACACCAGAGGCACGCGAGCATCAAGTAATCGGAATTGTTCTAATGCGAGCGACCTTTAACGCAGACGGCACGATCAGCGATGTAGAGCTCGTGATGGCCGTCGAATTCATGACCGAATCGGCTATCGAATCGCTGCGCCATTCCACATTTCGACCTGCCACCGTCAACGGCGTGCCGATAACCGTGCGCAAGGTGCCAATCAAGGTGTTCGTGCATTATTGATCGCCATAGCTCGCCCTCACTGAACTCGGCCGCGACCTGTATCCTCAACTTTTCCAACTTTTTGACTTGCGTTCCAGTCTATACAATTGGAAGCGGATGGGAGGTTTATCATCGGGCAGGCTGCGCGAGAGCGACTTGGAACCGAGCGACACTCAAATAATCGAACGCACGCTGGGCGGCGAACCCGACGCTTTCAACCTGTTGGTGCGCCGATGGGAGCGGCAGATCTACGGCCTCACGCTCAGAATGCTGGGCCGCGATGAGGAGGCCAAGGACGCAACGCAGGAGACGTTCCTGTCGGCTTATCGCAATCTTGGGAAGTTTCGCGGCGATGCGAAGTTTTCGTCGTGGATTTATCGGATCGCGCTCAACATTTGCAACACGAAACTGAGGGGCCGATCCAAAGTCGCGATCTCACTGGATGAACAGCGTGAGGCGACCGGCTTCGAGGTTGCGGCGGACGAGGATGATCTCGGGAGCGGCATTCAACGCGAGCAAGTGACCCGTCACGTGCGCCGCGCGTTGCAAGGGCTGCCGTCGGAGATGCGGCAGGTCATCATTATGAAAGAGTACGAAGGATTGAAGTTCTCAGAGATAGCCGACATCCTCGGCATACCGATCTCGACGGTGAAGACGAGAATGTACACAGGCTTGTCTCAATTGAAGAAACGGCTCGATCATCTGCGCGAAGCCGTGTGATCGACAAGAAATCGTGTCATAAGATGGCATCTTGTAAAAATGAGTGGTGAAGAAATGAACTACAAAGACAAAACCCCAAATTGCGAAATGCACGAGGCGCTGGTCGGGTACCTCTACGAAGAAGCGACCCCTGAAGAGAATCGCCTGGTGCAAGCACACCTCACGGAGTGCGTGCCTTGCAAACAGGAACTCGAGGCATTCGAGCGAGTGCGAGGCATGCTACAGAAGTGGCAGCTCGACGACCTGCCCGTTGTACGGGTGGTTACGGAACGCTCTGCTGGCGGCCAATCGATGCTGGCGACGCTCAAAGAGTTGTTCCTTGTCACGCCGTGGTGGGCGAAGGCCTTGGGCGCAGCGGCAGCGGCACTTCTGGTTTTTGCCGTAATCGGCACAGACCTCAGCGTTGGACGCGATGGGTTCAGGTTCCACGCCGATCTGCTGCGTCACGGTCGAAGTGTCGAGCCTCCAAACGCGACCGATGCAAAGAACGCCGGTTCGTTGAATGGAGCCAACATCGAACAAGTTCGAACCGAAGTGAGGACTCTGGTTAATCAGTTGATTGCCGAAAGCGAGCAACAGCAGAAACTAGAATTGAGAGCGCAATTAGTCAGTCTGGAGTCGCAGCTTCAGAACATGCGCTCGGCTGATCTCACGAAGCTGGCGACGCGAATACAGGAGCATCACCAGAGACTCAAGACACTCGAGCAAGACATCGATCGCCGCGAAGGACTCGATCTCACTGACATCCTGTTCAGCGAGGCGAGCAAGCCTGCCGAGCGATCGGCCGGCAGCGACTAGGCCGCATTCTGTGAGATACCACAGCGCCGAGTGGCGAGTGGTGAGCAGGCGTTCGCGCGGGTCGGGGAGAGTTCACGCGAGGGCGCTCACTGGCGCCGAGGCGCTGTGGTTGATTAATAAGGCTGAGGATTGAGCAGTAACTCATCCTCAGCCTTTTCAATTCTACCCCCTAACTCAGTGCAGTAGCCCTTTCCTTCAAACTCGAGTTCGTCGTCCTCGGTGTGGAGCACTGGACGTACGAGATGGGCTTAGGTATTGCCTGCTCACACGAACGGCGGCTATTATGAGCAAAGATCGATGAACTCAATTGAGGTGAGAGATGAGCACGCTGCTTGAAATCGAGCCAGAGACCGCTGAAATACTTGCCTCCCAGGCAAGAGCTCTGGGCCTGTCGATAGACGAATACTTGAGAACTCTGATAGCGCGCACAAACGAGCGCGCGGAAGAAAAACCGTTTTATCAATCCGCGACGCCGCAGGAACTGGCGCAAGCATATGTTGAGTGGGTGGCTAGTCACCGCCCGAGCTCGCACGTTGTGCTGGATGACAGGCGCGAAGTGATTTATGGAGATGATGAGCGATAGTGCGTTATCTCGCTGACACAAACATACTATTGCGGAGCGCAGAACCGTCTCATCCGATGCATCCAGACACGGTCGCTGCAACAAGTCATTTGCTTAAGAACGGAGAAGAGCTTTATGTTTTTCCGCAGAACCTGATCGAGTTCTGGGCAGTGGCGACGCGTCCAGCGAGCGCGAACGGTCTGGGGATGACAACCGCGCAAGCCGAAACTGAGCTTGCCCGCATCAAAAGCCTCTTTCGCTTACTACCCGATACTCCGGAGATCTATTCCGAATGGGAGACGCTCGTCGTGCGGCACGGAGTTTCTGGAAAGAACACGCACGATGCCCGAATAGTTGCCGCGATGATCGTTCACGGCATGTCCGATCTCTTGACTTTCAACACTGGAGACTTCAAGCGTTATCCGGGATTAATATCGTGTCTCCTGCGGACGTGAGATGATCAAGTGCTCAGGACAACATGATCAGAGAGGATGCTTTTAACTTATGCAAGTGCTCGATAGAATCCGGGCGCGTGCAGCGTCCGCCCCCAAACACATAGTGCTGCCCGAAGGTGAAGATGAGCGGACGATTCGCGCAGCCGGACTGTGCCTCGAGGGACGCATCGCTCAGGTTACGCTTATAGGGCGCGAAGACGTGATTCGAGATAAGGCTTCAAGAATGGGTGTCCAGCTCACGGGCGTGTCCATCCTGGACCATAGTCATTCTCACGATCGCGAAAAGTACGCCGCACGCTACCAGGAGGCGCGCCGCGCGAAGGGAGTGACTGTAGACGAAGCTCGCCGCCAGATGGATGACCCGCTCTTTTTCGGAAACATGATGGTGCGCGAAGGGGGAGCTGACGGCAGCGTGTCGGGTGCTACACACACCACGGGGCACACGGTCAGCGCCGCGCTCAGGTGCATAGGGCCGAAGCCCGGACTCAAGACCGTTTCCAGTTTTTTCCTGATGATCGTTCCAGGAAGCCAGCTTGTAGAGGGCGGCGCTTTCATCTTTGCCGACTGTGGAGTAGTCGTCGATCCTTCAGCGTCGGAGCTCGCGGAGATCGCAATCGCCTCGGCTGGCTCCGCGCGGGCGCTGCTCGGGGTCGAGCCTCGCGTAGCTCTTCTTTCGTTCTCGACAAAAGGAAGCGCAACCCATCCTTTCGTGGATAAAGTCCTCGAAGCGACGCGAACGGTTCGAGCGCGTGCACCTGAGATTCTGGTCGATGGCGAGTTGCAAGTCGACGCTGCGCTCGTCCAAGCCGTCGGCGAACGCAAAGCGCCGGGCAGCCAGGTCGCAGGCCGCGCCAACACGTTGATCTTCCCTAATCTCGACGCCGGCAACCTCGCCTACAAACTAGTCGAGCGCCTGGCGGGGGCGACTGC
This sequence comes from Blastocatellia bacterium, assembly GCA_036505875.1. Taxonomy (GTDB): domain Bacteria; phylum Acidobacteriota; class Blastocatellia; order UBA7656; family UBA7656; genus Onstottus_A. The sequence continues at coordinate 11,456 of DASXSR010000083.1, read as the reverse complement.
CATTGGCCCGATTCTGCAGGGCCTGGCACGACCCGCAAACGACCTGTCACGCGGATGCAAAGCCGAAGACATTCGCGACGCTGTGGCTATCACCGTCGTCCAAGCTCAAGCGCTCTGAGAGACCACCAATGACTGATTCAACACGGAATGAGTTCCCGGCGCTCGACGAAAAGAAAGTGGACCCGGATCCTTTCAGGCAATTTGAAATCTGGTTCAAACAGGCCGAGGCTGCTGTGGCGATATTGCCCAACGCAGTGACGCTGGCGACTGTGTCAAAGGACGGCGTGCCATCAGCTCGTGTAGTCTTGCTGAAAGGCTTTGATGAGCGAGGCTTCGTGTTTTACACCAACTATGAAAGCCTGAAAGGGCAAGAGCTGAAAGCGAACCAGACGGCCGCGTTGTGCTTTTACTGGGCCGAACTCGCGCGACAGGTGCGAATAACCGGAACGACGACCAAGACTTCGCGCGAAGAGTCTGAAGCGTACTTTCAGACACGCCCGGTTGACAGCCAGCTTGGCGCATGGGCCTCAGATCAAAGCCAAGTCGTCGATAGCCGAAATGTGCTCGAAGAGAAAATGGAACAGTTATCGAAAAAGTACGAAGGTAAACCCATACCGTTGCCGCCGTACTGGGGAGGCTATCGAGTCGCGCCTTTCATGTTTGAGTTTTGGCAGAGCCGCCCGAGCCGTTTGCACGACCGAATTCGATATAGGCTGACTGGCGAAGGCAATTGGGTGATTGAAAGACTCGCGCCGTAGTCACACCGGTGAAAGCGGCGACTTGAAATCAGGACGCGAGGCGTCGAACTTGACCGCCGTGCCAGCCGGTTCTATTCGCACTATCTTAGCCGGATACTTCATCCATTTTTTTCCACTGAGCGGGAGTCTTATGTAAACATCCAGTTTCCTGCCTTTTTTCAACGGACTTGCGACTGACAGGAGCGCGCCGGTGGAACTGATGTTGCGCAGAGTGCCGCTTTGGACTGAACTGCCGCCAATGCTTTCAACTCGAATTTGCCAATCCACCTGAAACCGCTTCGCTCTTCTTCGCTCGATCAAAGGGCCTCCAGTGTACTGCAGAGGGGTTGTGCTATAGGCGACTTGCTGCACTGCTGTTTTTACCGCATCCTTCGACAAATTGAAATAAGAAATTGATAGATTTGTCCTTGATGAAAGAATAAATCGCAGTTGCACTGCCAGGGACCCAAGATTGACAATGCTTTCAGCGCTATGCTAAAAGCATCTCTCGAAATAAGAATCGGATTGATCAGCGACACTTCTTTTCAAGCAGTCACAGTTGCACCGTTTCACTTCGAGCGCGCGGAAAAGTCTGCGCAGCGTAGTTGGAAAAATGGCAGACGATACAAAAGACATCTCACCCCAAGGCGACGAGTCGGGCGACACGAAGCAATCAACGGGCGAAACCGTAGGCGCTGACGTGCCCGAGAAGGCCCCTGCGCTTCCTCCAGAAGCCGGTTCACGCGCGCCCGTCGAGGAGATTGAGGCAAAGATCAAAGACGAGCTTCCTGGCAAGGAACCACTCAAGCCCGAAGCAAAGGTCGAAGCAGCCCTGCCGGGCGTGGAGAAGCCTTCGCTGACTCCGACTGTGGAAGGCGGAAGCGAAAAGCAAACGCCTCCGAAGGCCGCTCCCCCAAAGGCGGCTCCAGCAGCAGCTGGTCACAAGCCGGCCCCGCCCGCGAAGAAGGGCCCAACGATCACCGTTGATATCACCGGCGATGCTTTGATCGACCGCATAAGAGAGCGCTTCGGCGACGCGATCACCGAGGCCGTCGCAACGCTTGGACAGCAAATCATCGGGGTCAAGAAGGACTCGTTGATCGAGCTTTGCCGTTTCCTGCACGATGATGAGGAAGCGCTGTTCGATATGTGCACCGATGTAACGGCGATTCACTGGCCGGAGCGGTCGGGAAAGGAGTTTGATGTCGTTATACTCTTATATTCAGTGTCAAAGAATCGCAGAATCAGAGTGAAGGTTGCGTTGGCGGACGGAGAATCCTGCCCGAGCGTTACCGCGATCTGGGCAGGCGCGAATTGGACCGAGCGCGAGGTCTTCGATATGTTCGGGATTCGCTTCGATGGCCATCCCGATTTGAGGCGAATACTGCTTCCGTCAGACTGGCCTGGCCATCCGCTTCGCAAAGAGTATCCGATTGAATACCGCGACAATGAGTGGACCGATAAACATCTGGATTATCGCGAGATTGACTATGACACGAGTCTCATAGATGTGAAATACGCGGAACGAAGATAGGGATAGGGTCTGGGAGTCGGGAGCTGGGGGGTTGGCCAACCCCTAACCCTTATCTCCCAACCCCCAATTGATATGCAGGAGCAGCCGGCAACAAGAAGTCAACCAACCTTGCTCGACGCCGAAGAGATGGTGTTGAACATGGGTCCGCAGCATCCGTCCACGCACGGAGTGCTGCGAGTGATCTTGAAGCTAGACGGCGAGACCGTTGTCGATCTCGATTGCGACATCGGTTTTCTGCATCGCGGCGTCGAGAAGATTGGCGAACACGATACGTACGCGATGATCACGCCCTACTGGGACCGCCTCGACTACGTTGCTGCGGTTTCGAACGATCTCTGCTACGTCGAAGGCGTCGAGAAGCTGCTTCAAGTCGAAGTGCCGAAGCGAGCCGAATACCTGCGAGTCGTACTCACCGAGCTTCAGCGCATCGCCTCGCATCTTCTGTGGCTTGGCACGCACGCGATGGATATCGGCGCAGTGACGGTTCTGCTTTACTGCTTCCGAGAGCGCGAAGAGATACTGAAAATATTCGAGGACTTCATTGGCGCGCGGCTGACGGCTCACGCGTTCCGAATCGGAGGGCTGTGGTGGGATGCGTACCCTGAGTTTGAGGCTCGGGTGCGCGACTTTTTGAAGATACTACCGGGTCGCATTGACGAGTACGAGACATTGCTGAACGCGAACCGAATCTGGCTCCAGCGAACAGTCGGCATTGGAATACTGCCGGCGGAGGAGGCAATCAACCTCAGCTTGACCGGGCCGGCTCTTCGAGGATCCGGTGTCAAGTACGATGTCCGCAAAGCACAGCCGTATTCCGCATATTCGGACTTCAACTTCGAAATACCCATCGGCGAGAACGGCGATACATACGATCGCTACCTCGTTCGTATGGAAGAGATCAAGCAGTCGGCGCTGATCATCGAGCAAGCGCTTGACGGTTTGCCAGACGGACCGGTGATGGCGAAAGTCCCGAAGATAATCAAGCCGCCGGTCGGTGAAGTGTATCACTCGATTGAAGGGCCGAAGGGCGAGCTTGGCGTGTATCTGGTGAGCGACGGGACCGGAAAGCCCTATCGAATGCGGATTCGTCCGCCGTCATTCATCAACCTCCAGTCGCTGAGGCGCATGTCCATCGGGCATCTGGTCGCGGATGTGGTAGCGCTGATTGGAACGATCGATATTGTGTTGGGAGAAGTGGACAGATGATCCGTGATCCGTAATGCGTGACGTTCACGGATCACGCATCACGCATCACGATTTTCATATGCAATCTATCCTCATTGCCTTGCTGTTTGTCGCGCCGGATTGGGTCGTGAGCTTGACCCGCGAGCGGCGACCGAACGCTTTCTGGGCGGAGTTCATAGTCTGGCCGGCAATTCAGATTCTCATCGTGCTGTTCATAGTTCTCACCTTAGTCGCCTATCTGGTCTACCTCGAGCGAAAAGTTTCGGCATTCATGCAATCGAGACTCGGTCCGATGCGGGTGGGGCCGTGGGGTTTGCTACAGCCGCTGGCCGACGGACTTAAGCTGATTCTCAAAGAAGACATCGTTCCGATCAAAGCTGACCGGGCGGTCTTCCTAATCGCGCCGATAGTTTCAGTGGTCGCGGCGCTGGTCGTCCTTTCGGTCATCCCGTGGGGCGCAGCTTGGGCGACGATTGCCAACGTTAACATCGGGTTGCTTTTCATCCTCGCAGTGTCGTCGGTCGGCGTGTTGGGGTTGGTGCTGGCGGGATGGTCGTCCAATTCAAAATACTCATTGCTTGGAGCGCTTCGCTCGTCGGCTCAAATGGTGAGCTACGAAGTAGGGATGGGCCTGGCGATCATCGGCCCGCTGATGTTCGCTAGAACGCTTTCGATGTCCGGCATAATCGATGCCCAGCAAGCCGACGGAATCTGGTACATCTTCTTTCAACCGCTGGCGTTCATGGTTTATGTCATCAGCGCGCTGGGCGAAACCAACCGCGCACCGTTCGACCTGCCGGAAGCCGAATCAGAGTTAGTCGCCGGCTACCACACAGAGTATTCCGGATTTCGATGGTCATTGTTTTTCATGGCGGAATACTCGGCGATGATCGTCACGTCGGCGGTGGCGGTGACTGTGTTCCTCGGCGGCTGGCACTTTCCGGGACTGAGCCTGGTGAAGAACCAAACGCTATTCGTTTTCTTGAGCATCGTCGTTTTCGGCGCAAAGATCTTTGCTCTGATCTACGCCTACATGTGGTTTCGCTGGACGTGGCCGCGATATCGCTACGACCAGTTGATGGAACTTGGTTGGAAGTGGATGATACCCGCCGCGCTTGCTAACATTGTATTGACTGGAGTTTGGTATGTGCTCGCGCTGCCCAGGTCGCAAGGCGGGTTGCTTGGTCTTATGCAAGCTGGCGCGGGAGGAAGATTAGTGCCGATCGGCAAGGGCATTGTTTATTTTATAGTTACCGGGTCCGTCGTTACTGTCCCAATTGTCTGGGGCGTGCTTGCGACGATCAACCGGCGGTCGCGCGACTTCAACTTGCAGGAGCAGCGCCAGCTTCAGCTGAGGCTCCGGCGCGAGCGGCTTGAGAAAATGCTGCAGAAGCCGGTAGGAGCTCAACCGGCTGAAAGCGGACAATAAGGAATTCCTGTGGGCTGCGGCATCAAGCAGCGGTTTTTCATTAACACCCAACTTCAGTTGGGTGAAGGAGCTGAGGCGAATTGCTCAACTGTTTCAACAGTTTTCCAGGTCCCTCCCGACCAAATCGTTGAAACGGTTGTGAGCATCGGCTACTTTCGTGGACACCCAACTGAAGTTGGGTGTTAATGAGAAGATGCAATAAATCAGACGTAATAGAAGAGAATCTTTATGCCAGCAGTAAAAACATCCGGTAAGCGGACGATTGGGCAGTTGTTGAGGCGTCTCTTGTTGCTCGATCTGTTCAAGGGTTTGATGGTCACGTTTCGCTATAACGCGCGAGCGCTGTATGAGCCGCGCGAGGGTGGCAATCCCAATCAAGCGATCTACACCGAGCAGTATCCGTTGGAACCCGCGCGGGTATCGGAAAGGTTTCGGGGCGCGCCGCGGTTGAATCTCGATCCCGAGACGGGCGGTACGCTTTGCATCGCTTGCGATCTTTGCGCGCTGGCCTGCCCGGTCGATTGCATAGAGGTAGGCTCGATACGCCGCGAGGTTCGCGAGGGCGAGAAGGTCAACAAGAAGAAGGTGCTGACCACGTTCATCTACGACACGTCACGATGCATGTTTTGCAACCTGTGTGTGGAAGCTTGCCCGACCGATTGTCTAGAGCTTACGCAAAGCTTTGAGCTTGCGGTGTATGATCGCGCGGGATTTCGTTGGGATCGCGAGATGCTAGAAAAGGGCATCAATTACGTTCGCTACGCGAAATAGGCCGCTGTCCGTAGTCAGTAGTCCGTAGTCAGTAGCAGTTGCGGACAACGAACTACGGACTACGGACTACGGACTACGGACTACGGACTAACATGCAATTACACGGTTGGGAAGCAGCGCTGTTCTACGTGCTCGCGATCATGACGTTGTTCATGGCCGTTTTCGTTGTCACCGCGCGCGTTGCGGTGCATTCGGCGCTGTTTTTGATTTCAACGTTGGTCAACGTAGCCCTGCTGTTCATCCTGCTGCGCGCTGAGTTCGTAGCAGGAGTCCAGATACTGGTATACGTCGGCGGTGTCATGGTGTTGTTTCTGTTCGTGATCATGCTGGTGCAGACGCGCGCGGAAGAAGAAGCGAGGGTGAAGCTCTATACAGGACAAACGTGGCCGGCTGTAATAGTAGCGTTGTTGCTCGCGGTCTCATTCTACTTTGCGATGAACCCTGCTCAAGCCGCGTTCAGACCTGCCGAGGGCGCGCCGCTTGCCGCGGTAGCAGAAAGCACGGAACGAGTGAGCGCAGGTGCAGGCTTAAACATCTCCAAAGACACTCAAGAGGTAGGCGAGCAGCTCTACCGCCAGGCGGCGCTGCCGTTTGAAATAGCATCGCTGTTGTTGCTCGTTGCGATGGTTGGCGCGGTGTTGCTCGCGCGCGGACCAAAACAAGAGAAGTACTATGAATAGATTGCGGATTCCCGATTGCGGATTACGGACGACTCTCTTTCAATCCTCAATGCGCAATCCTCAATCCGCAGTGCTCGGGGGGACGCTGTGATCGATATCATCGCACGCGCGTTTATTTTTGTGGCCCCGTTTCTCTTTCAGGCACCGCAGCCGTTTCTCAAGCGATTCGAACCAACACTCATCAACTTTCTGATGCTGAGCTTCCTGCTGTTCGTCGTAGGAGTCGCGGGAGTGTTGTCCCGCCGCAACATAATCATCATCTTTATGTCGATCGAGTTGATATTGAACGCGGTGAATCTGAACCTCATCGCGTTCTCTCGTTATTTGGAGCTCAACAAAGACACTCTGGCGACGAAGGGGCTGGCAGTCAATCCTCTTGCCGGGCCGGTATTCACAATTTTCATCATAGTCGTAGCAGCAGCCGAGGCGGCGGTTGGACTCGGCATCGTGATAGCGATGTTCCGAAATCGCGAAACCGTCGCGATCGACGAAATTGATCTCCTGAAGTGGTAGGGAAGAGAAAACAGACAGGATTCACAGGATCAACAGGATCATTTTGAGTTTGATTCTATCCTGAGCATCCTGTAAATCCTGTAAATTACTTCGTTATGCTCAAACTCGTCTGGCTCATTCCGGTTCTTCCGCTCGCCGGGTTCTTGCTCAGCTTTCTCTTGGGTCGCAAGCTGGGGCTCAGCGAGCGCGCCGTCTCGATCATCGGCTGCGGCGTGATCCTGGTTTCAATGCTGCTCACGATCGGTGCGTTTTACGAATACCATTGGAGCTACAATCCCGCCAACGAAGACAAGCCTTACATAACAAGCGAACACGGCAGCTTCCCGAACTCGTTCACCTGGCTTCCAGGCGGATACGCGCATAACAGCCTGGGCCAAAAGGCGGGCGCGCTGTCGAATTTCAACATCGAGTGGAGCTATCAAATCGATCAGCTCTCGCTGGTGATGATGTTCATCGTCACCTTCGTGGGTTTCTGGATTCACGTCTTCGCCGTAGGGTACATGCACGGCGACAAAGGCTTCTACCGCTTCTTCGCTTACCTGAATTTGTTCATGTTCATGATGCTGCTTTTGGTGATGGGCTCGAACTTCATGATCATGTTCATCGGTTGGGAAGGGGTGGGCCTCTGTTCGTACCTTCTAATCGGTTACTACTTCGACCGACAAGAAGCGGGAGACGCGTCGAAGAAAGCGTTCGTCGTCAATCGAATCGGCGACTTTGGAATGGTGCTCGCGATAGCCGGCGTGTTCGCGACGTTCGGTACTTTGCAATTCCACGACGTTGCAAACCTGTCCGCCGCGTATCCGAAGGAACATCTCTGGCAATTCGGACTGATGTCGTGGCTCGCGCTCGGGCTGTTCATTGGCGCGACCGGTAAGAGCGCGCAGATACCGCTTTACATCTGGTTGCCGGACGCGATGGCGGGACCTACTCCAGTGTCCGCGCTGATCCATGCCGCGACGATGGTGACGGCCGGTGTGTTCATGGTCACGCGCACTAACTTCATTTTTCAGCGGTCGGTTACGATGATGATGATCGTCGCGTTGGTCGGATGCTTGACCGCTTTCATCGCAGCGACGATTGGAATCACGCAGACCGACATCAAGAAGGTCCTGGCCTACTCTTCGGTCTCGCAGCTCGGCTACATGTTTTTGGGAGCGGGAGTCGGTGCGTTCGTCGCAGCGATCTTTCACGTGTTTACGCATGCATTCTTTAAGGCGCTGCTGTTCCTCGGATCGGGCTCGGTCATCCATGCGATGCATCACGAGCAAGAGATGCCTCGAATGGGAGGGCTGAAGAAGTATCTGCCGACCACTTATAAAGCGATGCTGATGGGATGGCTTGCCATCTGCGGAATCATTCCGTTCGCCGGCTTCTTTTCGAAAGATGAGATTTTGTGGAATACCTTCTCAACGCGGTTCTTCAACGGCAACAAGATTCTTTGGTTTGTCGGGCTCGTCACCGCAGGAATCACCGCCTTCTATATGACGCGTTTGATGGGATTGACTTTCTGGGGCGAGGAGCGGTTCCGCAAGATCCACGCGGGAGGTGAAGCCGACGAGGCTCACGCCGCCGCACACGACAAAGAGTTGAGGCCGCACGATGCGTTGGCAACATCTGCGGGCGATCGTCCCCACCATCAACCTGGTGAGCACGTAGGCGCTCACGACGCCGCGGACCGCCTCGATGCCCACGGGATAGCTCACGGTCACTTTGAGCCACACGAGTCTCCTCGCAGCATGACGTTCCCACTCGTCGTGCTGGCGGTTGGCTCGTTAGTCGCGGGTTGGGTGGGCATCCCGCATATTAGTGCATTCGAGCGATGGTTGGAGCCTGTTATCGTGACCGCTCACGAAGCGCCGGGAGCCTACGCGACTGCAACGCAACCGGTTTCGGAAAGCGTTTCCGCGGAGGCATCCGCTTCTCACGAACCCGCGCACGCACAACTAAGCGGCACAGAACTGGCGCTAATGGTTCTGTCGCTTGTTGTGGCAATCGGCGGCATCTATATCGGACGAGTGTTTTACGTTAAGCGACCTGATCTTCCAAGAGTCTGGGCCGCGAAACTGCGGCCGCTCTATACACTCAGCTTCAACAAGTGGTATTGGGACTATCTGCTCGACGTTAAGGGAGTCGAAGCGGGCAAGGCTGTCAACAACGCGCTGTTTCAGGTAGATACGCAATTTGTCGACGGAGGCGTGAACGGCAGCGCGTGGGTCACGCGATTCTGGTCTGCGTTCACGGGGTGGTGGGACAAGTGGGTGATCGACCTCGCGGTGAACGCGACCGGTTGGATCACTCGCGCGGGCTCCTATGTGTTGCGGACGTTTCAAACGGGCTTCTGGCAGAACTACGCGTTACTGTTTGCGTTCGGACTGTTCGTTATTTTGATTTATTACGTTTACCCGGCGATATCGACGACGCTCAAAGGTCTCACCGGGAAATAAAAATGAAACCACAGATGAACACAGATGAACACGGATGTCTTTTCTATCTGTGCGTATCTGTGTTCATCTGTGGTTTCCTTTTCTGAGGAGACTCTGGCAATGCCTGGTCATATCGAGATCTTCAACATCGGCATCCTGTCGTGGGTGACGTGGCTCCCGGCGGTCGGCGCGATATTGCTTCTGTTTTTCAATCGCAATCGAAACAATGGCATCCGGTGGTTCGCGAACATGTGGATAGGTCTGTGCTTCCTGATATCGCTCCCGCTCGTGACAGGCCTCGGCAGTCGAGGACCGGGTTATGACCGCTCGCTGGGCGGACTGCAATTCATCGAAGACCACGATTGGATCCCGCTTATCGGCGCGCGATATCAACTCGGCGTTGACGGGCTCGCGCTGGTGCTGGTGCTGCTTACGACGTTGCTCGGAGTTGTGTCGGTCGTTTGCTCGTGGGCGTACATCCGCGAGAAAGGCCGCGAAAAAGAATACTACATAATGATGCTGCTGCTTCAGACCGGCATGCTCGGCGCTTTCGTCGCGGCTGATCTCTTTTTGTTTTTCATCTTTTGGGAAGTGATGCTCGTTCCGATGTATTTTTTGATCGGCATCTGGGGCGGCAAGAACCGTCTATATTCGGCAATAAAGTTCTTCCTGTATACGCTGGTCGGTTCAGTAGTAATGCTGCTCGCGGTGCTGAAGCTCTTTTTCATTTTTCCCGAGGTCGTTCGGGCTCAGCGCCCGGCGGTCGAAGCCACCGCGCGCCAGAACGCAATGAGCAGCATCACCGACGCAGAGCGGCGCGGTCAGGTGAACGAGCAAATGCTGAATATGGCGCTCGACGCGATGAAGCGCGCAGACGGCATCGACCCCCAAACGAATCGGCCGTTGCCCTCCGGCTACGTTCATAGCTCGTTCAACATCGCGGCGATGACTGCCATCGGACCGCACATCAAGACTGTCTACAGCCTCGCGCTTGTGATCTGGCTGTTTGTTGGGTTCGGGCTTTCGTTTGCGATCAAGGTGCCAATGTTTCCGTTCCATACCTGGCTGCCCGATGCTCACTACGACGCCCCCACCGCGGGATCGGTCATCCTTGCCGGAGTGCTGCTGAAGATGGGCACGTACGGATTCATGCGATTCTCTTTGCCCATCTTTCCCGACGCCGCGAAACATCCAACTGTGCGCCAGGTGATGGTGGTGCTCGCGATCATCGGGATAATCTACGGCGCATTGGTTGCGATGGCGCAAAAGGACGTCAAGAAGCTGGTCGCTTACTCATCGGTCTCGCACCTCGGTTTCGTTATGCTGGGACTGTTCGCGTTCAACCCAAACGGAATCAACGGCGCGGTTATGCAGATGATCAATCACGGCATCTCGACCGGCGCGCTGTTTATGTTGGCCGGTATTTTATACGAGCGGCGGCACACGTACGACATCGCCGAATTTGGCGGGCTCGCTCACGTGATGCCGACTTATTCGACGATCTTTCTGATCGTGACGCTGTCGTCGCTGGGCTTGCCGCTTATGAACAATTTCATCGGCGAGTTCTTGACGATCAGAGGGGCGTTCGAAGCAAATGTCGCTTGGGGCGCATTCGCCGCTGTGGGAATCATTCTCGGCGCGGCTTATATGTTGTGGCTGTATCAGCGAGTCTTCTTCGGACAGATCACCAATAACGCAAACGAGGGGCTGAAAGATTTGGACGCGCGAGAGGCGTGGCAATTCGCGCCGTTGATAGTGTTGATCTTCTGGATTGGCATTTATCCGAAGCCGGTGCTGTCGTACATCGAGCCTCAGACGAATGTCGTAGTGGCTCAGGTGCAGCCCGATTATTTCAAGAACGCGCCCGCTGCCGAGCGCCAGATCGCCGAGGAGAAACCCATTCGCTCGGAGAACAACGAGCCGCCACGTTAGGATTCATCTGACAACGAACGTAACCGGCTTCTGAACTCCGTAGGAGTTAAATGTTTGTAGAAACCGCAAGCTCGCCTCGCGCACTCCGTAGGAGTGCAATGTGCCGGATATCCCGATTGCGATACCGCGCGCATTCGTCTCGGACATTTAACTCCTACGGAGTTAGATCGTCCAACACTCGACACCTACAAACATTCAATCCCTCTGGGATTCGCAGTTGCAAAGCTTAAGAGCAGGACTGAGGTTTAT
>DASXSR010000082.1:0-12497 GCA_036505875.1 Blastocatellia bacterium | reverse complement strand
TGACCAGCGCTTGACCCTGCTTGACCCTGACGTCCACCTCCCGCTTCTCCTTCAACACGCCAACATCAGCGATGTTATGGATCTTCACTGTGCCGGTCACGCCTGCCGGCAAGATGAGCTCCACACCCATCCCACACTTGTCGAGCGTCGCATCAACCGAAGTATTGGTCATCGACAAAGTGATGGTGGTTAGCGGGTCCAACTCCACTCTTCCAGCAGGGCCCAAGTCGATCATCGCGTGACCGCCGGTCAGGGTCTGGATTACACTGTCGTTGGCTATGGTCGCGCCGGTCTTCGCGTCAATGCCATTGACCAGCACCGGCCCATGCGTTGTGAGCGTTCCAGTCAGCGACTGCGGAATCAAAAGGCTGTCGATGATCGCTTCCTCCGAACTACTAACGTCGGAGGCCGCAAACGAGCTTAGCGAAAACGCGACCACCAGAGAGACAGAAACCAAAACGCTGAGCCACACTCTGTGGCGAACATTGGATATCTTCATAGCGCCTCCAGTTCTTTTTGAAAAGAAGCCCGGGTGAAAGAGCTAAAACTGCTAGCGCCAAGATCCGCTTCTTCTCAACTACAGGCCTCAAGGCTACAAAATGCTAACCCGAAAGTCAACAGGAAAAAAGCACCCGAATCCAAAGGAATTACCTATCCGGGTACCACGACACCGCCTTCAGAAACTGCGATCATTTATGATCAGCATTACCGGATCGCCTGAATATTCAAGCGCCCGATTTCGGTATTATCCTCGCCGCGGATGAACAAGCTTAGCTTGTCACCCGCCGGCACCTCGGTAAGGTCGAACACGATCAATCCTATCGTCGCCTCTCCCGGCTTGAGCTTGTTTTCAATTCTGCCCTGGATCACCTCTGATTGAACCGGGAAGGTCCCTTTGCCGTTCCGCCGCTCAAGTGAAAGAGCGCCAAAGCTAAAATCATTGTCCCCGTCGTTCTTTATCGTGTAGCGAAGATAAGATTTGGCATCGAAGGTCAGTACTCTCGGATCGACCACCAGGCTGACCTTTTTGGCGACGACGTGAGAGTCTATGGTTTTTGCCTCCCTGACTCCCTGAATCATCGCGCGCAGAAAGCGCTGCTCGACCATTTGACCGGCGCGGTCGGCGGCTTGTCGATCGAGTTCTTCCCCGCGCTCGAGCGCCTTTGCGTGAATCTCGGACGCTTTCTGATTCGCCTGTTTAACAATGCGATCGGCTTCCTCTCGCGCAGTGCGAACTAGCTCGCCAGCTTGCTTTTGCGCGTCCTCCAGGGCTTTTTTGGCCTCGTCGCGAGATTCGGCTTCCGATCGGATTCCAGAGCCCTCTATTACGTTGACCACACGATTTGCCTGATCTGTCTGAACGATTTGCAAATCAAAAGTGAACGTGTGTTCGCCCTTTTCGCCGGTCTTAACGAACAGATTACTCATCCCTCTCGGGACGACGGGTTTAAGGAACACGTCGTTGTCGATACGCTGCAAGACGAAGCTTCCCTTTCCGGTGGCGGCGTCATAAAGGTCGCCACAGATGATGTCCCGGACCGGCTCGGTAAACGTGATCCTGGTAGTGATGCCTTGCGAAGTCTTCACTTGTCCTATCTGATTCGGTCCAAGTGTCATAGACATAATCAAGTGCGTCTGCGCGTTTAGCGCTGAGGCTGATAGTGCCAGCCACAGAATCGTTGCTACTGCCTTCAGTTTCATTTCGCCCTCCTGCTGTCGCTTCAGTTTTGATAATTGATCGATCACTCGATTCTTATTGACATCTTCTTAAGGCCGACGCCCATTCGACGAAGGCTCTCCAGCCTGGCCTCGGACACTTTGAGGCTGGATATCAGCACCTCGCTGATTCCATGCGCCCGAATGAGGCTGGGAAGCTCATCGCTGTCGAATATTCGATAGCCGTGTATCTTCTTGCCTGTTTTACGATCATCATCGTCTATGAAGCCCACCGGCGCGTAGCCATGATCTGGATTGTTTAGTATTTCTCGAATCAATAACTCTCCGCCGTCACCTGCCCCATAGATCAGCACCGGTTTCGCATCGGTATTGGCCCGCCCGACTATCAGCGACCTGAGCATTCGGAATGACAGCCGGCTCACACTGACGAAAACCAGAAGGAGCAACAAGTCCAACAGGGCAACCGCTCGCGAAGGCCCTCGAAACCTGTACATCAGGAACACAAAGATCGTGCTTGCGGCCGCTCCTGCGACTACCGCCCTGGTAATAATGAGCAGGTCGTTGATTCCCACGTAGCGCCAAAGCCCGCGGTATACTCCGCCGAACAAGAAGATTGCTATCTGTATTATGATCACGAGCGGAAGCGTTTTCAGGAAGATGTGAAGCTGCTCGTCGGGAAGCCCTCCGTCCCAGCGCAAGACAAACGCCCCATAATAAGCAAGCGCGATCAACAATGTATCCAACATGACTTCTAATACCCGCCGCTTATATGTGAAGTCCGCTATCGCATTAATGATTCTGAGTCCGTCGTGCCGCTCGCCATCCGCATACACGCGCACCTGTCCAAGATAAAGCCCCAGAAACATCACCACCAGCGCGAACACCGGAACCAGCGCCAACACAAACGTTGTCTCAAGCCACCTGACCGTCAGCGCAAGTAGCCCCGAACAAACGGCGAACACATACAGCGTGATTACCGCTCGGCGCTCGGACATGCCCAGTGCCACCAATCGGTGAGACGTATGGTCGCGTCCACCTTGTGAGATCGGCCTGCCGGATAGCTTTCGCGAGATGGTCACGAAGCATGTGTCGAAGATTGGCAACATCAGTATCAGCACCGGCGTAAGCAGCACGGAGCTGATGCTTCGAACGCGAGCGGTATTGGCTAACAACGCCGTCGCGCCAAGCGCGAAACCCAGAAACATCGAACCGCTGTTGCCCATGAAGATCGACGCCGGGTTGAAGTTGAAAAAGAGGAACCCGAGCACCGCTCCCCCCAGCAAGACTGGTAGTATCGCTTCCGAAATCTGACCGTTTAGCAGAAAGGTGATCGCAAGGAACGCGCTCGAGATAACCGTTACTCCTCCCGCAAGCCCGTCCATATTGTCGAGCAGGTTGATCGCGTTAGTTATCCCGACCAGCCAGAAGATGGTGAGCAGTTCATTGACCCACTGAAACTCAACCCAGGGTAGATGCAAGCCAAAGAAGACCGTTGCCGCCGCTGCGGCGGTTTGAACGACAAGCTTCTCGTAAGGCTTGATGTGGATGAGGTCATCGATCAAACCGGACAGAAAAAGCAACGTCGCCGCCCCCAAGATCGCATATGTGCCCGGAACCTTCGGCGCAAAGACCACATACCCGATCAGGAACGCGCAGTAAATGGCTGCGCCGCCAAGCTTCGGAGTCGGTTTTTGATGCCAGCGCTCCGGCTTCGGGGCGTCAACCAGGCCGACTCGGCGCGACGCATGTCGGGCAAGATATGTGAGGGTCAGCCCGAGCAACAAGGTCAAAGAACCGGCTAAGACGATTTGCATAGTAACTCCATTCGCGGGGTCAATGAGAGACGTGAATTCTAATCTGTATTTCAGCTTGGCAGTGAATCCCTTGATGCGAAGACAAGTGAACTCGCTGGTATTCCAAGCTCTCCCACCATCTTCACCCGATGGTACTCAATGATGCTGGTAAGAATGCCTTCCAAATCGATCGTGGGTTGGTAATCGATCAATTTGCGTATTTTGGATATGTCCGGGACCCGACGCAGCATGTCCTCAAATCCCTGCTCGTACGCCTGATCGTAGGGAATGAATACTATGCTCGACTCGGATTGCGTCATTTTCTTGATTCGCTCGGCGAGGTCCATAATGGTGATTTCCCTATCGCTGCCGATGTTGTAGACCTCCCCCACGGCGTTAGGATGTTCCGCCACTTTGATGAGCGCCTTCACAACGTCAGAAACGTGAGTAAAACATCTTGTCTGAGAGCCGTCCCCATAAACCGTGATGTCTTGTTCCATAAGCGCCTGCTGGACGAAATTGGGAATAACCATCCCGTATCGCCCGGTCTGGCGCGGACCAACCGTGTTAAACAAACGAACAATGACTGTCGGGACTCGTTTCTCTTTCCAGTACGCGATCGCGAGAAACTCATCGATCGCCTTCGAGCATGCGTAACTCCAACGGCCCTTGTTTGTAGGACCCAGAATCAGATCGTCATCTTCTCTGAACGGTATCCCATCACGCTTGCCGTATACCTCCGAGGTGGACGTGATCAGCACTCGCTTGCGCTTCTTAGCAGCTAAACACAGGATGATTTCCGTCCCGCGTATGTTGGTTTCGATCGTATTAACCGGACTCTCCACAATCAGCTTGACGCCGACCGCCGCAGCGAGGTGATAGATTATGTCGCAGGTGTCGACCAGCTCGGCAGTGAGGCGGTAGTTTCTGATCGTGTCAATGTGGTATGTAAGGTTCGGATGGTTCTTGATCAGCGCAATGTTCTCGATTGAACCTGTAGACAGATTGTCGAGCAGATGTACTTCATCGCCGCGAGCAAGAAGCTGCTCCGCCAGATGCGAACCGATGAACCCTGCTCCCCCAGTGATCAGTACTTTCATAACAACAATTCCTCTCGATCGTGATTTAAGCTAAGGCGTTTGTGTCGCCATCCTCAATAACTCTGCCGACCGCGACAGGCCGGCGGCCGTTGAAACGAGCGAGCCTTTCCGAATAACGCGCCGCCAGAGTCCTGTACACAGATGCAATCTCCCGCACCATGGTCTCCGCCCGAAAGTCGGGATCAACTCGACGCCGCCCCGCTCGCCCCATTTGCTCACGCAGCTCTGGGTCGTCGAGGAGTCGCGAAATCGCATCGGCCAAGCCTTCGGCGTCGCCGGGGCGCACAAGATACCCGGTTTTCCCTGGAATCACGACTTCAGGGGCGCCATCAATATCAAAAGAAACGCAGGGCTTCCCCATGGCTAGCGCTTGAGGAAGCACGCGAGCAAGTCCCTCCCGAAGCGACGTGTGCACCAGCACGTCCATCGCTGAGATCATCTCCGGAATTCGCTCTCTCGGAACGAGTCCCGCGAAAACGAAGTTGTCGAGTATCCCAGACTCCCGCGCGCGATTGCGAAGGTGTTCGTAAAGCACCCCATCGCCGATCAGGAAGAATCGCACCTCCTGGTGGCGCTCAACTATCTTGGGCGCCGCGTCCAGCAATTGATCGTGACCCTTGAGCGAAAACAGACGGGCGATCTTTCCAACCACCGGCGCGTCGTCCGGTATGCCGAACTCACGGCGCACATCGAGCCTATTCACTTTGGCATGAAGAAACCAATCCAGTTCCATCCCGCTGTAGATAGTGCTGAATTTTTCCGGGCCGGCGATTCCTGCGGCAATTGCCTTCTGTCTTATTACTTCTGAAACGCTGATGAAGTGATCGGTGAGAGGCGCGCATATTTTCTTGACCGCGCGCCACAACCGGTTCACCAGCCAGGGTTGATACTCGTGAAACACCAGACTGTGCAGCGTGTGAACGACGATCGGCGTACCTGCGAGTTTCGCGGCAAGCCTCCCAAGCACGCCTGCCTTTGACGAATGAGTGTGGACGATGTCGTAACGGCCCTTCCTGATCAACCGATAGAGCTTCCAAAAGGCTTTTATGTCCGCCAGCGGACTTATGCTGCGGCCAAGTTCCGGCACGATGATGAGCCTCGTAGTTCGCCGCGCTCGTTCCAGGAGGTCGCCTTCGGGTCCGTTGTCAATGCCGGTTACGAGTGTTACTTCGTAGTCGGGAAGTTGGTCCAGACCTTCGACCGACAGCAGCGTATTCTCTTGCGCGCCGCCGACGATCAGCCTGGTGATGATGTGCAAGACCCTTATGGGTTCGCCGTTCGACATACTCATAAACGCGCGGCGACTAAATAGTCGCGGTCCAACTCGATCCAATCGTAGCGAGTCACGCCGGCCGCCGAAAGAATCTCTCGGACTCTCGCTTCCGAATACAAAAAGAGAGGACAGCCGCTGATCCAGAATCGCACGCGGCGCGCAGGTGCTCGCCACTCACGCGACTTAGGAAAACTCATGATCATCTTCGATCTGGTCATCTCTCGCATTCTGGAAAGGATAGTGACCGGATCGCTGACATAATCAAAGAAGCCCATCGCCGAGGAAGCATCAAAAATCTCGTCACGTATCTGATCTGGGAACGCGCCGGCCCTGAAGTCGCAGCGATCCGCAACGCCGGCTCGTCTGGCGTGATGATTTGCCAGGTCTATCATTGCCGCGGCGAAATCGACGCCCACAACCTTCGCTGCGCCGCGCTCTGCGTAAGCGACGCAGTACCGGCCGGAACCGCACCCGACGTCCAAGATTCTCGTGCCGGCGATCGGCTCAACGAATTCGAGCGCCAGATCGAATCGCTTTCGAACGACGCCGCGCCAGACGTTGTCCACCCATTGAGCGAGGCGATTTTTCTCGTCTTCGTAGATAGCGTCGAACCGCCGCGCATCGGAGTGAAAATGCCTGCGAACTCTCTGCTCAACTGACACCCAACACCTCGCTCATCGGCGCGAAGCTGAAGTCGCCCAGCAAACGACGCAAGCGATCCTCAGTCTTGTTCAAATTGAAATAGTGCGTCAGCGAAATACGTCGAGGCAGGGGAATACGCGGGTGATCCGGATCAAGTTCCCACGGATGGATATAGAACACCACCGGATGCCCCGCGCCGTTCACCGCCCTGAAAGCGCGTCGCGTCAAAGCATAAGGATAAATACGAAAGTAAGCGCCGCCGGCAATCGGCACGTTCCGCCCCCACACTTTCCAGGTCGAGATCGGAAACTCAATCAAGCTGTGTTCTCCCGCAATGACCTGATAAGGCCAGCGCGGCGCGTCTTCAATCCCGTAACGATAATTGAGGACGGGAAAAATGCTCGAGTCGTATCTAATGCCCAGTTCACCCAACACCTCGAGCGCCCATAGCGAGTCGCGTGTTATTGAGAAGAACGGTGCGCGGTGACCAACCACGCGCTTGCCCGTAAGGTCTTCCAGGAACTTGATTGCCCGCTCCATCTCTGCGCGAAACACATCACGCGGCTGGCGATAGATGAACGAATGCGAGTAACCGTGAGTACCGACTTCGTGACCGGCCGCAGCTATTTCGCGAACGATCTCCGGATGTCGCTCAGCCACATAACCCAGCACAAAGAAGGTCGCGCGCGCCCCTGCCTTGCCGAGAACGTCCAGCACCCGCTTTCCGGCCTTACTAACGCGGTCCTCGTAGTTTTCCCATTTCGTGTGAGGTATCTCGAGACCCTGATACCAGTCCTCAAAGTCTACAGTGAGCGCGTTTGTGACAGGTTTCATCAGATCGTGTGCGCTCAATCTATGAACTCCCGATGCCAAAGCTCGAGCATCAGCAGCGTCCATAGCTGGGGTGAATAGTCACGGCGGCCGTCAGCGTGCTCTTTTACTAAATGTTTAATGATCTCTGTTTCGAAATAACCCCGACCTAAGGCTCGCGTCGAGAGAATCGCGTCCGAAAGAAACCCTTTCAACTCGCGGCGGAACCAGTGGCTGATGGGCACGCCGAATCCCATTTTCCTGCGTGAGAGGTTCTCTTCCGGAAGGAGCCCTTTCAAGGCGCGCTTCAAAAGGTACTTCGTCGTCATGCCCCGAAGCTTATAGCTCGCCGGCAGGCTGGCGGCGAACTCCATCAGATGATGATCGAGAAACGGCGCGCGAGCCTCCAACGACACCGCCATGCTGGCGATATCAACCTTGACCAGCAGATCGTTCGGCAAATAGTTATTGGTGTCCGCCATCATCAGACGGTCAACGATGTCCAACTCCCCATTTCCCGAAAACCAAGTCTGCATGTATGCGAGCGCGGATGACCGCGCCGAGCGACCAAGAAATTCCGGCGTGCACAACCTGGCTTTCAACTCATCGTTGAAGGCACAAGTCAGTTTTAAGTATCGTTCGGCTCGCGGTTGGCCTATTGCTCCCAGCAGCCTTCGCACCCTCCCGTACGCAGAGCGAGTAGTTTTCGTCTGAGGCATCGCTTCTATCGCGGGCTGCACTAAGTGGTCTCTGACCATGCGCGGAAGTCTGTTGTACTGTTCGCCGATCCGCATCGCGTTATAACGTTCATAGCCTCCAAAGCACTCGTCGCCTCCATCGCCAGTAAGCGCGACTGTTACGTGCTGGCGCGTCAGCTTCGACAGATAATAGGTTGGAATTGCGGACGAGTCGGCGTAAGGCTCGCCGTAATGACGCACGAGCGACGGCAGCACCTCCAACGCGTCCGGCTTCACGACGAACTCGTGGTGCTCGGTGCCAAAGCGGTCGGCTATTCGTCTCGCGTGATCGATCTCGCTGAAGTCCTGCTCTTCAAATCCAATTGAGAATGTCTTGACTTGACCGGCGGAGAGTTCACTCATCAGCGCTACGATTGCGCTCGAGTCTATCCCGCCGGAAAGAAAAGCGCCCAGTGGAACGTCCGACATCAGCCGAACTCGCACCGCATCACGTAACAGCTCGACGACGCGCTCGCACGCCTGCTGTTCATCGATGTCGATCTTGTTGCTGAAATCGAGCGACCAATACTGCTCTGTTTTTACATCGCCATTCTGCCAGATTAATGTGTGACCGGGTTCGAGTTTGCGCACGTCGCGGAAGGCGGTCAGCGGCGCAGGAACGCACATGAAGGAGAGATACTGCGATAAGGCCGTGTGGTCGACCTCGCGCGAAACATCCGGGTGTTGCAATATCGACTGAAACTCCGATGCAAAGATCAGCTTGCTGTTCGAGACCGAATACAACAGCGGCTTCTTGCCCACGCGATCGCGAGCCAGCAGAAGGCGCTCCTCTTTTGAATCCCACAAAGCAAAGGCGAACATGCCTCGCAGCCGCTTTGGCACATCACAACCGTACTCCTCATACGCGTGCACGATTGCCTCGGTGTCGCTTTGCGTGTAGAACTGATGGCCCTTGGAGCGAAGCTCATCGCGCAACTCTGGATAGTTGTAGATCTCGCCATTGAGCACAACCCAAACCGACTTGTCCTCATTGTGGATGGGCTGGTTGCCGGTCGCGAGGTCGATGATTGCGAGCCGCCGGATGCCGAGGCCGACTGAGGCAATCCCGTGAAACCGGCTTCCAGAGCCTGTTTCAGGGGAGCTGACAAAGCAGCCATCGTCATCAGGTCCCCGATGGATGATGGCGTTGCACATGCGACGAAGTACGGCTTCATCGACCGGTTTGCCTGAATTATCCGCGATCCCCGCTATCCCGCACATATTAGAAGCACTTTGAAACCGACACCCAAATCCTAACTCCTTACCCGGAAGTTCGGACCTGTGGCTCGTACGCTCGCAAACTGACCGGAGGCGCCTGCCGTTCCAGCCGCAGCAAAGCTGGGACGATTAAACCCGGTGTGCAGGCGCTTCTTTAGTTTTGCTGCCCGCCTCAGCTCGAGACCAATGGCGATGAAGACGAAAAAGAATCCGTACAACTGCGCGCGATGCCTGTAGGCAGTCCCCGCATTTGATTGATACAACGCGTAGGCCAGAATGAGCCCGATGCTGAACAGGCAGATGCCAAACGATTCCCTGAGCCGATGCCGGATTGCGAACCAGTATCCGCGAAGCATTATCGGCACGAACGCCCACCAGATTAGCAACTCAGGGAGCGTAATAAACTGCCGGAGGTTTGTTATTGTCCAGGGAAACGGTGCAAACAGGACGTGAAGTATTCCTAAGGGCAAAAACGCCAAAGCGGCGTGAGGGTCGGTGATGTCGACATCACCGCCAAAGCCCGATGTCGCCGCTGCGGCGCCCCAGACGCGAGCGCGTTGTATCACTTGGGGATCGAACGCGGCGGGGTCCACTCCGGTGGCCCCGAAGTAAGCGAGCGAGACTCCCAAAACCAAGACAAGCAGACCGCCTTGAGCGATTCGAAGCGGCGTGAACCTCTTTGCGGCGACGATGAACGTGCCAGCGATAGAGACAAAGGCGATGTAGAATGCGTAGTGACGCAGAGAGAAAAGGCAAAACAAGAATGCCACCAGTAAGACGAGGCTCAACGCATTGAATTTCTCGCGCAGCTTCAAGGTGAAAAGGATGCACAGACATAAACACAACGCAATTGGGGCATCTTTAAGCTCTTGCGATGACCACAGAATGAGGGATGGCGAGAACGCAGTCAGGAGCGCCGCCACGCGAGCAACACGCTGCTCAGGATAGACCATCATCGCTATCCTGTAGACTGCGATACACAGCGCCGCGCCCAGACCGGCGTTAATGAGTTGGATCGCAAGCGGGTTGCGGCCGATGGTGTGGTAGACCGCTGCAACGTAATAAAACATCCCCCAGCCTGATCGGTTGATCTCCGTATACCTAAGGAGCCAGGAAGATTTTGGATCGACCAGCCCACTCCACGACTGACTTAGCGCGTTCCCGAATACATCATATGTTTCGGCATCGCCGCCAAAGAATGCTTGTCGATTGTAAATGAAGATCAAGAACGCTAAGAACCATCGCACGACGAGCGCGGCAACGACAACCTTCAACAGAAACGCTCGATCACTGCGGTCTCGTTCGATCACGAAGCAACACACAAGTGCGGGAACTATGCCTACTAACACCGCCATACCGACATCTGGAGAGACCACCAAGTAGTTCCCCAGATATATGGCGGAGGGGATAATGCCAATCGCAAATAGAACACCGAGAAGTTTCTTCCGCATAACTTATGCCACTTGATCAGTTGCGCACCCCGAATCAACGGGCGGTTCAGTGCCTGTTACAACGTGTGTGACGGTCAGTGAAGGTGGGTTCGGGGCACTTGTACCACCGACCGCCAGCGCCGGCTCGAGACCGATTCCGTCATGCGGAACACCCCGGGATCTGAGCTCTCTCTTGTTTCTTCTCAGCTCCAGCCCTATGCCCATCAGCACGAAAAAGAATGGGTATAGTTGAGCCCTGTGCCGGTAAGCGGTGCCCGCGTTTGATTGATACAACGCATAGGCAAATACCAGGCTCACTATGAACAACAGGACCGCGAAGGATTCCCTTAGCCGATGTCTGACGCCAAACCAATAACCCTTGACCAGTAGCGGAATCATTGCCCACCACGCCAGTAACTCCGGGAGAGTTATCAGCTGTCTCAGATTGTTTATCATCCACGGAAACGGCGCCAGTAACACATAGAGAATCCCGATCGGCAAAAACCCGACCGCCGCCCGCGGGTCGGTGATGTCGACGTCGCCTCCGAATCCCGTGTTAGTCACTCTGGCGCCCCATTCACGGAACTCCTGAATGTGCTTGAGGTCGAAAGCTTGTTGAGCCGTATTACCGGCTCCGATGTAAGCGAACGCGAGGCCGATAACCAACACAAGGAGCCCACCCTGCAGAACTCGGAGGGGCGTTAGCTTACCTCGCGCGATCAAGAAGGTGGCTGCTGTCACCGCAAAAACTATGTAAAAGGCGTAATGCCTTAGCGAGAACAGGCAGAACATAAAGACCAACAAAAGCAGGAAGCTTCTTGTGTTGAATCGATGTCTGAGCTTCAAGGTGTAAAGTGCGCACAGAACCAGGCACATAGCTATTGGGGCGTCTTTCAGTGCTTGCGATGACCACAGAATCATCGAAGGAGAAAACGCGGTGAAAAGTGCTGCGGCCCGAGCAACTCGCTGATTTGGATAGATCATCGTCGCAACCTTGTATGCGCCGATGCATAACGCCGCTCCAAGCCCAGCATTGACAAGTTGAATAGCCAGAGAATTTTGGCCGATGACGTAGTAGACCGAAGCGACATAATAAAACATGCCCCAACCCGACGAAGCAAACGTGGTGTACCTCGTCAGCCACGGCGCGTGGGCATCCACCAATCCTAGCCATGACTGCTTGAGCTCATTGCCGAAAGCGTCATAGGTGAGCGCATCACCGCCAAAGAACGCCTGCTGATTGCTATCATGAATTGCAAAGGCAACCACCCAGCGCAACAGCAAGGCAGCCACAAACAACCTGAACAAGAAAAGCCTGTCAGTCTTGTCACGAAGTATTACCCACAGACAAAGTGAAACCGGTATGACTCCAACCAGCACAGCAACGGCTCGATCAGGCGCCATCGAGATTCCAATTCCTAGAAGAAGAGAGCTGAAGCTCAATAGGAGCCCCGCTGAAAGCATTGCACGCTGGGTGTTGATCAATCTGCCGACTGATATCAGCGCGCTCGGAACGCGCCTGGCGCGCAGCGGCAGGTGCGACCGGGCCAGCGTTGACCATCGTTTTAGAATCGAGTGTAGCGACGACACCGCCTTCGAGCGTTCTGCGCCAAGTATGGTGTAAGTGTGTCTCATACTGAGCAGGACATTCAGTCGCTCGACGATTCTCACCGTATTAACCCACGAGACTGCAGTTCTTCAGTTGCACGCTCCACAGCATCTTCTGCCTGTCGCTCCTTCACCCAACGGAGTAGCTGTGGAATGCCTTCTTCAATTAAGATTCTCGGCTCATAACCGAGCAACTGTTTCGCTCGCGA
>DASXSR010000081.1:0-3791 GCA_036505875.1 Blastocatellia bacterium | reverse complement strand
AGCTACGTCACCGCTTTCGGGCACGAGGTCGCCGGCGTTCGTCACTGCATCAGACCGCGCTATCCATTCTTTTCCGTCTTCCTTGATCAGGATCCCGCGAGCCAAAGCCTCGGCGTACGCGGGTCTCGCCACACAGACCACCCGCTGATCGGATTGGGCGAGCAACCCCGCGACTGGGATGCCGATCGCGCCCGCACCGAAAATGATGTACCTCGGCTTTTCAATGTTCATGGTCTCAGATAATATCGCATTGCTCGCCGAGCGTCAGTACCGCAACTCAGTACCGAGAGCCGTAGCGAGCCTGTTGAAAATGATCGTCGAGAGACCAACCGAGCAGCGGACGAAACTTTATTACGACCTGTATGTGCCCGATGACGGATCGTCCGAGGCCAGGCCACTGCTGATCGCCTTGCATGGCTATGAGGGCAACAAAGAATCGATGATGGCTCTCGCCCGAAGAGTCAATTCGAGCGAGCTCATAATCGCATCCGTTCAAGGACCAAATGCTTTCTTCTTGCGCGACGGCGAACCGGGCAAGACCAGCGCGCCGAAGATTGGATTCGGTTGGATGATGCAGTATAAGGCCGAAGAAACGATCGCGCTCCATCACCGGACGTTGCTGTCAATCATCGAAGAGATCGGGACCGAGCATGCAGTCGACAGCATCTTCTTGCTGGCGTTCTCGCAGTCGGTTTCTTTGAATTATCGTTTCGCCTTCACGAATCCGGGATTGATTCGGGGAGTCATCGCCGTGTGTGGCGGTATCCCGGGGGATTGGGATCAGGATAAGTATCACAAATGCGACACGGACGTCTTGATAATCGCCGGCGAGACCGACGAGTTTTATCCGCCGTCGCGAACGCGCACTTTCAAGGACGCGATGGCGAAGCGCGCCCGCTCGGTTGAATACAAATGCCTTCCCGTGGGCCACGTTTTTCCGCGCGAGTCGTTGCCGATCATTGGTAATTGGATCAAAGAGAGAATCAGCAAATGATCAACCCTTTCCTTCGTTCGATATTGCGTTGTTTAGTTTGTCTCACCCTCATCTTAACCAGCCTGAGCGTCATCTCGAGCGCTCCAAGGCCAGCCGAAAAGTCAAAAGTCATCGTCGGCGCCATCATTATCGACGGCAGCGGGCGACCGGGATTTCGCGCCAATGTTCGAATCGTCGGAGATCGAATTGCAAGGGTTGGGCGCTTCGCGCCGAGAGCGGATGAAGAAATCATTCAAGCGCGCGGGATGATCGTAGCGCCCGGTTTTATCGACATTCACAACCACTCACAGGAAGGCCTCGAGCGTGAGCCCGCGGCAAGCAACCAGGTCTCGCAAGGTCTCACTACGCTGGCGGTCGGGCCCGACGGCGGATCCCCGTGGCCTGTCGCTGAATATTTGAAGAAGCGTGAAGAACAGAAGATTGCCGTGAATGTGCTCTCGTTCATCGGTCACGCTACCGTGCGACAGCAAGTGATGGGCAAGGATTACGATCGCGCCGCAACACCGGAAGAGATTGCAAAGATGGCGGCGTTGGTCGATCGGGCGATGAGCGAAGGCGCGTTCGGGCTTTCGAGCGGGCTGGAATATGATGTCGGGCGCGGGGCCACGACTGAAGAACTGATCGAGCTTGCGCGACCTGCCTCGCGACACGGCGGAATCTATATGACTCACATGCGCGACGAAGAAGAGGGGATGCTCGATGCGCTCGTGGAGGCGATTCGAATAGGAAGAGAAGCGCGTTTACCTGTCCAGATCTCACACATCAAGATGGGCAATCGAAATGTTTGGGGTCAAGCTCACAAAGCGATCGCTCTCGTGAACCGCGCGCACCGGGCGGGATTGGATGTGACCGCAGACTGTTATCCCTACACGGCGTGGGCATCGACGATCACGGTGCTTGTGCCCAACCGCCATCACGACGACAAGCAAGAAGTTGAGAAGGACCTTCAGAACGTTGGAGGCGCGAGCCACGTGCTTGTTACCAACTGCCGAGCGCACCCTGAGTTTGAATTCAAGAACCTTGAAGAGATCGCCGCGTCGGCAAACAGCACGGCGGTTGAAGCCTATCAACGCATTGTTCACGACGGCGGCGCGAGCGTTGTGTGCAGCTCGATGAACGAGGCTGATATGCGAGCGTTCTACATTCAGCGTTGGGTGATGGTGGCGAGCGACGGCGGAATCGGCTCACGACATCCACGCGGCTCAGGAACCTTTCCAAGAGTGCTCGGCGCGTTCGTGCGCGAGAAGCATTGGCTGACGCTTGCGGAAGCAGTTCGAAAGATGACCTCGTTGCCGGCCAAGCGATTGGGGCTGACGGACCGCGGACTGATTCGAGAGGGAATGAAAGCGGATATTGTGATCTTCGATCCGAAGCGAGTGATCGACCGCGCGACTTTCAGAGAACCCCAGCTTCTATCCGAAGGCATTGATCGCGTATTCGTGAATGGCGAACCGGTTTGGGAAGGCGGCAAAGTAACTGGGCTGATGCCGGGACAGATAATAAGGAAGCAGCACAGCACGGCGAAGCGGTAGCCAAAAGCTAGTCGCAATTGCGTTCTGAACTTCGTAGGAGTGATATGTTCATAGTAACCAGTTCAGTTTAACCGCTCTTAGCTCCGTAGGAGCGAAATGTGGCGGTTATCGCAAACAAACTCGGGAGCAACAAAGCACACACATTTCGCTCCTACGGAGCTTGAGCGTGTTAAAGGATTCGTCACTATAAACATTCCATCCCTAACGGGATTGCGTGGAGCCGCCGGTCTACATCGTGGAGTGAAAGGATTAGGCGCATGAAACCGAAACAAATAATTCTGGTTTTTCAAACTTTCGTTCTGACGTTGTCAGTCTGCTTGCAAAACCTGGGCTGGCAAAACGAAACCCCGCCGATGCCGTCTCAACGGCTGGATCCAAAGATTCAAAAAATCGTCTCGGAGATTTCTGCAGATCGAATTGCGGAGATTCTCAAGAAGCTCGAAAGCTTCGAGACGCGCAACACTCTATCCGATCCGAATCAGCCGAACCGCGGAATCGGCGCCGCGCGACAATGGATCTTCGATCAGTTCAAGAGCTACAGTTCC
Source organism: Blastocatellia bacterium (assembly GCA_036505875.1). Taxonomy (GTDB): domain Bacteria; phylum Acidobacteriota; class Blastocatellia; order UBA7656; family UBA7656; genus Onstottus_A. The sequence goes on along the minus strand of DASXSR010000081.1, from coordinate 720 downwards.
CGCCTCGAAGTAAGCTTTGATACTCATACGATCCCCAAAGCCGGGCGCGTCTGGAAAGACGTCGAGCTGCGCAACGTGGTCGCGATCCTGCCCGGCAAGATGCAACAAGCCGCCGACCGTTGGGTGATGATCACCGGGCACTACGACACGATCAATCTGCGGGTGCCGCCCGAAATGAGAAGCGACCCCGCGAAGGCAGCGGAACTGCCGGCGCCCGGCGTGACCGACGACGGCAGCGGGTCCGCTTGTGTGATGGAATGCGCTCGCGTGATGAGCCAGTACGAGTTCGATGCTACGCTGGTGTTCGTGGCGTTCGCTGGTGAGGAGCAAGGTCTGGTGGGAGCGCGCGCGATGGCCAAGCGACTAAAGGACAAGAACCAAACCATCGAAGCGGTGTTGAACAACGACATAATAGGCAGCGAGGTGAGCGGGAACGGCGTCATCGACAATCGCCGCGTGCTTTTGTTCTCGGAAGACCCGAACGATTCGTCGTCGCGACAAATCGCGCGCTATGCGAAGCGAATCGGCGAACGCTATTTCCCCGAGATGACTGTGGATTTGATCTTTCGTTACGACCGTTTCGGGCGCGGGGGCGATCACTCGGCGTTCAATCAGCAAGGCTACGCCGCAGTGCGAATGACCACGCCAAACGAAAACTTCGCCAATCAACATTCGCCGACGGATAATTACGCCAACACGTCACCGTCATACACGGCAAAG
>DASXSR010000080.1:0-13900 GCA_036505875.1 Blastocatellia bacterium | reverse complement strand
TTTCGCCTGTTCGGGCGAAGCGCAGATAGGTGTCAGATGCTGCTGTGCCTCAGTAGTCGATTGCGCCGCGTCTTCGTCTTTCGCCAGGAGCTTGGCGATCCCGAAATCGAGCAGCTTGGGCTCGCCTTCTGCGTTCACCAGAATGTTGCTGGGCTTGATGTCCCGATGAACAACCAGATTCCGATGCGCAAATTCCACCGCGTCGCAGATCTTCAAAAACAACTCCAGTCGTTGACGCGTCGACAGCCTTTGCGCGACTGCAAATCGAGTAACCGGGGCGCCGACAATGTAGTCCATGATGAAGTAGGGCAGACCATCGTCGGTCGTGCCTGCATCGAGCAGTCGCGCAATACCTGGATGATCGAGCCTGGCCAGGATCTGGCGTTCCGCTCGGAAGCGGCGCAGGATCTCAGCCGTGTCGGCGCCTCGATTCAGTATCTTGATCGCGACTTGTTTCTCAAACTGACCATCAGCGCGCTCTGCCAGGAAAACTGTGCCCATCCCACCGCGGCCAAGTTCACGGACAATGACATACGCGCCCACGCGCTCTCCGCCGCGCGGCGGTCCCTCCTGCCAGAAAGTGGAGGCTGCGTTCTGGGCGCAATCTTCGAAGCTGTCGGTAGACTTCTTAAGAAGCGCCTCTGCTTCGGCCAGGAGCGACTCGGCGTCTTCGAGCAAATCCGTATCTTGACCGCAGCGTTTCTCCACCAACGCAATCCGGGCCGCTGAAGAGTTTTGTTCCAACGCTTCGCCCAGAATAGTTTTCAAGCGATCCCAGCGTTGCGGATCGATGTTCCCTGATCGGGTAGTTTTTGTGGTCACGGAGAATTTGAATCTCTAATTCGCAGTTAGTTCTCGCCGAAGCCAAATTTTCGCCAGCGTCCAGTCTCGCTTCACTGTGGCGGGCGAAATTTCCAGTAACTCGGCGGTTTCCTCGACCGTCAGCCCGGCGAAAAACCGCAGTTCGACGATGCGCGCCTGCCGCTCGTCCAGAGCTTCCAGCGCCTGCAATGCTTGGTCGAGCGCAGTTACATCAATTTTGCGGCTATCGTAAAATTCGAGAGTAAGTCTCAGAGGATCCGAGCCGCCGCGTTTCAAACGGTGTCGCGCGACCGCGTAGTTGGTCAGCGTCTGTCGCATCACCCGCGCGAAGATTCCGATAAAGTGACTACGATTTTGCCAGACAAGATTCTTCTCGCCAATCAGGCGAAGGAAAGCCTCATGCACGAGCGCGGTCCGCTGAAGAGTATGAGCGGTTCGTTCGCCCCGCAGAAAGGTCTCTGCCAGACGACGCAAGTCTTCGTAAACCTCCGGCATCATCTCGCTAATCGCGGCGGCATCGTTGCGCTCGGCACGATTCGCCTCACGCACAAGAGGCGGAGTCAATGGCTCCGCTCGGGACGCCGGGGCCCTGTCGGCGTGAACCGTTGCCATAACGGCGCAGTTTACTTCATATAATCGCGACTCGTCCAGCGAGAGCTCATCGCCCGGCGCGTCGATGCCTTGTCGCACCTCTATAGCGCTTTGCACCACAACTCGATCGAGACTGGAATTCTTTCTTCGTGCGCTGTTTGGACAGGACCGCCCATCCAAGATGGGCGGTTTACAGGTGAACCGGCGTCAGCGCCGGCCTCAATCTTTCGTTGGCGATGTTCAGGAAGACTATGGCGCTTACGTAGCGGCATCGGTCGGCCAGCAGTTACTGTCCGGCCGCGTCTCGCACGAAGCCGTGAACTACATTGTTCACGTCGAAGTAATGGCTGGTCACCGCGCCGTTCGGAGCAATGCTCGCCCAAAAGCCCATGCCCGCGCCCGGAGCGTCGAACTCAACGATGGCGCCCTGCTTATCGCGCACAAAACCGTGATTCACATTTGTCCCGTCCGTGTAGTATCCTGTGATCTCCCCATTCGTATTTATTCCCCAAGGAACGGTACCTTGGAATGAACCTGGGACGTTACCGGCGTCCGGAGCATCGAACGTGGTGACTGCGCCATTCTTATCCAACAGGAAACCGTGATACAGACTGTCCGCGTCAGCGTAGACTCCCATGATGGTTCCGTCCGGAGTAAAGCCCCCGCCAAAGGTACCCTGGTTGGCTCCCGTGCCCGCGCCCGGAACATCGAACGCGGTGATGACGCCCTCCTCATCCCGCAGGAAGCCGTGGACCGCAGTGTTCCCGTCAAAGTAGAAGCCTGTGATCTCCCCACGTGGACTGATTGCGAAGCTAAGTGTACCCTGGTTGGCTCCCGTGCCCGCGCCCGGCGCATCGAACGTGGTGATAACGCCATTCCTATCCCTCAGGAAACCGTGATACACGCCGGCCGAGTCAATGGCCCATCCCGCGATCGCCCCGTTGGAGTTGATGATAAGCGGGCTCGTGACAAAGGTGCCCCGACCGGGCCCCGTGCCCGCACCCGGCGCATCGAAGACGGTAATCACGCCTTGATTGGAGCGGACGTAACCGTGGGCTGTATTGACTGAGTCAGTGAAGTGTCCCGTAATGGTTCCAATCGGGTTTGTGCCGTAGGCTCGCGTCCCCTGGCCGGCTGCTGTGCCCGCACCCGGCGCGTCGTAGATGGTGAAACTGCCATCCTGGGACCGGATGAAACCGTGCCGCACATTGTTCGCGTCACGGCTGAATCCTATGATTGTCCCAGACGGACCGATGTTGGTGGCATAGGTACCCTGCAAGGGCCCCGTGCCCGCACCCGGCGCGTCAAAGGTGGTAATGCTTTGCGCGGACGTTGAGGCGGATATTGCCAGGACGACCAGGATGGTTGCCGCCGGCACAAGCTGGAATTTCCTTTTTGCGAAATAGAATGGTTTCATACTTGATAATGCAATAACGGACCCGAAGTCGGCTCATTCTTCTCGTGAATGGAGCGAATGGGATGAGCGACATAGAACACGTCGCGATTGAGGGAATGGAGCTTTTGGGGAAAGCGACCCACCTTCGTCGAGACTTCGTCGTGGCAGGCATAGAACACGTCGCGATCGGGTATCGCGCGGGTAGACGGCAACGCAGCTAGGGTAGCTGGCGCAAGCACGGGGCCGTGCGAGTGATCAACGCAAAGCCGCGATGGGTAGCGGCGAGTGAGGTGGGAAGCGAACGAGTTTCAATGGAGCTGATGGGATCAGCGACATAGACGACCGCTGCAACTTGAGGTCAGCGCGCGCACTACTTCACGTTGACGGCAATAGCGATCGTTGACGTAGGGAAGACATGCTGATGGTGAGGATCGATGCTCCCACTCGGAAGGAAGTACCATTTGCCGGGTTCCATTTTGCCCAGAGCCGGGAGCTTTGGTAACCGCTGAGCGTCAAGGCCGGCTGTGAGAAGCTGTGTGGCATCAAACTCGTACACCACATCTTCCGCTGTGGCCTCGGGCTGCGATGCGTAATGAACCATCGTGCCCTGACTGCTCTTGAAACAGTACTCGCCCGCTGTTTTCGTCTGATCGATCGCCATTTCGGGCTTCGCTCGGAGTACGCGAGCGATTGCGAGCACCTCGGCCTTGGCCGTTCCCTGGAGCGCGAGAACGTCTGAGTACTCGGACTGGATGCGAGCCAGCTCAGCATTGCCAGCGTCGGTGCCGCGTGTCTGGGCTAACATGCCGCCGGTGATCACGAGGAGCGCGGAAGCGATGGTTGCTTTAAACATGGTGAAATCCTTTCTCTAGGCAGCCTAACAGGTTTTATGCGGAATATTTCGGTCCCCCAAGTCGCCGTTGCAACCGTTTTGCCGAAACTGTCCGCTCGGTTCGCGAAAAAAGTCAGAAAATTCCAACGTAAGCGAGTTTGACTCTCAACCAAAGACTCTCAACCTATCAAATTGGCGCTATCTTCGGACCTTATGGAACAAAGCATCCGGAACGAATTACCGGGAACGGTCAAGAGCATTGCCTCCAACAAAGTGCTCAGTGAAGTGATCGTGGAGACGAGCATTGGAGAGATCGCATCGGTTATTACTACGCGGTCGGTCCAGGAGATGAACCTCAAGGCTGGCGATAAAGAACGGCGCCTGCGAAATCTGTAGCGGCGGTCTTCCAGCGCCGCGTTGTAGCCTGTCTGCTTAGTTTACCCAAAGCTTGCTCGCTGCGGCGAGTGGCGTGCGAAAAGAACTTTCGGAGTTGTCGCCCACTGACCTCTGGAGCTTAGTCATGCGTCATGTGCGGCGGCAGAAGGATCATCCGCGCAAATTGCAAAACACCCATAGCAAGTTGAAACACGATAGCGGCATAAAACACCCAAAACACGCCCGAGATCAGAGCATTATATGCCTGCAAAAGGCTAAGTACTGTGCTCAGGCTAGCAATGATATAAAAAAAATAGCGGTAAGTCCCGAGCTCCTTCATGACTATCGGCCCGATCTTAGCTGGCGTCGCCGGCTCAAAAGAACGAAAGCAACCGAGAAAAGGAACGAGCACCCGCTGCACCAGCGCCAGATGGAAATCGGCACAGGTTTGATCGTCAACAAGAGCATGCCGAATAAACAAGAGAACAGGGGAATCAGCGCGCTGCTCATCAAAAGCCACAAGCGATGCTTGTCGAGAGGCGACCACTCATGCAGCGAACTACTGCGAAACGCCACCACCACTCCTGCAAATCCGGCTAGCGCCACCGCGATCTCCGCAGCGCTCGAGAGGGCTTCCCATGGTTCCATCGCTTTTCGATTAAATCGGACTTAGCTGACGCGGACAAACACGAAATTTGGAGAAGACCAAAGGAAGAGTCGAGTTTCAATGGAGCCGGCGGGAGTTGGGCGACCTGGATTGCAAAACCCCGATGACCAGCTAACAAGTTGGAGCCATGCCGCTCTGCGGGATCTGGGTTCAGGGACACTTTAGATGTGCCCGCGGTAGCGTAACATGCGAAGCGTGGGTCAGATTTCCCGGAGTGCCGCGTAGACCCGACGGCATCTGGGGACACTCGCGTCCTAGTGCTGCTTGTCGTAGTAAGTAATGTCAGTGAACTTCTGTCCGTTTGCATCCGTCCCCGTGAGCCTCACTACGCGCGTCTTACCGTCTTTCGCCACAGTGATCGTGCCCGTCATCACCACCTTGCCGGCTTTCGTGGCCGTAGTTTTATTGGTGCGGTCATTCAATGGTTTATAGGTCAGCATGTCGAAGGATGGGCTCCCTTTAAGTTGGTATGGCTTGTCATCGAATTTTCCCACCCAAGTCCACCGGATGGGCTTATCATCCTTATCCACCCCATCCACCGTGCACTTTATCGTGTCACCTTTGGCTGGGACGTAGGTGACCGTGGTATTTTTGGTTGCGCCGGGCGCGAACTTGGATTTGCCTTCGTTGAGCTTCCAAGTGCCGATGAGGGGATTGGCAGCAGAGATTGCTGCGGTCGCTGTTAATAACAGCGCAAGTGCCACCAGCATAGTACGATTCGTTCTCACCGCGCGATTTGAGCGCGTTCTCCGATAGGCGTCAATCCAAACTGAGGGAAATCCGACCATTTCGCTGGTGATGACATTGGAATCCGGGGATGATTAAGTGTCTCTGCCCAGTTTTCGTTTTTCTCGCCGCTTTAACCCTCCAACCGTTCACATCATCGGAGATTGGATGTTAGTTAGACGCGAACCCATTTTGTTCATACGATTTTCTTTATAGCCCGAAAGCGCCGCGATGCTAACTTCGTCAATATTCTCGCCCACGGATTGCACAGCGGAGGCGCTAGCGGATTTCGAGAAGCTTGTCCTCGAAGGCGGCGCGGTCAATCCACAAGGCTTAAGGCAACGGATCCGGAACGCCTTTCGCCTGTTGTTTCTTCGGACGTCAGATGGTCAACTCGTCGGAGTAGGCGCGCTAAAACACCCCAGGCCCAGCTACCGCAGCAGGGTGTTCGCCACTGCGCAAGCAACCGCCGCGTCAGACGAATATCGTGTTGAGTTGGGTTGGGTGGTCGTGGCTAAAGCGCACCAGGGGCGAGGATTGTCGACTCGCATTGTCGGTGAGTTACTCCCTTTCGCGAAAAACGAGAATGTTTTCGCGACCACCCGGGCCGATGAGCGAGTCATGCGTTATGCGTCTGACCATGGATTCGAAATTAACGGGAAGCCTTACCCCAGCGGGCGCGGCTACGATCTTGTTCTCTATCTTCGTAACTCGGCGCGATTTCCCGACGCGAAGTCACCCTAGCGGACTTTTCAGCGGTTCGAATGTTAAATGTCGTGGTCAGCCTACCCAAAGCTTGCTCAGAGTTTACTCAAAGTTTAATCGCCGCGGAGAGTGGCGAGCGACAGGCACAAAAACTCGGTAACCGATCCACGCGAATCCGATCAGGGCTAGAAGAAGCGGGAGAAGAAAAACTGTTTCTTCAAAGTCGTGGGGCAGCCCAAACATATGGAGCACGAAGCCCAGCGCGGCAATGTTCAAAACAAAAGCGAACAGCGCCGCATGGGCTCGGGTGCGGGCGACAATCCCGAGCACGAGCAGAACAAGAAAGAGAACCGCGGCCAAGGGCAGGCCCCAAACTACTTGGAAAAGAAAATCAGTCACGATCTGAAGCGGATTACGAGTGGCGAAAGTATGCTTGAGAAGAAGACACGCCGTGCCGGCAATCAGGTTAGGCGCCGAAAGCAACAGCGACGCGATGTAAAGGAATCCTTTCATCTATGATTCATTGGAGTCCATCTTTTGCGTAGATCCAAACCTGCAATAAGCTTTAATTACACTTCAACCAAAGGAGCGAATAATTATGTCTAGGTATGTCAGTCTTATTCGGTTTGCCGATCAAGGCATTCGCAACATTAAAGACACCGTCAAGCGAGGCGAGGCCGCCATGGCCGAAGCCGAGAAAATGGGAATGAAGATCATCGAAGAATTCTGGACGATGGGAGCGTACGACGGGGTAGTCTTATTCGACGCGCCCGATGACGAAACTATGACCGCTTTCGCCCTCAAAGTTAGCTCATTGGGGAACGTCAAAACCGAGACCCTGCGCGCGTTCCGCAAAGAAGAGATGAAAGCCATTCTGTCGAAGATGAAATAGCAGTTGCTTTTCGCGCATCATAAGCCGCTTACGATACATGAACTGAACAACTGCTTGCCACGCCATAGCTCAAGCGAAGGCGGGTAGAGGCAGGTGCGCTGCCCGCAGCAGCTTCGCGCAGCGATGCGGGCGCGGTGTCGCCTGCGAATGGAGCGAATGGGATTAGCGACTTAGAACACGTCGCGATCGAGGGAACGGAGCTTTTGGGAAAGCGACCCACCTTCGTCGAGACTTCGTCGTGGCAGGCATAGAACACGTTGCGATCGGGTATCGCGTGGTAGACGGCAACGCAGCTAGGGTAGCTGGCGCGAGCACGGGGCCGTGCGAGTGATCAAGGCAAAGCCGCGAGGTCGATATGGGCGGGAGCACATGAGTCAATTTCAATCTCCGCCAGGGCGACAAGTTTAACGCTCCTGACTTGTAACTGGGAACGCTCTTGAAAAACTTTTGAATCCAACCGCTGTCTTGCGATTGCGGACATCTGATCGCCTGATTTGTGCGATTGCGTTTGCGGCAGATCAGTCTGCGTGCAAAAATGACCGATGCGTCAGTCTACGATGACAACGTTGGGTGATGGCCGTCGTGGCCCTGGCGATCGGCGCGCTGATCGCAGCTAACGCGGAGGATGCCAAGATGGATTTGGACAAGTTGCAAGGAACCTGGGTGCTGGTTGCGGGTAAGCGCGACGGCAAGGAATTTACCGAGGAGGAGGTCAAGAAGACTAAGCTCTTCATCAAGGGCGAAACGTTCCGCATCCCCGAGAGCAGCGTGGCAACTAGCGAGGACGGCACCATCAAGATCGACCCGAGCAAGAAGCCCAAGGAGATGAATGCAACCACAGGGAGTGGCCCGGACCAGGGCAAAACCTGGCAGGGCATCTACGAGCTTGATGTCGATACGTACAAAGTGTGCTTCGCCCCGCCGGGCAAGGACCGACCGACGGAGCTCTCCTCCAAAGTGGGGTCCGGACATCTCCTCCAGGTCTGGAAGCGGGAGAAAGAGTAGATCGAGATCGGCTGAGGCTGATCACTGGCTTGGTTCGACGATTGAGCCAGTCCACCTGCTGCACTACGTTGTGATTTGCAAAGTACAAAAGCCACAACGTTCATAAATAGAGAAGGAGGATTTCGATGCTGTCGGAAAAAATCATTGGTGTTTGGGAACTGCAGATCTGGGAAACCGTCGTCGACGACAGCGTTATCGGCTACCCTTTGGGAAAAAAGGCATCCGGTTTCATTGCCTATCATCCGATTGGCTTTATGTCGGTGAATATTTCCACACCCAATCGCGTTCGCCTCCCGACTGAGGATCCCTTTGCAGGCGACCCAAAGCTCCTGGCGTTAGATGCCAAGGGCTATCTCTCTTATTGTGGTCCCTTCTCGGTTGTGTCCGAGAACGAAGTCATCCATCACTTAAAGCTCTGTTCGTTTGAGAGCTGGGTAGGAACCGATCAGCATCGTCACGCCCAACTCGACCTAAACAATGACACGTTGACTCTTTCAACAGCGCCCATGGTGACGCAGGGGCGGAAGGGCAGTAACCGCCTGACTTGGAAGCGCATCGCTTCGACGTGCGATGCATGAGTTTAACAGCTGTAGTGGCGACTGTGTCAGCCGCAAGACTGTAGAGGCAGGCGTATGGTTTGCGTGGCTGCTTCAACGTTCGTCGAACATTCTGCTCATTCCCGGAACATCATCAGTGGAACACCTGACAGAGACTGTTGCTGGCGCTGGCCTTCAGTTACCGCATGAGGCAATTAGGAATTGAACACCGTCGCCGGCTAAAACGTCAGATCGGGTCACCCTTCTTGAGATCATTCGCGATTTGGAAACGGCAACGAGCGAGTTTCAAACGGAGCGACACCGCCTAACGAGAATTCGATATCAAACGTTTGGACGCGACCCCGCATTTCCAAGCACAGACTTACAGCCGACGACATGAGTTGTTGATGCGCGGGATGCGTAGATATTGGGAAAGTTTATGAAGGATTCAGTCGTTAGAGGATGCCTGCTGCAGCTTCTCTATGAACGTCGAAGCGAAGGTTCCATTCCGTTCGGCCACGCTGAGCAGGCGGTCCCGCCGCCAGGAGGTATAAATCGCGGTGACTGGCTGCGTGCGGTGGCCCAGCTTTCAGAGTATCACCTCATCGACTGGATCCCTCTGGAAGATCAGAGTGGGATGGGGCTGCTGTCCGGCTTTGCTAAGATAACCGACTTTGGAGTCAAAGTGCTCGAAGGTGGCGTCGCGTCCCCGATCCGGATCTCCATCGATGAGAGCCGACGAACCAGCGTTCGCCAAGACCAACAAGCGCCGATCGCACCGAGCACTCCGCAGCAACAGGCGATTACGGAGGCGCTGGAGAAAGTGATCATCGCGATCAATCAAGCCGATGCGTCGGAGCGAGAGAAAAATGAAGTGAAATCTTTGTTGCGAACACTGCTGGGTAGCAAAGCAGCGACCAGCGTATTAGGCCCTGGCGCGCAATCCCTCGCGGCGAAGTATTTCACGGAATAGCGCACGCATATCGGACGCAGATAAGGGCACGCTTGGGCAAATCTCAAATGCTCTGCTCAGCCTGCCCGCCCTGGCGGGCGAACGCTTTCGGAGTTTAGACGCGACCCCATTTTCTTTGCACTCCGCGGCGTCCTGTGCGGACGAAGAGGAAGCGGCGTGAGGGCGATCCCATGTAATGATAGCCTGCCGACGCTAAGGGGTGGCGGCAGGCGATGGGAAAGCCGTCAGTGGTGATACCACGTAGATCTGATCCCATATTTTTAGCACCAGGGCCATAGACGTCCACTTGCCTTCGACCGATATGGGCAGATTAGTCCACGTCACAAACGTCACGTGGCTGTTGGGGTCGTAGCCCATGTGCGAATTGTAGCCGGGGGTCTCGCCACCGTGAAAATATACCGCGTTCGGGCCCCAGCGCAGTCGCTCTATGCCGTACCCGTACTGCTGGCCGTTGGGCATGCTCGGGTCCTTGGCCCGCAGGCTGTCGAGCCAGCGGCGCTGATATGCGGCGTCAAAGACGCGCCCCGTAACCAGTGCCTCGATCCAGATGGCGAGATCGCTGGCGGTGGAGATGACGCCTCCAGGAAAATAAGCAAAAGAGGGGTTCAGGTTGGTGTAGTCAGTGGGCAGGAGCGTCCCGGCCCGTGCCGCTGCTTGGATGTCCGGCGGGTACGGGGTGTCAGTCAGGACAAATAAGGAGCTGCCGTACAGGTAGCCGTGGGAGTAGGGATCGGGAATGGTGTTCGAAGTGCGAGCGGGGAGGAAAGTGTCGTGCATCCCCAGCGGCCCGAACAACCGGTCCTGCATTGCCCGGGCCAATGGCCTGCCATCGACCTGCTCGGCGATGAGGCCGAGAAGCGTGTAGTTGGTGTTGTTGTATTCGTAGGCGGTACCAGGCGGGAAGTTGGGCGGGTGCGCGAACGCGATGGCCAGCAACTCCTCTGTGGTCCAGACCTTGGTCGGGTCACGGTCCACGATGGCCGCGAGCTCGCGAGCATCAGTGTAGTTGTAGAGGCCACTCCGCATTTTCAGCAGTTCGTCTATCGTGATGTTGTCGCCATTGGGCACGCTTCGGACGTACTTCGAGACTGGATCGTCGAGACTGAGCTTGCCTTCCTGGGCCAGTTGCACGATCACCGCAGCCGTCATCGACTTCGTGTTCGAGGCGATTCGGAAGCGGGTGTCGGCGCGGGGCGGGCTCGTAGTGCCCAGTTGCGTGGTGCCGTAGGTGACCGTGAACTTGCCCTGGGGTGTGCGCAGGAGCACTACGGCGCCGGGCACCAGGAGTTCCTTGGCGGTCGTGTCCACCATGGTCTGCAGCGCAGCCTTGTCGATCGGCTTGAGCGCCGACGAGCCGGCCGTGGAGCCAGGTGGCGAACACGCTGCGATCAAGAGAGCAACACCGACCAGGAAGCTCGCAACGTGGAGGTGCCCGCGTCGTCGCCGCGATCGCGACCGTCCGCTGAATGTCCGCACGTCGTTTCTCCTGGCTTTGGCTTGAATTGTTCCTGGTTCGTCTTTCATATTGGCGCTTCTAAGAACGAAACTTCACTTCGGCCTTCTGCACCTCCTCAGCGTCTTCTTTGGTCCCGCTTCAACGCTTCAACCGTTCACGTTCACCGAAGGTTAAATGTTAAACCTTTAGACGCGACCTCATTTTCTTCCTCGGGTATTCCTCGCTATTAGATCAATGTCTGCGATTGGTATCATATGCCACTGGAGCCTTGCCCAACCTGCGGCTACGCGCTTTCTATCGTCGATCATCATTGCCGTCATTGTGCTACCGCATCGCCGGCAATTCCGTCGCGGCCCCTTAATGCGAAACAGCTGCAGCAAATGATCATGGTCGTGGTGGTGTTAAGCGTTCTCGTTTACTTGATCTTCTTTCGCTAACGAAAACGCGTTGAGCGAGCAAATCAGTCGATGCATCAGTTGAGCAGCTGTAGAGGCAGGCGTGTCGCCTGCGAAAAGGGTGTAGCCACGGCTCTGTGAGCCGTCCACGACGCGCAACGTACTGCGATCCTGCTTCATCCCAGTGCGGCTGCGCGAGCGGCGCGGCGGAGCCAGCCGTCGCTTGCCCGCCGTGGCGGGAGCTTGTCGAATAGGTCAGCCGTGAAGATGCAGTCCGCCGCTTGCTAACAGGTTTGTTACCATACTTGTGTTTGGAAGCCTAACGGCCGTTCAACAGTGAGTTCAAAAAAAGTGTCTAACGACCGTAACCGTAAGCATCAACAGAGGAGGCGAACATGATAAAGAAGACTATTGTTATTCTCGCCTGCGGCGCACTCATTGCGCCGGTGGCGTTTGCCCAGACGCGTTCAACGCATGAAGGACAAGCAACAACTACGACGGAAGCGGTAACGGTAACGGGAACGGTCATCAAAATGACGACTGAGGAGGGGTCGGCCGCCAAATATCAGCCGGTCAAAACTCTAGTTGTTCTCCAGGACCGCTCCAATACTCCGGGCAGTTATGTTCTCAACGGGCCTGGTCACGTTGTGAACAAGAACGGCGAAGTGATCCGAACCGCGATCAAACCCGGCAGCCGTGTGCGTGTTTACTACGCAAACATGGGCGATCTGCGTATGGTTGACCGCGTCGTTGTCGATTGATTCCGCGCGCGAACGGATATCACCAATAAAAAGCCGCACGAGTCCCTGAATCCTGCGGCTTTTTTGGTCGGGAGATTACCGCTAGCGATTGAAAAAACAAAACGCCTGACGGCGAGAATGTCTCACTCCGTCAGGCGTGAATGTTTCTAAGCTTGGGCGTTAGCGCCAAGTAATGTTGAGGTTTAGTCGCGGTCTTTGGTCACGATGACTTTATCAACCAATATATCGTCGCCGTCTTTAACGTAGTGAACGTGAACCTTGGAAGCTTTTCTGATTTTTGAAGGTTGAATAACACGCCCGTCCGAGGTGACGTACGTTACTTGTTTGCTGAACTTGTAACGCACAGGTTCAACAGCTTCGGTCTTCAAGACCATCATTTGGCCCGGAGTGAACTCCGTGACCGTGCCGGTGCTTTCGGTTGTGGTCGTTGTGGCTTCGGTCGTTCCGTTGGTTCCCGTCGCCACAGTGGTTGAGGACGAGGATGTTTGCCCGTAAGCCACTAAACCCATAAGGGCTGTGGCAAACGTGACACTAAGGATTGCTTTAATCATAAGACTAACTTTCTATTTTACTAAGTTGCTGCAGTGATCGCAGCTAAAGGCCATCCGATTCGTGCTTCCGACCTAAATCGGCGAACCAAGTAGGTAAATGGATGCGGCAGAAACCCTAAATACGGCTCCTGTCTCTATCTAGCCAATACTTCGTAAGCTCGGCGTCATACTTTTTTGGTATAGGAGCGGGCTACGTGCCGCGCATTTGCAAGAAGCCGCACTGTGGACGACGGATGATATGCCATGCGAGCGATGAAGAATGCCTCTACGGCCGCGCTCGTGGGGATATGGATGATTTTGCTGACGGCGTTCGTCGTCACGATTCTTTACGTCGGACGCCAACTGCTTATTCCGCTCGCGCTCGCGGCGATGCTGACCTTCCTGCTTGCACCGCTGGTCGGCTATATTGAACGCTGGATCGGACGTATCGCGGCCGTTCTCATTGTCGTGACGATACTCTTCGGCGTCGCCGGAGGAGCCGGTTGGTTGCTAACGCGTCAACTGATGGACCTCGCGGCGAAGCTTCCTGATTACCAGACGAACATCAACAATAAATTGAACGCGATCCGACTTCCCACCGGCGGCGCGTTCGGTCGCTTTTCGCAGAGCGTTTCCGAGCTGCAAAAGCAAATGCCAGAATCGTTGGAGCCGCCGGCGAATGCGACCGGTTCGGTCCCGGAAACAAAAGCCACTACGGCAGCGCGCGCTCGCAATGTGCCTGCGGCTCAAGAGCCGATGCCGGTTCGAATCGTCGAATCACAAAGCCGTTTTCCGCTAATCCTGCAAACCACCGCGACCGGATTGCTCGGGCCGCTCGGGACGGCCGGCCTCGTTCTATTGCTTGTCATCTTCATGCTATTAAAGCGCGAGGACCTGCGCGGCCGAATGATCCGCTTGATCGGGCAAGGCCGGATCAGCGCGACCACGCGGGCAATGGACGACGCCGGGAGCCGTGTCGCCCGTTACCTTACAATGCTACTTCTGGTGAACGTGAGTTTTGGCTCGTGCGTTGCAATCGGACTCTACTTTATCGGCGTCCCGAACGCGGTGCTTTGGGGCGCTTTCGCGGCGATCATGCGATTCGTGCCCTACGTGGGAGTTTGGATCGCAGCCGCGGTTCCAATGCTGCTTTCGTTGGCAGTTTCGACGAGTTGGCTCAGTCCGCTCTTAACCCTTGGCCTTTTCGTCGTGCTTGAATTAATCAATGCAAATGCACT
>DASXSR010000079.1:0-17395 GCA_036505875.1 Blastocatellia bacterium | reverse complement strand
TTCTAACAAGAACCGTAACACAAGTGGTAATGAAATTCTCCAAAGAGGAAAATATTCACGGCGTCGAAAAATAATCAACCCTTCTCAGCCGAACCGCCGAACCGAATTGTCGAGCCACTCCGCCCTTCCCTCCCCGCTATTGACGCATTGGTATCGATAGACAGTTCCAAATGACATACAAATTGCATTGACATTGAATTGTGGATTCCAGTTGATAAGTGCGCTTCGTGTCACGGCAGGGGCGCAGCACATGGCGGCTTGAATCACTGAGGCTTGTGCTATTGATTTCTTCTTGTATTTTTACTAGCAGTGTGGATAGGATTCCAGTTCATTTTTCCAATTTCTTGAAAGGATCAACACAAATGTCCACCGCTAAAGGCAGTCCAGGCGCGGCGCTAGCTACTCTTCGGAGCAATACAATCACCATTGATGACAGGGCGTCCAAAACGATTGAATCGATCAGCTACGTCCCCAATTCATTGGTGGTCACCGCCGGCCAACCCTCGAAGACTCCACCTTCCATCGAAGTGAAAGACCACGTCTTCAAGATCACGCTGGAGGCGGGACGAAAAAAGACCGCACCGGTCGCCGACTCGTTCAACTCCGCATCAGGAGGGAGATCGAAGGAATTCGCTCCGTCGGGCGGCGGCGGCGGGACGCCCAAAGAACTGAACTTCTACTTCGCAGTTACAATCCAGTTTGCCGGTAGTTCCGCTACGGTTTACCTGGGTCAAGGAAGCTACTTCTTGACCAACAACTGGTGGATTGGCGGCAGTCCTATTTTCAGCGAGGACACACCGAGGCTGGAGTACCGCAGCGGCGCCAACATCGTTACCGATTCTATTTCCGGGAACCACGATACGTTCGTGTTCAAACAAACCGACGTGCGGCCGTTCTCCCAGATCACAAACGTCTTTGTGTTGATGCTGGAGAATCATTCGTTCGATAACATGCTCGCGTTATCCGGAATCCCGGGTATCTACGGGGCCACCACTAGCAACAGCAACTCGTACAACGGCGTTAAGTATGACTTTCAAGGAAATGCGCCCGGCAGTATGCCAACCGATCCCGGACACGAGTTCAAGGACGTTCTCGAGCAGCTCGCCGGACAAGACGCTGTTTACATTCCCAATGGTAAATATCCGCCGATCAACAATTCCGGATTCGCGGCCAACTACGCCACGACTACAACGGAGGGTCCCGCGCCGCCTTCGCCGGATATCGGCCTCATCATGGCCGGCTTCTATACTGAGCCGCAACTGCCGGCGCTTTACCAACTGGCAAAGAACTTCGTGCTTTGCGATCAGTGGTTCTCGTCGCTGCCCGGCCCTACATGGCCGAATCGTTTCTTCCTTCATGGCGCGTCGTCCAACGGCCTGGACCATAGCCCTACAAGTGCTGAAATCGCGGAATGGGAGTCGGTGGATGGATTCCGGTACCCGAACGGCTCGATCTTCGATGCGATGAACGCAGCGCACATCACATGGCGCTTGTATCACGATACGAACGGCCCACTAGAAGGCTCCGTTTCGCAGGTTTCCGCCATCCACAACATCGAGCTTTGGGATGTCCACCCGCTTACGGAATTCGTTACGGATGTGCAACAGAGTTCCTATCCGTATCAATACACGTTCATCGAACCGAACTATGGGGACATCGCGAATGGAAGCTATGAGAACGGAACGTCGCAACACCCGATGGACGGCGTGGCGGGCGGTGAGGGGTTGATCACGACAGTCTACGAGGCCATCCGCAATTCACCGCTGTGGGAGTCAAGCATGTTGATCATCACGTATGATGAACACGGAGGGTTTTACGATCACTTCGCGCCGGGCCACGCCCAGCCGCCCGACGACGGCGGGACGAAGTACAGCAAATACGGCTTCAATTTCACTCAGTACGGAGTGCGAGTGCCGGCGGTTGTTGTTTCTCCGTGGACCGGCACGGGAGTGGTGGATCATACAGTCTACGATCATTCCTCGGTTCTTTCGACTTTGGAATGGCTGTTTGGCCTGACGGCTCTGACGAAAAGAGATGCAACCGCCTCTAACCTAATCGACCTGATTTCAACGAACATCAGAAAAGACACGCCGAAGACATTGAATCGCCTTGCTGAGCCGCTTAGCTCGAAGCCGCCTCTAACATCCGAGGAACGGGCCGCGCGGGAACTGGAGCCCGTTCCGGAGGGCAGCACGCTTATGGGGATGCTCGGTGTCGTTATGAAGGCCGACAGCAAACTCTCCGGGAGACAGGCCGCGATGGCAAAGCTCAGTAGCCTCACAACGAGAGGCGAAGCCAGAGCGTACATTCGGGAAGTGATGGCCAAGGTGGAAGCGGTCAGGGCGAATCGTAGGAAGGAGTAATGCGGACTTGCTGTTGGCAGCGCACGGCCGCCAACCGTGGAGAAATGGGGCTGTACTTCTCGGAACCCGAGGTTGGGAAATTCACGTTACCGAGCTTCGACTGAGCATTCAAAGGAGCGATATTAGAAACCGCTAAACGCGGCAAGGATAGGCAGCGGCATTGCAAACCTCATTCGATGTTCAGATAATCGGGGCCGCGGTTTAGTCCAACGGGTTCTTTGCGTGGTGTTGGCCCAACGATTGTTGCAGTTTGCTCGACCGCTCGACGCGGCGAAACCACGCAAAGAACTTATTCGTTAGAAGCTCGCACTCACATGCAGAGGAATCAGAATAGTCTTAAAACATTTGAAGAAGAGTGTATACCTGCCAGTTGAATGCCTTCGATATTTGACATTATACTCGCTCGGCCTATGGAGGTAGCCATCAATGAGTGGATCAGGTCTGCCAGAATTGTTGATCCTCCTAGTCTTTGTTGTAGGAGGAGGCCTTTGGGTGTGGATGATTGTCGAGTGTGCCACAAAGGAGCCTAGCGGATCAGATAAGATAGTTTGGATTCTTGTAATCCTGTTAGGTGGCTGTATTGGTGCAGCAATATATTTCTTTGTGAGACGACCGAAGCGGATTGTGCAGACAGGGGAATAATTGACCGGGTGGGGTCAAACTCTTGGCTAAGTTTGATGTGTTCTTCGCGGGAGATGAGCGGACACTCGGGCCGCCGCGCTAGCGCGTCTGCAGGCTGCGTCGACAAAAAGACTGATCGAGTCTCTTCAACTCACAGGCTGAGCACGTATGCGACGGCCTTCACGCTTCGGGGAGCTTCGATCTTATCGTCTCCATAAACCGGTCGATGTCGATGGGCTTTTCGACGAAGTCGTCGGCTCCAGCTTCCATCGCATCGTCTATCCGTCGTCGTCCATAAGCGCTCATCACTATTATCGGCGTGCTGCTGATCGCTTGCGACTGTCGAATGCGCCTTATCATTTCTATCCCATCCATCCGCGGCATCTGGATGTCGGTGACGATCAGATCAGGATGCGCGCTTGCGGCGGCTTTGTAGCCGACCATACCGTCTATCGCGTGCTCGACCTCGAATCCCTCCATCTTCAACACCCGGCACAACAGGAAGGAAGTGTCGTGATGGTCTTCAACTACCAGTACTTTTTTAGTCATAATCCTTTGTTTCGAGAAATGGCCGGGCAATGCTAAGCGCCGAGTAAGGCGCTGCGAAGCCCCGCCTCGTTTTCCGCATTTACCAACGCGACAATCACATCGCCGTCTCTGAGTTTGGTTTCACCTCGCGGCACCACCAATTCATCCCCGCGCAGAATCGCGATGAGGTTGCTTTCATGGGGCATGTCGATCTCGCGCACGGTGTGGCCGGTGGCGGGTGAGGTCCCGTCAAGCGGGTATTCCAGTATCTGAAACGCGCCCGACTGAAGGCTGAGGAGGGTTTTTATGCGCACCGTTGGAAGCTCGCGTTCAATGACTTGTTGAATGATTGCAGTTGAGCTAACCGTCGAGTCAACGCCGAGCCGCGCCATCACCTCCTCGTTCTTCGGATTCGATGCGCGAGCGATTGTCTTTGGAACCCCAAATACTTTCTTTGCGACCTGGCAAGCAATCAAGTTGTCCTGGTCGCTGCCGGTTGCTGCAACGAACACGCGCGCTCGCACCGCGCCCGCGTTTTCCAGCACGTTGTGAGTCGAGCTGTCGCCAACAAACACCTCGCAATCGAGTTTGGTTGACAAGGCAACGGCGCGAGCGGGGTCGCGTTCAATCAGCGCCACTTCGTGCCCGCTCTCGTACAACTCTCGCGACAGGTTGACACCAACCTTGCCCCCTCCCGAGATCAGGATATAGCGCGACTCGTCGGTGGCATTGTACCGAGGTCGCGGTTGAGCCTTGATCGGCTCGGGCGGCACTCGCTCTGCAATGGGCTGATTGGCCGCAATATCCACCTGATCGACAATCATGTCGACCGCCAAAAGCGTCGGACACACCACTATTAACTGCGGATCTTCCTGTGTCGCTTCAGCGTGACTCGGTTCATACACGCGAGCGATGGCGCGCGGAACATGAAAGTGACTCCGCGCCACTTGTGCAGCCATTAGATTCACATTATCGTCGCGGGTCACTGCAAGCAGGATATCAGCTTCACCGATGCCGGCGTCTCGCTGGATGTCCACATCTATGCCGTTGCCTTGAATTAACTCCACACCCTCGAGATTGGAAGCCCTGCCAAGGCGACTGGCCTCTTTGTCGATGACGGTGATTTGGTGGCCTCGCTCGAGGAGTGCTCCCACTGTTCGCGATCCGACCCTGCCGTACCCGATAACGACTATCTTCATCTCGTCTTAGACTAGCGAACAGTGGAAGCCCTGACAAGCGCAATCGAGAGGCGCAGTCCGCCGATCAGGAGTCCGCAAACCGCCACTTCTCGCAACTGAGGCGCCTCGTACACAGTCGCCTTGGTGGAGTTCGGACCGCATAGCGGTCGCCTCTCGATAGCAATCAGCATCCGCCGTCGACACATCCGAACCGCGGTCACCTGCCAATTCGATAAGCTGCGATGACCGTGGCGCCGCCCATCAACTTCTGAATGGCGCACTGAATTCGCCTTGATTTTAGAGGCGCTCGCAAGTAGGATGCTACCGGTAACAACGGATGAAAAGTTGTACTTGGCCGCGGCTTGACATCGCTCCAGAGGTCAAGCGCCCGCCAAGGTTGTGCGTGGCTTTCTCCCTCACGTCAGGTAAATTCGATGGCTAAGGGCCAGATTAGTCGCGAGCCAAACTATTTATCTCGCAGGGCATTTCTGTCCGCCGGCTTTGCAATGCCGTTGGCCGCGGCAATTCTTCCTTCGAGGGCGACGGCTCGATCAAGCGCCAGCGAAGTTAAGGTCACCAGTCCGGATGGGATACTGAGGCTCGCAATATTTCTTGGAGACCAAGGGCGACTCCACTATCGCGTGACGTTTCATGATGTACCAGTCATAGAACCGTGCGCGATGGGAATGACGGTCGACGACATTGATCTTTGCCATGGCTTACAAATAGACAGAGTAGAGCGCTATGAAGCGAACGACCGGTATGCAGTCCGCGGCGTCCACGGAGAAGCCGTCGACCGTTCGAACGGCGTTAAAATCTCAGTTAAGCATATAGGAAGCAAGACGAGTTTTATGATAGAACTCCGGGCGTTTAACGACGGTATCGCATTTCGTCATATCGTGCCGGGCAATGTCGCGCCCAGAATACCCAATGAATCAACCAAATTTGTCATTCCGCCGCTAAGCACCGTCTGGTTCCATGACTTCGAAGGACATTATGAGGGCATTCACACTCGAAAGAACATTGCAGATGTTCGCGACGGCGAATGGGCCGCTCCGCCGTTAACGATTAAACTACCAACCGGCGGATACGCCGCTATTACAGAAGCTGCCCTGATGAACTACAGCGGCATGGGGCTGCAAGCCGATGGGCGAAACGGTTTCACCACGCGATTGGGCCATGCGCTTCCTGTGAGCTATCCCTTCAGATTGAGATACGCCGAGGATCAGGAACGTCTCGCCAAGCCGGCCGCGATTAGCGGAACCATCACCACTCCTTGGAGAGTTGTGATGGTCGGGCGTGATTTAAACGCACTGGTGAATTGTGACATCATCACCAGTCTCTCACCACCACCGGACAAGAAACTGTTTCCCGCCGGGGTGAAGACCGAATGGCTCAAGCCTGGTCGCGCGGTGTGGAAGTACCTCGACGGAGGAGAGAACACGCTTGAAGAAATGAAGAATTTCTCAAGGCTGGCGTCTGCGTTGGGGTTTGAATACAACGTCGTCGAGGGTTTCTGGCAGAAGTGGACCGAAGAACAAATGCGAGAGCTTGTGGACTACTCTCGTCGACAGAAGGTCGGGATTTGGTTCTGGAAGCACAGCAAGGACCTCAGAACCGCACAGGCTCGCGAAAAGTTCTTCAAGCTGCTGAATGACCTCGGCGTGGTCGGCGCCAAGATCGACTTCTTCGATCACGAAGCCAAAGAGATCATCGATCTTTATCAAGCCCTTCTCGAACAAGCAGCGCGTCACAAGATAATGGTCGACTTCCACGGCGCGAACAAGCCTGCCGGCGAGTCGCGCACATGGCCTAATGAAATGACTCGCGAGGCGATTCGCGGGCTTGAATATCGAAATATGCAAACGCGAGCGGCGCACGACGCGACTCTTCCGTTCACGCGGTTCCTTGCGGGCCACGCCGATTACACGCCTATGATTTTCGGCGAACGGCGCCGCGAGACTTCCTGGGCGCACCAAATTGCAAGCGCGGCGATTTTCACCTCGCCGGTTCTGATCTACGGCGCGCATCCAAAGAACATTCTGGAAAACCCGGCAATCGAGATGATCAAAGGCATACCCAGCGTTTGGGACGAGACGATTGCTCTGTCGGTTTCCGAGATTGGAGAACTAGCTGCGTTTGCTCGCAGGCGCGGCGAGAGTTGGTTTCTGGCGATTATGAACGGCCCGGCCGCCAGGTCGATCAAGGTCCCTCTTTCATTTCTCGGAAGCTCCAAGTACAAAGCGATGCTCGTGCGAGATGTGCAAGAGGACGCAGCAGCCGTGAGCATTGAAAACAGCGCCGCTAATCGCAGCGACACGCTAACCATCGGCCTGCGCGCTGGCGGCGGATTTATTGGCAGATTTTCGAGATCAACGAGCGATGTGACGTAGCACAATTATGAGACGAATTTGCGCAATTTTGATTTTGATGATCGCGTTACTCGCCTGCGCGACGGTTTCAGAATCGACGACGCGGCAGTCGCAGCCGGTTATGTATCAAGAAGCTCGTCGCTTGATGTGGACGAAGTTCGAGATCATCGCGTACGGGCCGGACCGCACTCGACTGGCCGAAGCCGCGGAGGCCGCGTTTGAGGAAATCGATCGGCTCGATCGTCAAATGAGCAACTACTCTGAAACAAGCGAGCTGACCTACATCAATCGCAATGCCGCGCGCGAGGACGTGATAGTTGAGAAGGGCTTGTTCGATCTGTTGAAGCTCTCGCTCGATTACAATCGCGAAACCGGCGGCGCGTTTGACATAACAGTCGGGCCGCTGATGAGATCCTGGGGTTTCTTCAACGATAGCGGCAGAGTACCCGATGCGAAGGAGCTTGCGTCGGTGGTCGCGCGAGTCGGTTCAAAGCACGTGAACCTAAACGAACGAGCGCGCACGATTCGCTTCGATCGCGAAGGGGTCGAGCTTGATCTCGGTGGGATTGCCAAAGGCTATGCAGTAGACAAAGCCGCGGCGATCCTGCGCGAGAGCGGCGTGACTTCGGCGCTCATCTCGTCGGGATCAAGCAGCATTTGCGCGATTGGGGCGCCACCGAAGCAAGCAGCCTGGCGGATCGAGGTGAGTGATCCGACTGATCGCTCTCAACATCTCACGACCATCGATCTCAAGGATGAATCGATCTCAAGCTCTGGCTGCCATGAGAAAACTTTCAAAGTCGGCGGGAAGACTTATTGTCATATAATGGATCCGCGCACGGGTCATCCGATCGAAGGGATGCTTGGCGCGACGATAATCACTCCGCTTGGAGTAGAAGCCGAGGCGCTGTCAAAGGCAACGATGCTGAACGGCATAGAGTGGACGAAGCAGCTCGCAAAGAAGCGCGCTGACGTTCGCGCCATCCTTTATTACAGTGGGCAGGATGGAAAACTCGCCTCGACTCAGATCGGATTTTTGAAGGAGAAACCATGAATCAACTGAAACGGAAACTATCGAGACGCAGCTTCATTGAGACAAGCGCGGTTGGCGCTACGGGGCTGATGCTCGCATCTGGGAGCCGTTCGTTCGGCGGAATCTTGGGCGCCAATGAGCGCGTCAGCGTCGGCGTAATCGGGCCGGGCGGTCAGGGCTCCACTCTGATCCGCAACTTCGTGAGCGTTCCGAACGCGCGGATCGTCGCGATGTGCGACATCTTCGAGCCGAACTTGAAAAAGGGTGTCGAGCTAGCGGGGACACAGCCGAAGACGTTCGTCGATTATCGAAAGCTTCTAGAAAACAAAGATGTCGACGCGGTGTTGATCGCCGTCCCGCTCCATCTACACGCGGAGATGGTGCTCGCCGCTCTCGAGGCCGGTAAGCACGTGTTCGTCGAAAAGACGATGGGATACTCCGTGAGCCATTGCGATCAAATGCTTCGCGCTGCCAAAGCGCACCCCAAGCAAGTGACGCAGGTTGGGTATCAACAT
The DNA here is from genome assembly GCA_036505875.1 of Blastocatellia bacterium. Taxonomy (GTDB): domain Bacteria; phylum Acidobacteriota; class Blastocatellia; order UBA7656; family UBA7656; genus Onstottus_A. The sequence continues at coordinate 8,785 of DASXSR010000079.1, read as the reverse complement.
CGCTTCGATCCGGTTATTCGCAAGATTTCGGCTATGTGTCTTGACGGCGCATTGGGCACGGTTACACACATACGCTGCACCTGGCATCGCAATGCGAGTTGGCGCCGTCCTGTTCCAAAGATTAACTTCGATCCAAGTCCGTGGGGCTATCCCGATCTCGAACACCTGATCAATTGGCGAATGTACAAGCGCTACTCCGGCGGGCTGATGTGCGAGCTTGGCTCGCATATGATCGAAATCTGCAATCTGATACTTGGCTCGAAACCTCAGGTGGTCACCGGCATGGGTGGCATCGATTACTGGAAGGACGGACGCGAGACTTACGACAACGTCGTCGTGGTCTACAACTATCCTGCCGGACAGAAGGTTTCCTTCAGCTCGACGACCACGAACGCGCACGACGGCGAGCACATTGTGATCATGGGCACGGAAGGAACTGTCGAAATGGGTTGGGACAAAGCGCTGTACTTCCGCGAGAAGGAGTCGCCTGAACTGGTCAAAGTCGAGGGTGCTACCGTCATCGGTTCGACAGGCGAGACGATGAAAGCCGGCGGCGGTCAAAAGGAGGGCGCAAAAGTTACGACTGAGGAGAAGCAGAAGCTGAGCGCGGTCTATCGAGAGCTGGACTCGTTTGTCTCCTGCATTCGCGATGGGAAAAAAGCGTTGGTGAATTTTGAAGTCGGACGCAACGCCGCTGTGTCCGTGTTGTCGGCTAACCAAGCAATGGAAGAAGGCCGAGTCGTGAAATTCTAACCGGATGTTTAGAAAGGGATTCGCCACGAAGTCACGAGGACACAAGGAAGCACGAAGAAGAGAAACCATTCGTGCGCCTTCGTGTCTTTATGACTTTGTGGCTAGTACCGGATGGATTCGGCTGGTTTCCGTTTTTCTCTTTGCCTCGATTGCGTTCTTTACAACTGCGAACGGCAAAGCCGATCAGAGCCCATACAATGTTAGAGGCTTTGGCGCAAAAGGCGACGGCAAGGCGATCGATACGCCTTCGATTAATCGCGCGATTGAAACCGCGGCTGCGGCGGGGGGCGGAACTGTTTACTTCCCGGCCGGTTCGTATTTGTGCTTCTCGATTCGGCTTAAAAGCAAAGTCGCGTTGTACCTCGATCACGGCGCGACCATTGTTGCCGCTGATCCGTCAGAAGGTAAAGGAAAATATGATCCGCCGGAACCAAACGAGTGGGACAAATATCAGGACTTCGGCCACAGCCATTGGCAAAACAGTTTGATCTGGGGAGAGAACCTTGAGGGTGTTTCGATCCTCGGGCCGGGGCTTATTTGGGGCAAGGGCCTGGTGCGGAGCGGCAACCAGTCGCGCACGCGCGAGCAGAATGACGCCTTGCGCAATGCTCAGTCGGCAGGGCCGTTCGGCTACCCCAATCCACGAGACGCGGTGGAAGCAGGCTGGGGCAATAAGGCGATAAGCCTCAAGCTCTGTCGCAACGTTGTGATCCGAGACGTTTCGATTCTTCACGGGGGACATTTCGCGATCCTCGCCACGGGCGTTGATAACCTTACAATCGATAACGTGAAGATAGACACCAATCGAGACGGTATCGACATCGATTGTTGTCGTCAGGTCAGAATCTCGAACTGCAGCGTCAACTCGCCCTTTGATGATGGCATTTGTCCGAAGAGTTCCTACGGCTTGGGTTTCGCGCGCGCGACCGAGAACGTGACGATCACCAACTGCCAGGTCAGCGGCTACGACGAGGGCAGTTTTCTGGATGGCTCCTACAAGCGCGAGCACAAGAACAGCACCGGGCGGATCAAGTTCGGCACCGAGTCAAACGGTGGATTCAAGAACATAACGATTTCCAACTGTGTCTTCGACTACTGTCGCGGGTTAGCGCTCGAAGCGGTCGACGGCGGGCTGCTGGAAGATGTGACAATCAACAACCTCACGATGCGCGACATAACAAACGCGCCGATCTTTCTGCGGTTAGGCAACCGCGCCAGGGGACCGAAGGAAACGACCTCAACGGGAGCGCTGCGCCGGGTGATCATCAGCAATGTCGTAGCCTATAACGCCGATCCCAAATACGGCTCGATCATCAGCGGCATTCCCGGTCATAACATCGAGGACGTTAAGCTAAGCAACATCAAGATCTATTACCAGGGCGGCGGGACGAAGGCGCAGGCGGCGCTCGAACCGCCCGAAAAGGAAAAGGATTATCCCGAGCCGACTATGTTCGGAGAGATTCCCGCCTACGGATTTTTCATTCGACATGTAAAAGGAATCGAGATGAATGACGTCGAGGTCAGCTTCATAAAAGACGACTTGCGACCGGCATTCGTTCTCAGCGATGTTAACGGCGCGGACTTTCAGCATGTCAAGGCGCGGCAGGTTCAGGACGTCCCCGTGTTCGCGTTAACAAATGTGGAGAACTTTAGTGTTCATCACTCCTGGCCCTTGCCTGACAAGCGACTCGAGCGAGTAAAGCAAGAGAAGCTCGGCGTGAAGTCAGAAGGGACTCAAGGCCATCTTCTAATGGACCGTTGCGGGCGCCCACGCAAGCCCGCCCGCACTCCAGTCACGACATTCTTCGGCAAGACAATATGAAAAGACAGTCGTTGTTAATCCCAGTCACACTCGTACTCGCTTTGATCGTATGTCAGCCACTGTTTCACCGTGAGGCTGACGGAGCGGCAACGGCTCGCAGCGAAACACAAGCGCAACACGACGCGCGCATGAAGTGGTGGCGCGAAGCACGATTCGGAATGTTCATTCACTGGGGCCTCTACGCCGTACCCGCCGGCGAGTACAAGGGACAGCGCTCGAAACGAATCGGCGAATGGATCATGGAATGGGCCAATATACCGCGAACTGAGTACGAAAAGTTCGCCCCGCAATTCAACCCGGTAAAGTTCAACGCGGCTGAATGGGTCCGAATCGCGAAAGACGCGGGGATGAAATACATCGTCATCACCTCAAAGCATCACGACGGGTTCTCTATGTACAACAGCCGCGTGAGCAGCTACGACATCGTCGATGCAACGCCTTATCGCAAGGACCCAATGAAAGCTCTCGCGGCTGAAGCGAAGAAACAAGGGCTGAAGTTCTGCTTCTACTACTCGATTATGGATTGGCACCATCCGTCTCAATATGTCGACGCTCCCGGAAAAGACCCAACGGCCGGCCACCGGCAAACCAATGTGCGACCGGGCGGGAAGGAAGCATACGTCAAGTACATGAAGGAGCAACTGCGTGAGCTGATCACGACTTACGACCCCGCGGTGTTGTGGTTCGACGGCGAGTGGGTTGATTGGTGGACCGAATCGGACGGCAAAGACCTGTATCAATTCGTGCGCGGCTTGAAGCACGACATCATCATCAATAATCGAGTTGGCAAGGGACGAAAGGGGATGGAAGGGCTGAACAAGAGCGACCAGGAATATGCCGGAGATTTCGGCACGCCCGAACAGCAGATTCCCCCGACCGGCCTGCCCGGAGTCGATTGGGAAAGCTGTATGACAATGAACGACACGTGGGGCTTCAAGTTCTATGACGACAACTGGAAGTCAACTGAAACCATCGTTCGCAACCTGATCGACATTGCGTCGAAGGGCGGCAACTATCTGCTGAACGTTGGGCCTACTGCTGAAGGAGTAATCCCACAACCGAGCGTTCAGCGTCTGGCGGGAGTCGGAACTTGGATGAAAACAAACGGCGAGGCAATATACGGGACCACCGCGAGCCCGTTTGCTAAACAACTTGCGTTCGGTCGAGCGACGAGCAAACCTGGTCGCATCTATTTGCACGTGTTTGATTGGCCGGCTGACGGTGTTTTGCAAGTCCCTTCACCCGGCAAGCTTGTCACTAAAGCGTACTTGCTCAGTGCACCAAAATCGTCCCTGAAAGTTACTCAAGAGCACGAGCGCATCAACATCGATGTCCCCAGGCAAGCACCAGATCGGGTTGCCACGGTCATTGTCCTTGAACTAGGTTAGCGTGGTGCAGATCGGACTCGAGCTGATCCTTTTGTTTCTCGGTCGCTCCGTGGGGGAATCATCTGCGACAGCGTCTTTGATGCACAGAAAGAACTGAAATTATGGAACGACTGAAGGAAACAGCGGACGACAACTTGTCCTCGACGTTGGGGCGGCGTGCTTTTATCGGTGGCGCCGCAGCAATGGTGTTGTCCTCGGTGACTCTCGCTCAAGATCGAAACTACGCGCGGAACGCTCCGCCTGTTCGGTACCCCGATCCCGATATCCTGGTCCTCGATGCGCGATTTGCGAAATACAAGATTGGGAACACTCCCATTGAACGCTTGCACACGGGAATGCTCTGGGCGGAAGGTCCGGCCTGGAACGGCGTTGGCCGCTATCTGGTTTGGAGCGACATTCCCAATAACGTTCAATATCGCTGGCTTGCTGAAGACGGTCACGTCAGCGTCTTCCGCAATCCGGCCAACAACAGCAACGGCAACACGTTTGACTTTCAAGGTCGCCAGATTTCCTGCGAGCACGCGACACGCCGAGTTGTTCGCTACGAGCACGATGGAAGCGTCACCGTGCTCGCAGACAAATGGCAGGGCAAGCCGCTCAACGCGCCCAACGACCTGGTAGTCCATCCCGATGGCGGGGTGTGGTTCACCGATCCCGGCTACGGTCTTAGCGTCTACGAAGGCAACAAGGGCGATCTGTCAATCAAGGAAGCCGTGTATCGCGTCGACTCTAAGACGGGAGCGATTACCCTGGTCACAGATGAAATCTTTAAGCCCAACGGGATTTGTTTCTCGCCCGATTACAGGAAGCTCTACGTTGTCGACACCGGCATCTCGCATTACCCTCAAGCGCCGCGCAACATCAAGGTGTGGGATGTTACCGATGGCAAGAAGCTCAGCAATGGTCGCGAGTTCACCTCGATGAAGCTCACGTTGAACGGCAAGGAGGTTGCGGGCGGGTCCGACGGGATTCGAGCGGATGTCGACGGCAACATCTGGTCGAGCGCCGCCTGGGTTGGACCGGGTTATGATGGCGTTCACATCTTTGCGCCCGACGGCCAACGCATCGGGCAGATCCTGCTGCCGGAGACAAGCAGCAACGTGTGCTTTGGAGGGCAAAAACGAAACCGCTTGTTCATCACCGCAAGCCAATCTCTTTACGCAGTCTATGTAGGAACCCAGGGCGCGCACATCGCATAATTGATTTGCGGTGATATTTAACAGAAGAGGACAGCAGCTTCTCATTAACACCCAACTTTAGTTGGGTGAAGGGCACGGGAAATTTGCTCAACGGTTTCAACAGTTTCCCAGAGTCCGAGCGCACAAGAAGCGCTGAAGCGTTGCGAGCACCCATGAGCCCGTAACACCTAACTAAAGTTGGGGGTTAATGAGAAGCTGCCGATCTACCTTGCGAGATGATCCGAAGTCGAAAAGTTGAACAAAATGACATCGCCGATCGGACCAGACGCCGCGTGATGGTTCGCATCATGCCTTACCTGTTTGTGCTGTACATCATTGCATACCTGGACCGCGTCAACGTCGGCTTTGCCGCCCTGACGATGAAAGATGATCTGGGTTTCACAGATGAAATAATGGGCCTGGGGGCGGGAATCTTTTTTATCGGCTATGTGCTCCTCGAGATTCCAGGCACGATTCTGGTCGAGAAGTGGAGCGCGCGCGGCTGGATCGCGCGCATAATGATCTCGTGGGGCATCGTGGCAATTCTGATGGGCTTCGTTCACACGAAGACTCAATTCTACTCACTGCGCTTCACACTCGGAGCGGCGGAGGCAGGTTTCTTTCCGGGAGTAATCGTCTACCTCAGTCATTGGTTTCGCTACAAGGATAGAGCTAAGGCGGTTGCGTTGTTTATGGCCGCGATCCCGATCTCCAATATCATCGGTTCGCCGATGTCGGGCTTCCTGCTCGGAATAAATTGGCTCGGGCTTGCGGGCTGGCGTTGGTTATTCATCATCGAAGGAGCGCCGGCGATAATCTTCGGTCTGATTACGATCTTTTATCTTACCGATCGACCCCATCAAGCCCGTTGGCTCGCAGATGACGAGCGCGAGTGGCTCAGCTCGGAATTGGAGCGAGAGAACCGAGCCAAGCAAGGGGCGCATGCTGTTGGACTCCTGCAGACCGTATCACAAGCGTTTCGGCATCGCGAGGTGATTCTCTTGACCCTTGCCTACTTTTTCATGGTCACTGCCGTCTACGGCTTGAATTTCTGGTTGCCGACGATGGTCAAGCGACTATCGGGCTCATCCAACCTGATAGTGTCTCTCATTTCCGCTCTTCCGTATTGCGTAGGGCTCATCTCAATTCTGTTGGTGGGATGGTCATCGGATAGAACTCAGGAGCGGCGCTGGCACACGGCCCTCGCAATGATGGCCACGAGCGCCGGACTCTTGCTGAGCGTCGTCGCGGGCGACTGGACCGTCCTGGCCATTATGATGTTCTGCCTGGCGGCTGCAGGAACGTCCGGTTACCTTCCCGGGTTTTGGGCATTGCCGACGAGCTTTTTGACCGGGACCGCGGCCGCTGCTTCCATCGGATTGATCAACTCGATCGGCAACCTTGGCGGATTCATCGGGCCGTACGTCGTCGGTTACTTGAGCAGGTCAACGGGCTCTTTTTATATCGGCATGCTTTATTTATCTCTCTCGGCGTTGACCGCAGCGGGCATCATCCTGTCGCTTCGCGCGACTAAACAAAGACGGACATTATCACCAGAAGCTCGGGTGGAAACGCCATTATGAGTACTTATTAGTCCGCCTCATTCGGAAGTTCGTAACATATCGTTGTTGCAATGGTCTTACGAACTTCCGCCTGAAGGGCGGGACTACAAACTCGGAGGATTAGATGTCTAGAAAGAAAACTCCTGAACAGTTGCGCAGTCATCGCTGGTTTTCCGCAACCGACATGCGATCATTCGGCCATCGCGCGCGCGCCAAACAGATGGGCTATTCGATAGATGACTTCGCAGGCAAGCCGGTGATCGGGATCATCAACACCTGGAGCGATCTCACCACCTGTCACACTCATTTCAGAACGCGCGCCGAAGAGGTCAAACGCGGCGTCTGGCAAGCAGGCGGGTTTCCTGTCGAGCTGCCCGCGATGCCCGTCAATGAAACCTACATGAAGCCCAGCCCGATGATGTATCGAAACCTACTGGCGATGGAAACCGAAGAGCTCATTCGCTGCCAGCCAATAGACGGAGTCGTGTTGATGGGCGGCTGCGACAAGACCACGCCGGGGTTGTTAATGGGCGCAATCACTATGAATCTTCCTGCTATTTATCTCACCGCTGGGCCGATGCTTCGCGGCAATTGGAACGGCCAGACCTTGGGCAGCGGGACTGATCAGTGGAAATACTGGGCGGAAAAATGTGCCGGCAATATCAGCGAGTGCCAGTGGTCTGAGCTAGAAGACGGTATAGCACGATCTGCGGGACATTGCATGACGATGGGAACAGCTTCAACGATGACCGCGATGGCTGAGGCTCTCGGCCTTACGCTTCCTGGTGCGTCCTCGATTCCCGCCGTCGACTCCAATCATTCCCGAATGGCCACAAACTGCGGCAAGCGCATCGTTGAAATGGTTTGGGACGACCTGAAACCGTGCGACATTCTGACCGAGCGCTCCTTTGAGAACGCCATCACGACCGATATGGCGATCGGCGGATCCACCAATGCGATCATCCATCTTGTGGCCATGGCTGGTCGCGCAGGTATTCGGCTCGACCTGAAAAAGTTTGATGAGATTTCCGACCGCACGCCGATGATTGCCGACCTGCGCCCGTCGGGCCGCTACCTGATGGAAGATTTTTATTATGCGGGCGGCCTCCGCGCTTTGCTCAAACAGATCAGTAATCTACTTCACTTGGACGCGGTGACAGTGTCGGGCACAACTCTCGGTCAGAACATCGAATCGGCACGGGTGGTCAACAGCGAAGTGATTCGCGGGATGGATGAACCCGTCTCGGCACGGGGCGGAACTGTGATTCTGTATGGAAACCTCGCGCCAGACGGCGCCGTGATCAAACCAACTGCCGCCGAACCGCGACTGTTGAAGCACGCAGGCCGCGCGGTCGTCTTCAAAGACTACAACGATATGGCCGCGCGAATCGATGACGAACAATTACCGGTCGATGAAGAGTCGGTGATTGTCTTGCAAAACGCCGGTCCTATCGGCGGGCCGGGCATGCCCGAGTGGGGTATGTTACCGATCCCGCAGAAGTTGTTGAAGCGGGGCGTGCGCGATATGGTCCGCATCTCCGACGCACGGATGAGCGGCACGTCTTACGGCGCATGCGTGCTGCACGTCTCGCCTGAGTCTTTCGTTGGCGGGCCGCTGGCGCTCGTGCAGGACGGCGATTTGATTGAGCTGGATGTTGCAAGCCGCAAGCTGCACTTGCAGCTAAGCGACGCGGAGCTTGCTCGCCGGCGCGAGCGGTGGACGCCACCGCCGCCCAGGTACGAGCGCGGCTTCGGCGCTCTGTATTCGGCTCACGTCACGCAAGCGCATCTCGGTTGTGATTTCGATTTTCTGCATGCCGGCGCGGATACACCTGAACCGGAGATTCATTAGATGACCAAGGATTGTTCACCGCCCAATGTGCCGCCGCGGAGTGCAAAATTTATGGAGGATGCGTCGTTAGGTCGTTGCACCCCAGCGGGGTGCAATGTTTGTAGCAGATGGCGTGTCGTGCGGTCGCACCCCAGCGGGGTGCAATGTTGGTCGCGAGTTGTAAGGCAAATCATGACCAGCACATTGCACCCCTCTGGGGTGCGGATTCGCACGTCACGTGTCCTCTACAA
>DASXSR010000078.1:0-5348 GCA_036505875.1 Blastocatellia bacterium | reverse complement strand
CGATCAACAGCTTGGGCCTGCAAGGAGTGGAACCGATTCCCTTTTTCATTGAATGGTCCGCCGAAACGGTCCATCCTTCGCAAGATTCGCCCAAAGGCTGCACGCTTCAATCATTTGAGTTGGAGCATGCTGATGCGACCGGGTTGAACGATGCGCTGCGAAAGTTGGGGATCGAGGCGAAAGTAAAGTCAGCAAAGATGGCCAGACTTCTAGCGGTGATAAAGACGCCCAAGGGTGAAGTGCGACTCAGCTAAGAAAGTTCCTTTCAATTGGTCGAGTCAACGTCATATCTGGTCTCGACGGAAATCGACCGCCGATGGCGATGATTGAACGGGCTTCCACGGATTCTGTTATCCGAACGGATGCTCAAGCGATGATGCCTGCGGCGTCAGCAACTCAGCGCCCATACTCGTTATTACCATAATGTCTTCGCATCTCACGCCAAACTCGCCTGGAATGTAGATACCAGGTTCGTCGCTGAAAGTCATTCCCGTTTCGAGTTTCGTTTTGTTCCCCCGGACCAGATAAGTCCACTCGTGCCCGTCCATCCCTATCCCGTGGCCGACTCTGTGAGTGAAGTACTTGTAGTCAGGGCCGAAGCCTGCGTCAATAATCACCTTGCGCGCGGCAGCATCCACGTCTTCGCACGCGACGCCTGGTCGAGCAGCCTTCAGTGCCGCGGACTGCGCGCCCTTCACGATGTCGAATACTTTGAGCTGCTTGTCGGTTGGTTTTCCAAACACGGTCGTGCGCGTTATGTCGGACGAATAATTCTCAACGCTGCATCCGCCATCGACCAACACGATGTCACCTTCGCGAAGCTTCTGCGGCGTCGTTGTGCCGTGCGGAGAAGCAGAGTACTGGGCGAACAGCACAAGCGCTCCCCCTCTCGCTCCGAGTTGCTGGTGGGCAGCCGCGATCTTGGCCGCCAACTCAGTGTGGGTCATGCCTTCCTTCAACGTTTTGAGCGCAATCTCAAACGCCTTAAGCGTAATCTGATTCGCGAGCCTGAGCAGCTCGATCTCGTGCCCAGATTTCACGCGCCGGCACCGAGCGGTGACCGGATCGGCGCTGGTCAGCTTGAGTGACGGCGCAGCTTTCGCGACGCCGTCGGCGAAGACAAAACGTACGGTCTCTTCTATCCCGAGCTTGCCGGTCACAACTTCGCGATCTTTCAAAATCGACGCGACCAGTTGATAGGGGCTCTCGTCCTCCTGCCAAGTGCGTACGTCGTTGCCGAACTTGATCTGCTCTAGCGCTCTTCCCTTCTCAAACGCGGGCGCGACCCAGGCGAGTTCGCCCCTTGCCGGAAAAACAAGAGCGAACATCCGTTCGCTCAGCCCCCATTGCGCGCCGGTGAAGTAGTGCAGGCTCGTACCGCCCGTCAGGAAGATTGCGTCAATTCCCGCGTCGCGCATGTATCGCCGCGCGGTCTCCTGACGCTCGAGATACTCCTGGCGTGTGATCGGCTTTGCCTGGCTCGCCATCGGTTTTACGGGAGCATCCTGATTCGCCGCAGCGGTATGGTTATCCACTGCAAGAGCGAACGTTGAAAGTGCGCCCAACTTCAATAAATCTCTTCTCTCGATTGTCATTGTGTTTGTCCTTGATTGAGACGTGCTTAGCCCAAGAGGGGCGGCCACGGAGGGCCGCCCGTACAGGTCAGCGAATTGCCGCTTGTTTCAGATAGTCCTGAGCTTCCCGAAGCTGCGGCAGATTTGCATCTGCCTGGCTCCACTGGCGCACCAGCTTGGAATAGGCTTCCAGAGCCGCTTTCGTGTCACCGCTTTTAGCAGCGGCTCGCGCTGCGCCCAGCAGAGAACGCGCTCGATTGGGCTGCCTCATCAGCGAGGTCTCGAATTGTTTTGCGGCCTCCTTCGGGCGATTCGCGCTCAACAGGATCTCGCCGAATAACTCGTGCGACGGCTTGATGAGGCTCGGCGGCCCCGACGGGGGGGACATCTCTTCCTCGATCGCCGTCGCGCGCTTCATCATCTCGATCGCCTCGTTGTAGTTTTGCTTCTGAGCGGCAGCGGTCGCCGAGACTTCCAGCTCTTTGATCTCCGCCGACTTCGCACCGTAGGCATCTCCCATCTGCTTTCGCGCTGCCTGTAATTGCGCAATGAAGCTCGCCGTTTCCGCGCCCGTCTTCGCCGCCGCAAGACCGCGAATGAAAGCCGGAAGCGATTGACTTCGCGCGCCCCTTCCTGTCGTCGGCGCAGGCGCATTATGTGCGGCGTGTCCTGCCATATCGCCGGCTGTTGACTGCGCGTCGGTTGCGAAATATTTGGCCGCCAGATCCCATCGCTCGGTCTCGACCACAAACGCCGCAGCCATATCCTCGTTGTAGCGCCCGACACCTGCGTCGCTTCTTGATTGCGCCACATCGGTGCGTTTCATCGTGAGCAGCTCTTCCGCTTTGGAGTAGCGGCCCTGCTGTAAGTAAACGTATTCGAGCCAGTGAAGGCTGTGATAATCGCGCGCCCCCAGCGGCAATCCTTTCCGCTTGACCCACGCGTCGGAAACCGCCCACGCTGATTCATTTGACGTGCCGGCTTCTGGCCACATTCCCAACTGCAAGAAAATGTGCGCGGGCATGTGACGCGCGTGATGAGCCTCGGGAGCTATCTCCGCGTAACGTCGCGCGGCGGGCAAAGCAATGATTGCGTGCTCGGGATCGTCGAACGCGTGAATGATGTAGTGGGCGGCGCCCGGATGATCGGGATTCTTCTGATAAACGTCGAGCGCGATAGCGCCTGCTAGCGCCTGTCGCCCATAGCCCTTGTCGCCCGGCCTGACCGTCCCGAGCAACGAGAGCGCGTAAAAGCAAGCCGCTTCCAAATCGTCGGGATACTGGCGGTAGACCCTTTCCATCGCCGCTGAGTAGGCCTTGTCGCGCGCCAGCTTGTCTCCCTCTCCGTAAAGCGCGCGCACCGCATCAACGTAAGATCGCTCTCTGGCGCTCAGCTTCGAGGTGTCCTTGATCTTGGCGAGGGTTTTCCGGGCGGCCTCGGTGTCCTGCTCGGCCCACAGCGGATGATTGTAGGCCATCGCTTCGCCCCAGTAGCCCATCGCGAAATCGGGTTCGGTTTTGGTTGACTCGCGAAACTCGTCGAGCGCTTCTTCAAACCAGAACGAATGGAGCGCGGCAAGCCCCCGAAGGAAGTGTGTCTGAGCTTTTTCGGAGCCCGACGTCGGGAAGTTGACCTTACCGAGCTTCGACTGTTGGGCGCTTAAAGCGGAGGGCGATATTGAAATCGCCAACGCGGCGAGCATAACCAGTGTTCCGAGCTGGGATCTAATTCGCGGCATATTGTCACCTCCGATCAGAAGGAAGCTTCCATCAAACGTTCAGGATTCTATCGTCGGTCACGTGGGTAGACAAGCCCGACGGGTTCTCATCATCGCCGAGTTGTTTCCGCGAGCGAAATGGAATCCAGCGCACTTGCCCAGTTGCTTATCGCGGTGTATAGTCGCGCCTGTAACGTAGCGTACCGATGCAAAGCCTGTCCCAGATACGCACAAAGCAGCGAGCCAACGAAAGCCGCTGCACCAAAGCGCCGGCTGCTTGATCAGGTGCGGCAGGCGATCCGGCAGCAAGCGGACTGAGAAAACTTGTGCGGGTCAAGAGATCCAATTTTCCATTTTTCATTTGCCATTTATCATCATTTATCATTTGTCATTTAACGCGCGAAAGCCATGAGGTAATCTATTGGAGGGTAAGAGAATAGAACATCGGAAAAGCCGTGAATTCGATTGGATTAGCCAAAAGGAAATCTGCCGGATAAAAGGATTATCCAGTTTTCTGGCCATTTCATGTCGGCTGCAAAGTGCAATATCAACAGGCGGGATATGGCATCTGACGACAACGACGGCGACGCCAACGGGGACGAGGCTCCAGACGAGTGGGACGACTTTCGTGAGGAGGATGGCGACCCTATTGGCATCGAGGAATTGAAGCGGCTTGATTTGCGCGAGATGCCTGAAGATGTCCGTGTCTGGGTGATGGACAACTATTTTCCAGAAGCAACCGTGCGGCGTGACGGCGAGATTCTGATCTGCGAGACCCAAGAACACCTTTACACAAAATACTGGGAGCACAAGTTCTCCGCGTATGCATTTGCGGAAGCCATGGAACGGGCGGCACGGATGAGGGGAAACTTTCACGTCCGGTTCTTAGGGGCCGGGTCGGAGCAATCCCACCCGGCTACCCGACCAACATCCAGTTGAGTGTTAGCGAACGTAGATCAACGTGCCTAAGAATATAGGATGCGGCTTACGCGGATATGAGAGTTCTTAAGAGTATCGGACCAGCTCTTTCCTGGTAGGCCATGAGATCTCGCCGCTAAAAGGCGGCTTACTGAGTCACTGTACCTCAAGAGTCGATCAATGGTCGAAGAAGTTCCCCCGATTCCTGCCGCATCCTTGAAGAGAGCTGAGGAGCGCGTTGAGGCTCATAGCGCCGTTTTCAAAAAAGAATTGGGGCTATTAGATGTAGCGTTGATCCAGATCCTTTTTCTGTTGAGTACCACCTGGATTGGGACGGCGGCGAAAATAGGCCCTCCGCACGTTCTGTTCTGGTTGCCGGCCATAGCTCTTTTCTTTATCCCATCAGCCGCCGTCGTTACTCACCTCAACCGCCTCATGCCTCTCGAAGGTGGTTTATATCAGTGGGCCAAGTTAGGTTTCAATGAATTTACCGGCTTCATGGTCGGGTGGAACTATTACCTTTCGAACATTGTCTTTCTGGCGACAATCGGGCTGGACGCCGCCACCCTCCTCTCTTATGTGTTTGGCGCGCGCGCGGGCTGGATGACGGATAGCAAGTGGTTCATTAACCTCTTAGGTTTTTTGATCGTGGGTCTGCTCGTAATCATTGCCGTATTTGGGCTGGGCATCGGAAAGTGGCTTTACAACGTCGGCGGCGTGGTAAGGTTCGCGGTATTCGCCGCGCTCGGGGCCCTGCCGTTCATCGGCCTGGGGCGCGGTTCTCTACGCGAGTTTCATCCTTTGGCCACGACGATGCCGGCGCTATCACTCTTCAGCTTGAACATTCTCGGCAAGATGGCTTTCGGGGCCTTTAGCGGGTTCGACGGGGTACCCATCTTCGCCGGCGAATGTCGCAACCCGGCGCGCACGATTGCCCGCTCAGTAATAATCTCAACTCCGATCATCGCGCTGCTTTATCTTTTCACGACAAGTTCCGTGCTGGCGTTTGTTCGCCCCGAAGAGATTGACTTGATCGCCACGCCCCAGCAGGTTTTAAGTGCCGGCCTGCGCCCGTTCGGCCTTGATGTTTACGTGGTGCCCGTGGTGAGCGTGGCGGGGTTAGTACTTCTTATAGCAGT
>DASXSR010000077.1:0-11804 GCA_036505875.1 Blastocatellia bacterium | reverse complement strand
CCTGCAGTCCTGACGGTGAGTTGATCGCAAGCGGCGGCGGGGACGGCCTCATTTTGATCTATCGCAAGGCGGACGGTCGGCTGCTTCGTGCTCTTGAAGGCCATACGAGTTTGGTGAGTTCGGTCGCGTTTTCACCGGATGGAGAGAGCGTAGTGAGCGGAAGCAATGACAGAAGTGTGAGGTTGTGGGAAGTGAAAACTGGCCGCGCGCTTCGGACGCTTGAAGGGCATACGAGTTGGGTGAGTTCGGTCGCGTTTTCACCGGATGGAGAGAGGGTGGCGAGCGGAAGCTATGACAACAGTGTGAGGTTGTGGGAGGTGAAAACTGGCCGCGCGGTTCGTGCTCTTGAAGGGCATACGAGTGGGGTGAGTTCGGTCGCGTTTTCACCGGATGGAGAGAGGGTAGCGAGCGGAAGCGAAGACAACAGTGTGAGGTTGTGGGAAGTGAAGACGGGCCGCGCGGTTCGCGCTCTGGAAGGGCATACGAGCGTCAGTTCGGTCGCGTTTTCACCGGATGGAGAGAGGGTAGCGAGCGGAGGCGATGACAACAGTGTGAGGTTGTGGGAAGTGGAAACGGGCCGGTCGATCCGAACGATGAGGGGCAACCTCGGTCCAGTTAACGCTGTCAGCTTTTCGCCGAACGGCAAGTATCTAATCGCGGCGGGCTCGGCGGGGCGTCTGCAATTCTGGGATGCCGAGACAGGCGAGACTTTTCTTTATCGTTACGCATTCGGGCCGGGAGAATGGCTCGACCTGCTGCCGGACGGACGTTTCGACGCGAGCCCCGAAGGCATGCGCTATCTTTGTTACACCGAGCGAGACTCGCTCAAGTCATTCACCGCCGAATCGCTCGTGAAAGAGTTCTACGATCCGCAAGCTGTGCAGGAAGTGCTGGCCCGGTACACCTCCGCTCCTCCGATTCGCTGAGATGCCGCTTGTACGGGCGGCCCGTGGCCGCCCTCTTTGGCGGCTAGAGCTTCTGGAGAATGGGCGGCCACAGAGAGGCCGCCTCAAAAACTCTTATGCGCTCGGCTCCGCCGTCCCGAAGTGCGGAATGGCTTTGCCTTTCCGGATTCCCGCTTGATTAAATAAGGCGGTTACGCCGACGAGCCGCTAAAGAACCTGGCGGCACAGCGGTCGATCGGTTCGCAAACTCACCCGTGGCTGTGCTTCGCCATCCCTTTGCGGTTCAGTACGAAAAGCTAACTTGCGCCTAATCGCGAAAACTCTGTTGCAAGCGTCCGCCAAGTTCGATACCTTACCTGATTCTTGATCAGGTCATCATCGGAGGAGCCATGCCACCACGCGTCATTCAAGGTGTCGACGAACTGAAGAGTCTCATTGGTCAAGAAGTCGCATCCAGCGACTGGTTTGAAGTCACTCAGGAACGCATAAACGACTTCGCCGACGCGACTGAAGACCATCAATGGATTCACGTAGACGTCGAGCGAGCGAAGACCGACTCGCCGTTTCATTCGACGATAGCTCATGGGTTTCTCACGTTGTCGCTCTTGCCGCACCTTGCGAAGCAGGCGCTCAACGTCCAGGGCGATTTCAAGATGGGGATCAATTACGGATTGAACCGGCTTCGTTTTGTGTCGCCCGTTCCCGCAGGCTCACGGATTCGAGCCAGGTTTTCCTTGCAATCAGTCGAAGACGTGGCCGGAGGCATACAGATAACGTGGTTGGTTACGTGCGAAACTGAGGGCGGCCAGAAGCCCGCGCTCGTGGCCGAGTGGCTGACGCGGTACTACGAGTGAGATTACGCGAGTCGCAGATCCTGACTTGACATAGAGCGTTTGCGATCTATCCTTCTTGCGTACCGCTCCAACCAATCTATTCAAAGAGGAGACTGTTATGAGTAATTCAAAATCTCTATCCCGGCGCGACCTGCTCAAAGGAAGCGCTTTAGCTGCGATAGCGCTTCCAGGTGTTAGCTTGAAATCTCTTGCTTCGACGACCTCTACCGTCGTCGCGGCAAACAACGATTCTTGGCGCGGTCTCAAGGCCGGCGTTGCTTCTTACACGCTGAGGAAAATGCCACTCGACGCCGCGATCAAGGCGATACAGCGCGTCGGGTTGAAATACGTTTCGATCAAAGATGCTCACCTGTCATTGAAAAGCACAACGGAAGAGCGGAAGGCTGTTGCCCAGAAGTTCAAGGACGCGGGCATTACGCCGATGAGCTGCGGCAACGTGACCATGCAAAATGAGGAAGCAAATATTCGTCAGGCATTCGAGTACGCGAGGGACATCGGCCTTCCGACCATAGTGTGCAGCCCGCATCCTGACTCGATGCCGATTCTCGATAAGATGGTTAAGGAATTCGACATCAAGCTTGCAATTCACAATCACGGGCCCGAGGACAAAAGATTCCCATCGCCTTACGAGGTATGGAAAGCGGTTCAGCCATACGACAAGCGCATCGGTCTGTGCATTGACGTTGGGCACACAGCGCGCGCGAAAGTCGATCCTGCCGAAGCGATCCTCAAATGCCGTGCGCGGCTCTACGATCTGCATATGAAGGACATCGCCAGCACGGATCCAAAGGCAGGGACTGTCGAGGGAGGCCGCGGAGTTCTGAACCTGAAATCCATACTCAAAGCTTTGCTGGAGATTCAGTATCCTTATCTGCTCAGCTTCGAGTACGAGAAAGACGAGAACGACCCGCTTCCGGGACTCTCCGAGACTGTGGGCTACACCAAGGGGTTGCTCGTGGGCATGAGCGCTTAGGGGAAATACGCAGCTCCTTTTTTCATCGATCACGCGCGCGCGAGCTTGTAGTTTAGCACTCTGAAGCAGTCTGATTCCTTTAGCCATCCGGTGAGAAGGATGTTCTTCACTGTGTCCGGGTGCTTCGTTTTCTGATCATAATCACGTATGTTGCTAACCCATCGAGTGCGTGCCCGCAACACGTCGGCCGACTCTGAAAACAAGATCCACGACGACGCTACCGCGGCGAAGTATGGTTTTCGCGCTGGGCTGGTTCCGGGGATAACAGTCTATGCTTACATGACTGTGCCGATCGTCGAGCGCTTCGGGATCGATTGGCTCGAGCGCGGATCGATGCAAGTCAAGTTTCGCAAGCCGTTTTACGACGGCGAAGAAGTGACAGTCCGAGCCGAAGCTGATGAGGGCGCTGATGGTATTAAGGTCACGTTAGAGGCCGAGCGCGAAGACGGCACCGTTTGCGCGACTGCGCTAGCGACCATGAGTAATCACTCGGGAGGCCTTACAGCGCCACCTTTAGAAGATTATCCGCAAGCGCCGCTGCCGACGCTCGAAGCTCGGCCCGTTGCTTCCCGAGAATCGCTTGCAGCCGGCGCCGTTCTTGGGACTTTGACTGAAACAATTGAAGCTGTTGACTCGAATCTCCTCGAAAGTCTGGACGAGCGATTGCCGATTTACTTCGGCGCTGAGGTTGCGCATCCCTTCGTTCTTCTGGGTCTCGCAAATCAAATCCTGATGCGCAATTACAGGCTCGGGCCATGGATCCACGCCGCCAGCGATTTGACTAACTGGAGAGTAGCTCACGTTGGCGACGAGATTTCGGTGAGGGGCCGAATCGCGGAATGCTTCGAGCGCAAAGGTCACGAGTTCGCCGTGCTGGATTTGCTGCTGGTGGCAAACGGCAAGCGTATCGTCCAACAAGTGCGGCACACTGCGATTTATCTTCCTAGACGCATTTCAGTTACGCCCCAGTGATGAAACGGTCACACTCTTCTGCGCCTTCAGCAGCGCTTTCAAATCATCCTCTGTCACTTGTCGCGGCGAGCCGTTAGGCAACACCTGAAGCTGTTTCAGAAACTCCACGATCTCCGATTGCTGATCCTTTGAGAGCCCAGCAAATTTTTCTCGGTGCAGCCTTGCCTCGCCTGCGTGATGCATAATCGCTTCGGTTATCGTTGTCAGGTCGCCGCGATGGCCGTATGGCGCAGTGTTACCCACGTCCCACAGCTTGCGTGTGATGAACTGATCTATCGGCACGCCGTTTTGAATTATGCGCTCATTACGAAAGAACGCGTCGGCGTCGTCGCAAATCACGTGGCGCTTCAGGTCGGTGTACGCTCGCACGATCGCGCCGCCGTTGTCAGCGCGTTCGAGCCTGGGTTTGGGGATGTCCTTGGTCAAGTCGAAGCTGACCAGTTGGCGCACATCCACAGGTCTAAAATTGCCGGCCGGGTTGAAAGGGTTCGGTTCAGTAAAGCTGCGCGAGTTCAAAGGGAGCGAGGGCTTGTGACAGTCAGTGCAGCCGATTTGAGTAAACCGAGCCTCACCCCGCTCGGCTGCCGCACGCCGGGCTGAATCGTTGGACAGTACGCGGCCCGGTATGTTCATCCCGACTTGAAACAGCGTGGCTGCTGTTATGTCGCCTACGCTCAATTCGTCGGGCACTCCGTCCTCATCGAAGTCGTTGGTGGTGATCGTGTTTCCCTTGCTGTCTTTTTGACCGATGCCGAACCGCTCGACCGCTTCCATTCCGTGATGATGGTTGAAGGCGTTGACGGTGAAAACACGAACCGAGTTGACGACGCCTTTTTGATGAAACGGCTTGATGATCAGATCGACATCGACGCCTTCTATCTTCGAGTTGTCAAACGAGCCGTCGGCGCGCGCGGTGATCTGGCCGAAGCTCACGCCCTTGGTGACTAGCGGTTTTGTTACCGCTGCCTTCGTTGACTGCGCTTCCGACAGGGCCGCAGCGCGAATTGCCAATAGATCAGTCGTCATCTCCCGCGCCAACATCTCGATTGCTCCCGAGCCGTTCATGCCAAGCGTATTACGCTCGTCGGAGAACTCCGCTGAAACTGAGTCGGTAACTGGATCCAGCACCTGCGCGAGCACGAAGACGTTGGCGACGAATCCGCCCGCGCCGCCGACCGTGGGTTGATTGTGACAATCGGCGCAGGAAGTGGAGTCTGTCCCCGAGGTCCGAATGAACCCCGGATCATGTGATTTGTCTCGTTTGGTAGGCGTGCCTGCACCGGTTGCCGCCGGTCGGCCTTGTCCGTCGAGTTTCGTCCACCTGGCGGCGAAAATCGTCTGTCCGATGTCGAGCAGATCTTTGAACTTTATCGCGCCGCTTTCGATGTCGGCCTCATTGATGTGAGCATCCAGCGTAGGCCGCTCCCCGATAATCGTTGCCGACGGGTTCTGGGCGGCCGCCGAGCTTTGAGCTTTGACCGTCCTGGTTTTAAAGACAACAAACAGAGTCAGCAATGACAGGACGCCTACAGCGCCCAGTTTAAAAAGCTTCATGAGAGTGCTCCTTGTTAACGCGGCGGAGTTTATCGTTTACCAGCGAGGCTACGCTCTGGTGGCTCGCTGATAACTTTTTGCTTGTGTTCGTCGAAGTAGAGCACGCGGCCTTCGCGATAAGACTGCACGCTCATCCCGATGGTCACCATCGCCTTGTAAGCAGTCAAGGCGTCGAGCACCGGCTTCTCGCGCGTCTTCACGCACCGCAGGAAGTTCTCCATGTGAGACTCGCGGGGCTCGCACTCGATCATCATTTCGATCGTGCCGTATTTCTCTTTGAATTTTTGTTTGGCCAGACGCTGAGGTGTGACGGTGATGTAGTCCACGCGTCCCTCGAACTGGCCGCCCGGCACCATCATTATCGTTCCTTCGTGCCCTCGGATCAGTCCGGGAATGTGCGTGTCATTAGCCATTGAAGACGACAGCACAAGCGAATGGCCTTGCGCGTAGTCGGCGCTGAGCATGAATGTGTCGGGAACTTCGCGCTCGTCCTTGAAGACGTAAATGCCGCCGCTGGCCATCACGCGAGTTGGGAACTGAGGCTCACCCCAACAGATTTGCAAAGGCGCCATCACGTGATAGAACAAATCGGTCGCAATGCCCCCTGAATAATCCCAATACTTGCGGAAGCGGAAGAATCGGTCGCCGTCGTACTTCCTTTCGGGCGCGGAACCAAGCCACATCTTCCAATCAATGAAGTCGTCGTCTTTTCCATTGGGCCCGGCGTTGGGATCGATTCTCCAGTTCCATTCGCCTTCAGTCGAATTGCGATGATACGAGCCCTGACTCATTATGAGCTTGCCGATCATTCCATCTTGAATTGCCTTGCGCGCTTTCCACCACTGATCGGAGCTTGTAGTCTGCGAGCCGACCTGAAGCACGCGACCGCTTTCTTTGACTTTTTCATAAACGCGCTTTGCTTCTTCGACGGTGTGAGTCATCGGCTTTTCGAGGTAGACGTCTTTGCCCTTGTTCATCGCCTCGATAGCAATTGGCGCATGCCAATGGTCGGGAGTTGCGATGATCACTGCGTCGACGTCTTTGCGCTCCAGTATCTCGCGGTAATCGAGATAACCGTCGCATTTAGCCGTTTCCTGCGCGGCTCGTTTGCGGCGAGCATACACGTCGGCGACTGCGACGACCTGCGCGGTCTGAGCTGAGCTGCTATCGGTCTCCCTTCTGGGGCCTCTAAAATCGCTCGGCTCCTTGCCCGAATTCATCGCCCAGCGGAGCAGGTACGAGCCGCGCCCGCCCACACCTATGACGCCGATGTTGACGCGATCGTTCGAGCCGAGGACGCTGCCCGAGGCCTTGCCTGTCTTGCTTAACACGCCGAGCGCCGCGCTTGCGCCGACCGCCGATCTAACGAAGTCCCTGCGATTAAGTTTGCTCCACATAGAGTTTCCTCCAATTGAAAGCGTCGAAATTCAGCTTCAGCTTGCAGCGGGCAATATATGACACACCGGGCCGCTAATATCAAGGCGAGACGAGGCCGGGCTTCGCTTGATTGACCGTCCTCTAATGATAGAATGCTACCGGCGGCGAGTGTCCGATAAGCTTCAGCTTGTCGGAGATTTTCATAGGAGACAAGAAACATGAAAGACCTCAGCGACCGCGTTGCAATCATCGGAATGGGCTGCACTAAGTTTGGCGAGCACTGGGACAAGAGCGAGGAGGACTTGATAATCGAAGCGGCCTACGAGGCTTTTGAAGATGCGGGCGTCGAGCCTGCTCAGATCGAAGCGGCGTGGGTCGGAACGCTTGTGTCGGGCGTTTCCGGACAGTCGCTCTCACGGCCGTTGAAGCTTCAGTACATTCCCGTGACTCGCGTCGAGAATATGTGCGCGACGGGCCAGGACGCGCTTCGCAACGCAGCTTATGCGGTGATGGCCGGAGCTTACGATTTGGTTCTAGTGCTTGGATTCGAGAAGCTGAAAGACTCCGGCTATTCCGGGCTTCCCGGCGCCGCGTCAAATGTGATGGAAGCGGGACGTACCGCGCCTGGAGCTTTCGCGCTTGCGGCGAATCGCTACTTTCACAAGTACGGCGCAAGCAAGGAAGAACTGGCGAAGATCTCGGTGAAGAACCACTACAACGGCGCGCGCAACAAGAAGGCCCATTTCCAGAAAGAGATCACCGTCGAGCAGGCAATGAAAGCTCCGATGATAGCATCGCCGCTAGGATTGTTCGATTGCTGTCCGACTACCGATGGAGCGGCGGCGGCGATCATCACTCGCACTGAGCTTGCGCCGAGGTTCAACAAGGATTTCGTCACGATCAAAGCGATGGGGCTTGCGGTCGGTCCAGGCACCGGAAGGATGGACACGGATTTCGACTTCACCAGTTTTCCTGAGACAAAAATGGCTGCGAAGCAAGTTTACGATCAACTTGGTATAAAAGAGCCGCGCAAAGAAGTCAGCATGGCCGAGGTGCACGATTGCTTCTCGATAACCGAGATGATCATCTACGAAGACCTTGGATTTTCGGAGCCCGGCAAAGCCAAAATCGACATCGACTCAGGCGCGTTCACGCTGCAAGGCGACCTGCCGGTGAACACTGACGGCGGGTTGAAGTCATTTGGCCACCCGATCGGCGCAAGCGGGTTGCGAATGCTGTATGAGATTTACACTCAGCTTCAGGGTCGCGCTGGTGAGCGTCAGGTGAAGAATATGAAGGTGGGGCTCGCACACAATCTAGGCGGCAATCCGGGGTCGTTCACGTGCTCGATTATTGCCCTTGGTCACGCGTAGAATACGGAGTGTCGAGGAGATGTTTTATGGACGTTACCATCAGCATACCACCTGAAATGCAAGACAAGCTTGAACAACGCGCAATTGAGAGCGGGCAGGACGTCACCGAGTACATCGAAAAGTTGATCGAGAAGGATCTGACCGGACTCGTTAGCTTGCGCGATCTGTATGCGCCCGTTCGCCGCCAAATCCAACAAAGCGGAATATCGGAAGATGAGCTGGATGCGCTCATTGAGAAGGCGCGCGAAGAGGCTTATCAGGAGAGAAAGAGGAAGGCCGGTGAACGATGAGCAGGATCGTCCGTGTGTGGTGTACGACTGCGTGGTGTTCTTGCAAGGGTTAATCAAGGAGACCGGTCCCGGAGTCGACTGCCTTGAGCTGTTTGAAGACGGGAAGATTGAATTATTCATAAGTGAAGCTGTACTCAATGAAATCGGTGACGTGTTGACGCGCCCAGACCTCCAGCAGAGGTTCCCGCTATTAACAAAGGAAAGGGCTGAAACGCTGTTAGAAAACCTACGAGACAGGGCGACCTACCTTGAATCTATTCCCGTCGAGTTCACCTACCAACGCGATCCGAAGGACGAGATATATGTGAATCTGGCGTTGGCTGCGGGAGCGACCTATGTGGTCAGTCGCGACAACGATCTGCTCGACCTAATGAAAGATACAGAAGTTGGAAAAAGTTTTAGGGATCGCTTTCCTGGATTGAGGATCCTGAACCCGATTGCTTTTCTTCGCGAGTTAGAGCAGTTGAGCAGCCACACCGGAGGTTCATCCGATGGATAGTAAAGAGGTGTTAGAAAAAGCTCTTCAACTGAAGCCAGAGGATCGATTCTTACTTGTCGAGGGCCTGCGTAAAAGCCTTGATGAACCCGATCATGATCTTGACGCAATCTGGGCAGAAGAAGCAGAGAGACGACTCAGGGCGTATCGAGCTGACAAACTCGAGGGCGTATCGCTGGAGGATGTATTCAAGGAATGAGAGTCCTTTCGGAGGGTCACATGAATTACATACTTAACGAAGAAGAACAACTCATCCTCGCGACGGTCAAGAAGTTTCTCGACAAAGAAGTTGCGCCGGTTGCTTCTGAGCTTGAGCACCGCAACGAATACCCGACCGAAATCGTCGAGCGCATGAAAGAGATCGGACTCTTTGGCGCCAACGTGCCCGAAGAATACGGCGGGCAGGACTTGAGTTACACAGTCTACGCGATGATCTTCGAAGAGATTTCTCGAGTGTGGATGGGACTCGCTGGGATTTTGGGAACGCATTCGGTGATGTGTGACGTCATCGCGCGATTCGGGACCGCAGACCAGAAACAAAGATTCCTGCCGATTATGGCGACCGGAGAAAAGCGTGGAGCCATCTGCCTCTCCGAGCCGCACGCAGGAACTGATCTTCAAGCTATTCGAACCGCAGCAGAGCGACGAGGCGATTACTATTACATAAACGGCTCGAAGATGTGGATCACTAACGGCCGCCGCGCTGAGCTGATGCTGATCCTTGCTAAAACCAACAAAGACGCCAAGCCCGCTTATGCCGGCATGAGTGCTTTCATCGGTGAGAAAGGCGAGCCGGGTCTTACCGTCAGTCGCGACATCGACAAGCTCGGTTACAAGAGCCTCGAGACCTGTGAGCTGTTGTTTGAAGACTTTCGCGTGCCTGTGGCAAATCTGATCGGCGCGCGCGAAGGCGAAGGGTTCAAGCACGTGATGACCGGACTGGAAAGCGAGCGCATCAATGTTGCGGCGCGAGGACTCGGTGTCGCGCGAGCTTCATTCGAAGAGGCGATCAAGTACTCCCAGCAACGTCGCACCTTCGGCAAACCAATCTGCGAGCATCAAGCGATTCAACTCAAGCTCGCAGATATGGCGACCAAGATCGAAGCCTCGCGGTTGCTGGTCTACGCTGCGGCTGAGAAGAAGGACCGGGGCGAGCGCTGCGACCTCGAAGCCGGAATGGCCAAGCTTTTCGCGACCGAGACCGCGCAGGAATGCTCGCTCGACGCGATGCGGATCTTCGGCGGCAACGGCTACGCGAAAGATTTTCCGGTTGAAAGGTATTATCGCGACGCGCCGCTGTTGATCATCGGCGGCGGGACTAACGAGTTGCAGCGGCTGGTAATCGCGCGAGGATTGCTTAAGAAATATTCGATTCGTGATACTTGAAGAAGTCGTTGCTGTGACCGTGTGAACGTCAGCCGCCGTCCTCGCGACCGTGAGTTGCGGCGCAAAGCCGAGAGCCGGTCTTCGTCGGACAGCGATCATACAGCGATCATATGGTAGGGCTCAGATTCGTCAGAAGCCGATGCGGTTTGTGATAGTGGCCGCGAAGGTTATTGCAAAAAGCAGCGCGAGCAACAACAGCAAGCCCGATCTTACCCAGCGGATGTGGAAAGCAACCATGATGAGTTCCTTCTGGTTATTCCCACAAGGCGCCCTGTTTTCTTTCTACAACCGTCCGTCAAAACTCGTCAAGCCATCGATGCGCGAGGCGACTGTCGCTCTGCAAGCTCCTTCAAAAGCAAGAAGCGGTGGCGAGTTGCGAACTCGCCACCGCCGTGGTGAAGCGGATTGAACTTCTCCTCAAAACTGGAAGCGCGCTCCAAATTGCATTTGGAACGGCGGCCCAGGGTTGTTGTTGAGCAGGTACTTGCCGAACCGTGCCGATGCCGGGTTACGGTCAATGAGCTGAAGGAAGTTCGGATTTGTCACTCCCGCGAACCCACAACTCGCAGTCGTCGGGCTGCAGAGGTTGGTGACAGCGCTGCCACTGAGCTGGATGTTTTGGGTGTTGAAGAGATTGAATATGTCAACTGTAAACACCAGCCGTTTGTTTTCGGCAAATGTGAAGCGCTTGGCCCCATGCACATCGACGAAATAGACCGCAAGGTTGCGGAAGCCGTTTCGCCTGAACGGGACACCAGGCCCAAGGTACGGACGATCCGGGCCGCCGCGATCCTCGTTCGGGTCAGTGAGGCCAGAGCCGGCGTCAACCGGGGACCCGGAAAACGCTCTGAATGAGCTTGCCACGTCTATGCCATGCGGCAGGAAGAAAACCGAACTGGTAACGAACTGATGCCGCCGGTCTATATTTGAATCTGCGTATTCGGGCCGCGTATCGAAAGCATTCTCGTATCGGAAGCCCGTTGCGTCTCGCTCGTTGTCGTCATCTCCAATGTTCTTCGACAGAGTATAGAACGCATTGAACTGCCCCCACTTCTTCTGGAACTTGGCTCGCAAAGTGAGAGCGCGGTATAACGACTTGGATGTTGACTCGCGCACGGTGATCGAGCCGAGAGTTGAGATTGGGCGGACGCAGGATCCAACGGGAGCGGTCCCTCCGGTGGCAGTCGTTTTACACACGCCTGTCTCAGGGGTCGTTCGCAACCCATAAAACGGCCTCTGAGCGGGATCCACCGTCGTAGGTCGGAGAATCGGCAGCGGCAGGTTCAAGTCGCGGTTGCGCTCCAGATGGACCGTGTGAATGTAGATAAAGTCAGCGCCAACCGACAGGCTCTTGCCCAACTGACGCTCGACGCCCAATCCTCCTTGGTAAGCCGTCGGGTTCTTGTAGTCGGCAGCGTTGAAAATCAGGTTCGCTCCGATGAGCGGATCGACTGCCAACCCAAGCGCCGCCGCAACCGCTAACGCTTTATCCGGAGTGATGTCCGGCAGCTTGTCGAGCGTGAAGTTGTTGAGGTCAATGCCGATCAGCTTCAATTGACAGTAAACTGTATTACAGCTCTTTAGCGGGTTGCCCGTCGGCAAGCTTGCAGTTGAGAAGGGAAGC
>DASXSR010000076.1:0-25331 GCA_036505875.1 Blastocatellia bacterium | reverse complement strand
TCGATTCGTATAACCGCGTGCCGAAGCTCTATCAAATGGACAAGACCGCTCGATGGGATGCCAACAATCGAAATGCCGATTCAAAGAAGTTTGTCGCCGAGCGTTTAGCGGCGGGCTCGCAGATGCTCGCGAACCTGTGGTACACGGCATGGCTTGGATCTACGACTCAAAAACCTGAAGGTTAGAGGGTAGTGAGACACAAGACAAGAAATCGAGATCGCAACTAACCTGCTTTCCAGGCGCAAGCTTGCGTGCTCGATTCGGGGATATTTTTTCTACGTGAGATCTACGACCCGAGCCCCATGCGCTGCAATAAATCATCGAAGCGAGGGTCAGACCGCAACGGATCTGCTAGCGGTATCACCTTGAGATAAGCCATGAAATAGGATCGCTCCTCATAAGCCTTCTCCAGCCAGGCAAAGGCTCGATCCTTGTCGCCCAGGCCAATATAAACCTGGACCATAGCCACCGGCGTCACATAGCGGCGCCGGTTGAGTTCGAGCAACTCGTCGAGCGCTTTGTTGGCTTCGACTTTGCGCCCGGCGAGGCCATAACACATCCCCATCACTCCGAGCGCGCCCGGGGTCCTGCTCGACAAGACGACTGCTTTTTCAGAGGTCGCGATGGCTTCGTCAAACCGCTTGTTGCTAGCATAGGCGATTCCCAGAAACCAGTGCGCCGTGTAATGGTTCGGATCCAATGCGATGACGCGGCGTAATTGCTCGATGGCTTCGTCGTAGCGGCGGGCGTTTGTGAGGATGAAGCCTCTTTGCGTGCTTATGAAAAGCGAGAGCGGGTCCAGCTCCTGCGCGCGATTGACTTCCGCGATGGCTTCCTCCGCGCGTCCCTTCGCCGAAAAGTTGCTGGAATAATTGCTGTGGGCTTCAACCGAATTGGGGTTGAGTTCAATGGCGCGCTTTAGCTCCTGCTCCACCGCGTCCCAGTTCCAGTTGTAATGATAGATATAGCCAAGCGCGGCGTGAGCCTCGGCCAGCGTGTTGTCA
The DNA here is from genome assembly GCA_036505875.1 of Blastocatellia bacterium. GTDB lineage: Bacteria > Acidobacteriota > Blastocatellia > UBA7656 > UBA7656 > Onstottus_A. The sequence goes on along the minus strand of DASXSR010000076.1, from coordinate 24,327 downwards.
AGCTGAAGCGCCTTCACGGCGGCCTCCTCCGCCCGACGCCTCGCCTCCGGGGGTGCCAGTTCACCATAGACTACCGATCCGAGAGAGTTGTAACAGGCGGCCAATCCCGCATAGGCCGGAGCATAGGTCGGATCCTCTTTGATTGCGCTTTGCAAATACTCGATGGCCTTAGGCAGTTGCCCTCCCTTGCCAAAGAGAAAACGACCTTGCAGGTAATCATCGAAGGCTTTGCGGTTGACCGCCACGTTGTTGACCAGGCGCGCTTGTTCGGCGGGTGTGAGCTTGGCCTGCACCTCGCGGGCGATCGTGCGCGCGATTTCGCTCTGCAGCGCCAGCACGTCGCGCAAGTCACGCTCATAGGTTTCCGACCAAATATGCCGGTCGGTGGCCGCCTGGATGAGTTGAGCGCGTACCTGGACACGGTCACCTGAACGCTGGACCGTGCCTTCAACCACTGCATCAACTTTGAGTTCGCTGGCGATCTCCTTCAGAGGTTTGTTGGAGCCCTTGTAGTGCATTGCTGAAGTTCGGGAAATGACCTGCAGCCCTCTGATTTTGGCTAGATCGCCGATCAGCGCGTCAGTCATTCCGTCAGCAAAGTATTCCTGCGACGGGTCGCCGGAAAGATTTTCCAGCGGCAGCACCGCCAGCGACTTGATATCACCGGTTGATAGCGACGATGAGCCGCGGAAGAACTTCACGTAAGCGATAGCTGCCAGCATAAGAGCCACGAGGCCCACGGCAGTCATTTGCCGTCGCCGCGTGATGGGGCCACTCTTTCGCGCGAGTCGGCCGAACTGCGGAAGCGGCACGTGCGGAACCATCAACGGGGCCGAAGAGTGGTAACCTGGCAGACCGGCGGCCTGTGCCACACGACACAGATCGCTTTTTATATCGTCGACAGACTGATAACGATTTTCCGGTCGCTTGGCCAATGCTCTATCGATCACCGCGCATAACTCAGACGGCAAGTCTTTGTTCAGTTCCGCGACTGAGGCGTGAGGCTGATTGATAACCGCGTTCATCGTCTCCGCTCGCGATTTTGCCTTGAATGGAGTGCGACCAGTCGCCATTTCATACATCACTACTCCGAATGAAAATATGTCGCTGCGATGATCGGCGCGCTCGCCTCGGGCCTGCTCGGGTGACATGTAGGTCGGCGTTCCCATGACTGCTCCGGCGCGAGTCAACTCGGTTTCGCCATCTTCTTTCTCCAATGGCTTAGCCAGGCCGAAGTCGAGCATCTTCGCTTGCCCGTGCGGCGTGACAATTATGTTTGACGATTTGATGTCGCGGTGGATGATCCCATGAGCGTGCGCCGCGGCCAGAGCGTTTGCTACCTGCACGCTGATCGACAGCAGATTATCGAGAGCCAATGGCCGGCCTCCGAGCACCTCCTTGAGCGTCTCTCCCTCGAGATACTGCATAGCAATGAACAGAAGTCCCGAGGCTTCGCCGATCTCGTGAATCGTACAGATGTTCGGATGGTCGAGCGCGGAAGCCATGCGCGCTTCTCTCAGGAAACGCGTGCGCGACCCGCTGTCGCCAATCAAACTTTGGTCGAGCAGTTTTAGCGCGACGTTGCGCCCGAGCCTTGAATCCTGGGCGAGGTATACTTGACCCATGCCGCCAGATCCTAATCTTCTAACTATCTTGAAGGGCCCAACCTTTTCCAACATCAGCGTGCCGCTGTCCACGATCAACTCAGGAGCCTCTTCAAACGCCGGTGACTCGATAAACTTTTCCGCTCTCTCGTCATACGCCAGCAACGCTTCGACTTCTCTTCTCATCTCCGCGTCGCCCTCGCATTGCTGGTCAAGCAAAGCAATACGGCTATCCTGGTCCACCTCGAGGGCAGCTTGAAAGATCTCGAAGATCTTATCTGACTTGTCGTGACGTTCAGGCTTCATCGCCGATTCCTTCGCTGATCGCCCGATACAACCAGGCCTTTGCGGCGCGCCATTCGCGCTGCACCGTGGGAGATGATACGCCGAGAACTTCAGCGGTTTCCTCAATGTTTAAGCCGCCGAAATACCTGAGCTCGACTATCTGTCCTTTGCGAGGGGCAATAGCGCAAAGATCGGTGAGCGCATCATCGAGAGCGATGATGTCAGCCGCGCGCTGGTCGGCTAGATCTGCCGCTTCATCTAAAGAAACCCGTTGCGCCGCGCCACCGCGCTTTTGACGGCGGCGGCTTCGAGCGCGCTCTACGAGTATTCGACGCATGGCCTGTGCGGCTACCGCGAAGAAGTGTGCGCGGTCCTGCCAGCGCATTTTGTTGTAGTCAACCAGCCTGATATATGCCTCGTTAATCAGCGCCGAGGTTTGAAGAGTGTTCCCGGCACGCTCTTGCCGCATGTATTGATGAGCCAGTCGGCGCAGTTCCTTGTAGACGAGCGGGATCAGCTCGTCCATTGCAGCCTTATTGCCGCTGCCCCATTTCAGCAACAGCCCGGTTATGTCGTTTTGCGAGAGCGTAGCCATTTCCTCTGGCTTTGATTGAGATATCTGGAGCCACATTATAACACCTGTGAAACCGACACTGCCTGCGGAGGCCGGTCCGTCAAAAACTCTCCACCCCGTGATGAGATTCTCGCCTGCTTGGCGCCTACTTACATGAGAGATGAATTAGCCAGAAGAGCGAAATCCCATGAGCGCTGCGGCAAAGAAGTTTTCAAAGCCTTCTTGTCGGGGCATTCGTTAGGCGCCGCTCATTTTCCGCTGAGAGGGGAGCTAAATGAAGAAGATGCTTTTTGCAGCCGCTGCGATAGTGACGGTACTTGCGGCGATAACCTTGGCAATGACCTGGACCAACAAGACCAAAAAAGAGGTCGTCGGATTGACCCCCGAACAAGTGCGGTGGTTCACGCCGCCTTATTACAAGGATGGACGACAGCGAGCACAACTCTTCGGTGATTCAAATCAAGGGGGCGCATGGATCGATCGAGCGAGGATACCTGCGGACGCGCGTGTCCTTGCGCATACTCATCCACAGGACGAATTGGTTACGGTCATTGAAGGGACTTGGTACCTTGGTGAGGGAAAAAGATTCGACTCAGCCAAGTTAAAGAGCTACCCGGCGGGCAGCTTCATCGTCATCCCGGCCGGCGTCCCCCATTTCGTGGCGGCGAAGGACGGCGGCGTGATAGTTCAGGTCAGCGCCACCGGCAAATTCGGCACGGACTATCTAGAGAAATAAGTGTGTGCAGCATGGACCTTGTCTCTCTTTGATAGCGACCGAAACTACGGGAAAGGAGATCGAAGATGAAAACCAACACTTCGTGGAAAAAACTCATCGTCATAGCCGCCGTTGTCGCCCTCTTATCGAGTCTACACGCCTACTCGGCAGTCAGTGAAGCCACTCGCGTTGACACGGTATCCAGTTCAGAATTGTCCGTCCAGGCGGCACAGGACAGTAATGTAGTCACGGAATGGAACCAGCAAGCAATCACGCTCGCCTTGTTGCCGGCGTCGGCTCTCACATCTGGCCCGCAAGCGCGTGTGATGGCGATCGTTCAAGTCGCCGTCCACGACGCGGTCAATGGCATAACGGAAAAGTATGAAACCTACCTGTCGCCCGGCGCTGCGCCCAACAACGCTTCGCCTGAAGCGGCAGCGATTGCGGCAGCGCACCACGCACTGAAGAATCTTTTTCAGAGTCAGGCCGCTTCGCTTGACGCGTTTTATGAGTCATCGCTCGCTGCGCATGGGTTGTCGCAAAATGATCCGGGCATCGCTTACGGACGATCAGCAGCAGCCGCAATCCTGGCTTTGCGCGCCAACGATCATTCAGCCCAAGCCCAGTTCGATTACACGGCCCCTGGAGCGGGCGCGCCGGGAATCTGGGTGCGACTCAACGACGCGCCAGCCTCGCTGCCCGGATGGGGAAACGTGACTCCGTTTGTGCTGCGGAGTGGTTCTCAGTTCCGGCCCGATCCTCCGCCGGCGCTCGACAGCAAGCAGTACGCGAGGGATTACAACGAGATCAAAGGGATCGGCGCGCTGAACAGTTCAACTCGTACCAACGAGCAAACACAGATCGCTCTCTTCTGGCGCGCCTCGCCACCCGCCGTCTGGAACCCTGCCCTGATTCAGGTGCTCGCAACGCGCAACCTCAGCATCTCGGCGACCGCCCGAGCCTTTGCGCTCATGTATCTTGCCACGGCTGACGCAAGCATCGCCTGCTGGGACGCGAAGTATGCTTACAACTTCTGGCGCCCAATTACGGCGATCAAGGGCGGCGACTCCGATGGAAACGAGTCCACCGCAGCCGATGGAGCCTGGGCGCCGCTAATCGCCACGCCTCCGCACCCTGAATACCCGTCCGGACATACGACGAACAGCAGCGCGATGGCGATGATCCTCGAGTCGTTATTCGACGACAATCCGGGCGTGCCGATGGTGCTCACACAGACCGGCATTACACGACAGTGGCGCACGTTCAGCGAAGGTGTCGATGAAGTTATCGGGGCGCGAATCTATTCGGGAATTCACTTCCGCAATTCCGACGAGGTAGGTGCGAGGTTGGGACGTAAGGTCGCACAGTTCGTCATGAAGCACGCCCTGCAGCGCTGTCCGAAGCGCGGATGTTCCTAGAATGTGTACCGCGGTAGCGAGCGCTCTCCCCGCGATCTGGAGTCTACCAGCACGCTCGCTACCGCTCGCTGTACTGAAGGGCGTGACGGTTCTTCGAGCCCATTTCCGTTTCTGTAGGTGGGAGCGAAAAGAGGTTACTTCAATGAAAGGCAATAGCAATTGCTCATTAATCACGCAAGGAAATCAACTCTTCAGCGCTTTGCAAGTAGCGGGCTTGGTGGCCCTGCTTTCAGCATCGCCGTCATCCCTGTTTGCCGAGACTAACCTTTCGCGGTTGTCCAGACTGGCTGCCCAGGGGAAGTTTGCGGGGGTCTTCAGCATAAACCTTAGCGATCAGGAAAAGAGAAAGCTCCTTGACGATCTGAAGAACAAGACCGGCTACAAGAACATTCATTTCGATAAGGACAACAAGCTTGTGATTGATGCTATAGCGGGCTTCAAGGGCGGCTCGGCTCTGGCGCGCACGCTCCTCCACGACGCTGTGAATTCGACAAACATACGATTCAACCTTGCATCGGTAAGAAGTGAGGAGATCGCATTCGCTAGCGTCGGTAAGGGCATACAGTTCGACATGGATGCTCGCGTCAATCGAGCAACCCTCTACGAAATGAAAATAGACTTTGGTGACTTCAACTTATTCTTCGCGTCGGACGACGAAGCAATAAAGGCCTATACGGTTGGGCTAGTCTTACTGCACGAGTTAGCTCACAAACTCTACGATGTGAATGACGAGCCAAATGGCGACGCGGATCCAGGCGTGCTCGAGAATACTTACTTGAACCCGATCCGGAGGGAGCTTGGCCTGGCTGAGCGCGTGCACTACGTTGCGAAGTCTGTACGATCTCTACAGGGTCATCCTCATGACGTATGGCGACAGCTTACATTCAATCTTCAAGGAAGAGAGAAAGTGCTGCGTTGGGAGAACGATATAGTTGGAGGCCTGACATGTTTCAAAACCTCCTCCCGCACTCTGAAGAAACCTGAGCCAAAATCTCTCTATGTCTGGCAATCTCTGCATAGGTAAGGCATGGTTAGCCTCTGATGGACCCTGTGCTCTGCGAGGCGCGAGAAAAAGTTGGCAAAACCTTTGCGCTCGTGCGTTCAATAAAAGGCGGAGGCGCTCAAGCCAGAGCACGGGCTGGTAACGTTAAGCGATTAATTTCTTGGGTCGCCTCCGCCGTTTGCTTTTCCGGCGCTCACGCGGTAGAACACTGCTATACTCATGCGACCGATCAACGGATTAGGCCGGGGCAAGCCCGCCAGGTCCAATTGATCCGTCGTTGGCTGTTCGAGCGCTATGAAGATCATTGCAAGCCTAACGCTGTCTGCCTTTCTCGGGCTTCCGATTCTTGCTGCAGAGCCGTCCTATTGTGAAGCCGCAATCGAGGCGGCCCGCTGGATAAGAGCATCGACCGTACAAACCAATCCAGGCGTTACCTGGCTAGCAGATCCTCGCGATCCGAAGTCTGCCTCTACCTCCCTCTATGCCGGATCGCCGGGCGTGATCCTTTTCTTCCTCGAAGCTTATCGCTCGACTGGGGACGAGTCGTTTCTGAAAGACGCGCGCGCGGGAGCCGACAGTTTGCTTGCCGTGCTTGCTGGTGAAAAGGAACCTGGACTTTACGAAGGCATCGCGGGAATCGGTTTCGTCTTGACCGAGACCTTCAAAGCCACCGGCGAGTCGAAGTATCGCCAAGCGGCTTTGCAGTGCACACGGTTGCTCATCGAACGCGCGAAGACAGCCGGGAAGGGAATTGAGTGGAACGACACGACTGACATCATTGCTGGCAGTGCCGGTATCGGGCTGTTCCTGTTGTACGCAGCACGTGAGTTGAACGAGCCGTCACTTCGTCGGCTTGCGATCCAATGTGGCGATCGGCTGATCGAATTGGCAAAGCCCGAAAACAATGGCTTGAAATGGGCAATGAATCCTACTTTCGCGCGACTGATGCCTAACTTCTCGCACGGCACTGCCGGCATTGCTTACTTTCTGGCGACTGTTTATCAAGAGACAAAGGATCGCCGGTTTCTTGATGCCGCGCTTGCCGGCGCAAGATACCTTCAGGCTGTCGCCAAGACAGAAGGCGACGTGTGCTTGATCTTCCACAACGAGCCGGACGGAAAAGACCTTTATTACCTCGGCTGGTGTCACGGGCCGGTTGGAACAGCACGGTTGTTTTATCGCCTCTATCAAGCGACGGGTGACCACGCGTGGATGGATTGGGTCGGGCGGTCTGCGCGCGCCATTATGAAAAGCGGAATCCCTGAAAGGCAGACACCGGGGTTCTGGAGCAACGTCAGCCAGTGCTGTGGCTCGGCAGGCGTCGCGGAGTTCTTTCTAAGCTTGTATCAGGTGACCCGCGAGAAGTCGTATTTGGATTTCTCGAAGCGCGTCGCCGCGCAGCTTATGACCAAGGCAACGCGGGACACGAGTGGAATGAGATGGATTCAAGCAGAGCACCGAGTCAAGCCCGAACTCCTCGTAGCACAAACAGGTTACATGCAAGGCGCGGCTGGGATCGGAATGCTTCTGTTTCATCTGGACGCGCTTCAAAAAGGACGGCGGCCCGCAATCAGATTTCCTGACTCTCCGTTTTGAAGCGGACGCCACAAAGCCACGAAGGCACGAAGCTGCACAAAGACTACTCGTGCTCCTTCGTGCCTTGGTGACCTCGTGGCGGAATTGGCTCTTTCAACAGCTCAACAAGCGGTTGACGTTTGGAACGACCTAGACAATTCTCGCTCTTGGGTCTAGTTTTTCTTTCTCGCCAGTGGCAGAAATCAACTCGTAGAAGGAGAAGTCATGCGCCTCAGGTCATTTGCAACACGAATTGTATTCCTAGCTTTGGGATTACTGCTGCTATCTTCGGCTGGGTCATCAGCTGCCCCAGTCAACGGGCCCGATGTCAACGACACTAGATTGCTCAGCCAGCCCGCAATCAGCAGGAACAACATCGCCTTTGTATACGCGGGGGACTTGTGGGTTGCCGATCTCAACGGCAAGAATGTTCGCCGCTTAACCAGCGACTCGGGGGTCGAGACCAATCCCGCGTTCTCGCCCGATGGCTCGCTGATCGCTTTCAGCGCGCAATACGAAGGAAATACCGACGTATACGTCGTTCCAGTGACTGGCGGAGTGCCGACGCGATTGACCTGGCACCCCGGACCAGACACCGTGCAATGCTTTACGCCTGACGGCTCGGCTGTCTTGTTTACATCGCCACGAGCGGTCTTTTCTAACCGGTACACTCAGCTCTACACAGTGCCGGTTAAAGGCGGGGTCGAAGAGCCAGTTGGGCCGCCCAATGCTAATGAGGCGACTTATTCACCTGACGGCAGCCGGCTAGCTTACAATCCAATTTACGAAGCCTTCAATCAATGGAAGCATTATCGCGGCGGCACGCATTCGGTCATCACGCTATTCCGCTTCAGCGATAAGTCGACACAAAAGATCCCGCAACCGGAAGGCAGGTGCAATGACGTGGATGCGATGTGGATGGGCGACACGATTTATTTTCGCTCTGATCGCAACGGCGAATTCAATCTGTTTTCATTTGACACCAAGACGAACGCGATCAAGCAGATCACCTCGCATAAAGACTTTCCAGTGCTGGCCGCTTCATCAGGCGGCGGGCAGATCATCTACGAGCAAGCCGGCTATCTTCACATCTTCGATCCTAAGACAGCGCACACCGCGAAGCTCACGATTGGCGTTGCAGCAGACCTCGCTGAGACTCGAACGCGTTTCGTAAAAGGAACGAGGTGGATTCGGAGTTCGTCGATCTCGCCGACTGGCGCCCGAGCCGCATTCGAGTTTCGAGGCGAGATCGTCACCGTGCCTGCGGAGAAAGGCGACGCGCGTAATCTGACTAACACGCCCGGCGTACACGAGCGTTCGCCGGTTTGGTCGCCTGACGGAAAGTCAATCGCATACTTCTCGGATGAATCTGGTGAATACGAGCTTCATATTCGCAGCCAGGACGGCAAAGGCGATGTGCGAAAGATCAAGCTCAACGGCTCGGGCTTCTACGATGTGCCTGTCTGGTCGCCCGACAGTCAGAAGATTTCTTACGCCGACAACTCTCGCACTTTGTACTGGCTAGACGTTAAAACGGGTGCTCCCAAGAAGGTCGCTTCCGAATATCTTTACGGCCCGGCCACAGGGAAGACGATGCATCACATCTGGTCGCCGGATTCGAAGTGGATCTCGTACACGCTCAGCACCAAGGCGTACATTCAAGCGGTGTACGCTTATTCAATCGACCAGGACAAATCGTTTGCGATCACCGACGGCCTGAGCGAAGTTAGCGAGCCGGTCTTCGACGAGAGCGGCAAGTATCTCTACTTCTTCGGGTCGACTGATGCCGGCCCGGTGAAGGATTGGTTCTCGATGTCGAACGCTGACATGCGCGCCACGCGGTCGATTTATCTAGCGGTGCTTAGGAAGAACCTTCCAAATCCGCTTGCCAAGGAGAGCGATGAAGAGAAGGGAATTCAGAAAGAGGAGAGACCGCGCGATCAGCAGAAGCCCGCGCCTGAGCCTTTCTCGATTGATTTCGATGGGATCAATCATCGCATCCTCGCGATCTCGATTCCGGCGGGCAATTACCGCAACCTTCAAGCCGGGGCTGCCGGTCAGTTTTATTACATAGAAGCGCCCTTCGCGCCGGCCCCGGTAGCGTTTGGTCAACCACAAGGACCGCCGCCCACGACGTTGCATCAGTACGATCTTAACAAGCGCAAAGATGAAGCGTTTATGCCAGGAGTCACAGACTACGAACTTTCAGCGGACAAGAAAAAGGTGCTGTACGTTTCCGGGAACTCGTGGGGAATCGTCGCGGTCACACCGAAGCCGCAGCCCGGCGCAGGCAAGATCAACACGGAAGCGATCGAGGTTCACATCGACCCGCGCGCCGAGTGGAATCAAATGTTCAACGAGGCGTGGCGGATCAATCGCGATTACTTCTACGCGACCAACTATCACGGCGCCGATTGGAAGGCGATGCGCGAGAAGTACTCGATCTTTCTTCCCCACGTCGCAACTCGCGGCGATCTGAACCGCGTGATCCAATGGATGTGCAGTGAGCTCTCAGTCGGGCACCACCGAGTGGGAGGCGGCGATCAATTTGTCGAACCGAAGAACGTGCCAGGCGGACTGTTGGGTGCGGACTACTCAATCGAGAACGGACGCTACCGTTTCAAGAAAGTCTACGGCGGCTTGAACTGGAATCCGGAGCTGCGCGCGCCTCTCACCGAGCCGGGCGTCGACGTTAAAGCAGGCGAGTACTTGCTAGCGGTTCGGGGCCAGGACTTGCGGCCGCCGACGAACCTCTACAGCTTATTCGAGAACACTGCCGGCAAGATCATCGAAATCACGGTCGGCCCGAACCCTGACGGAACCGGCTCGCGAACGTTGTCGGTAGTGCCGATTCCCAACGAGGGCGCGCTTCGCAATCGGGACTGGGTTGAAGGAAATTTGAAGAAAGTTGACGAGGCAACCGGTGGAAGAGTCGCGTATGTCTACGTGCCGAACACTTCGACGCTCGGGCACACATACTTCAAACGGTACTTCTATCCTCAGTCGTACAAGGAAGCAATCATCGTCGATGAACGTTTCAACGGCGGCGGACAAGTTGCCGATTACTACATCGACATTCTTCGCCGACCGCTAGGCGCGTATTGGGCGATGCGCTATGGCGCAGACCTGAAGACTCCCACTGCTTCGATTCAAGGACCGAAGGTAATGCTGATCGATGAGACCGCAGGTTCAGGTGGCGACTTGTTACCGTGGATGTTTCGCAAGTTCGGTGTCGGCAAATTGATCGGCAAACGCACCTGGGGCGGGCTGGTTGGGACTCTCGGATTCCCGATATTGATGGACGGGGCTGTGGTTACCGCGCCCAATCTCGCGATCTGGACTCCCGAAGAGGGCTGGACGGTTGAGAACGTCGGCGTTCCGCCTGACATCGAAGTGGAGCAAACGCCGGCGGAGGTGATGAGCGGGCACGACCCGCAACTCGAAAGAGCAATTCAAGTGGTGATGGAGGAGTTGAAGAAGAATCCGCCTGCGAAGGCGACTCGCCCGCCTTACCCGGTTAAGGTGAAATAGGTCGAGGGCGAGAAGACCCAATTTGGAGACTGCCAGACTAACGCTGCGGTTGAGATGCTGCGCATTTTGCAGTCATCTCCAACCGCTTGTTCGGCTGCGTGTTTACTGGAACTTGCGCATCGCCGAGGATCGAGCGCGAAGAAACCCGCACCAGCGAGGCTGCATTACGATTTGCGCGTGACAACAATGTTTGTAGCGAAAAACGTTGATACGTCAGCCTCTAGACCCGACGATATTCTAACCGCGCCAAACTGTCGCGCTATTGTAAGCAATTCGGGACTCACGGTGCGGTCTGCCTCACCCGACGCGCCGGCGCCGGAAATCACTACATGTGCGCTTGGCGACGATGCATTAATGTTCAGGGTGACTTGTAAGATGAAGACCTGGTCTAGCTGGTATTTTCCGAAAAGTCTGCTGTTGTCGTCATCAATACGAAAGCAGCCACGAGGGTCATCAGCCTTGCAGCCAGGAAAAATGTCGAGATGCAGGAAACGCTCCCCTCCACCGGCCTTTTCGAACTGAATCGTCACAAGGCCGCCGCTTCCCGAAGGGAAGAATAGAAGAGTCGAGAATACATAGGTGCTATCGCCCGGAGCCTGCGACAGGTTACAGTGAAGCACAGCATCGTTTGAGCCACTGATACGGCTGAACCGGACCCCTTTCGAATTCGTGTCGGGAATCGCGGCGACGCGGACGCCTCCGTCGATTGTTACTGTGCCGACAGCCTGCTGATGCGCCGGCGGCTGATCGATGGCAGTCGCGTCGAAGTTCGACTGGAAGAGGGTTTGCGACGGGTTGCAGCCGGTCGTCAGCAGCAGAATCAATAGCGAGCCTTGGCAAATGGCTCGCTTCACTTTGCTGGCTCGCGCGCGGCATGGTGTCTCGAAGACAAGCGGGCGGATGCCCACTTCTAGTTCCGAGGCGAAAGCTTGATTGCTCATTGGGTCTCCTTTATCTTTTCGCGTTTCCGGCCGTGGGCTCGTCTTTTATCTCTGGTTAAACGCAACGCACGGTGGTTGTTGTGCGCCTCGATATGTGCAGGCAAATCCCACGGGCGTTACCCATAGGATCTCACGTGTCGCACGTAGGCAACTATACGTGCTGATTCGAGAGCCATTCAAGCTTGGTCCGCCAAAATCGGTTCGGAGCGACTTGCACGTCACTGCAATTCCCCTGTAGAAGTGATTGGTGTTTCTCAGATTCTTGAAGGGAAGTATGAAAGAATGAGTCTCGGTCCTGAAAAAGAAATCCTCGACACCTGGAACATCAACAACCGGATCAACCTGTTCATGCTCGACGCCATTCCTGCTGAGGCTTTGAATGACGTATCTGCTTCAAAAGGCCGAACCGTCGCGCAGCAGTTCGCGCATCTCCACAACGTTCGATTAATGTGGCTCAAAGTCTCCGGACCTGAGTTCATGGAAGGCATCGACAAGGTCGAAAAAGAAATCGCCGCGGACAAGAAGCTCCTGGCTCGGTCTTTGAAGGAATCCGGCAAGGCGATGGAAGCGCTATTCAAGAAGGCAGCCGCCGAGGGCAAGGTAAAAGGCTTCAAGCCGCACGTGACGGCTTTTCTCGGTTACGTTCTCGCCCACGAATCGCATCATCGCGGCCAGATCGCGCTAGCGCTCAAGCAATCGAAGCACACGCTCGACAAGAAGATCGCTTACGGAATCTGGGAGTGGGGTGTGCGATAGGTGCAAGTGGCTGATCCCCTAGAGAACGCAGACACACTGGCAGAAGAATTCTCCGGGCGAATCTTTCTTCTTGAAAGCTTCACCACCGAGAGCATCAGGGCGCTTCGACGCGAATTCTCGAAGCGGCTTTTGAAATCGCCTCCGCGCCTCGTTGTCGAGGTTGCGTTGAGACTCTTTGAGCACAACACCTTCGAGCATCGATTCGTAGCTTACGAGCTTGTCTGCAAGCATCGTTCTGCGCTTGGCAGTCTGAGCGAGAAGGATCTAAGGCAATTTGGCCGAGGTATCGGGAGCTGGGGCGCGGTGGATATGTTCGCTTGCTACCTTGCAGGACCTGCGTGGCGCGAACGCCAAGTGAAGGACAGCTTGATTCATCGTTGGGCACGCTCGAAGGACCGTTGGTGGCGTCGCGCAGCATTAGTCAGCACCGTACCCTTGAACAGCAAGGCTCGAGGAGGAAACGGCGACACTAGCCGCACGCTTGAAGTTTGCAGGATGCTGCTTGAAGATCGCGATGATGTGGTTGTAAAAGCGATGTCGTGGGCGCTTCGTGAATTGTCCAAGCGCGACTCGAACGCCGTGAGCGATTTTCTCGATCAGCATCGGCGCGTGATCGCGGCAAGAGTGGCGAGGGAAGTCCGTAACAAGCTGACAACCGGGCTCAAGAACCCTAAGATGAAAGCTGCTCGCTGATTTCTTCTATCGGGAGGCGGAAATGTTCCAGGGACTGAGAACCGTGATCTATCACGTAAACGATTTGGACAAGGCGAAGAAATGGTACGCCTCGGTATTGGAGAAGGAACCTTATTTCGCTCAGCCTTATTATGTGGGCTTCGACGTCGGCGGCTTTGAGCTGGGACTCGATCCGGACATGACTGGCGTCACCGGCGCTGGCGGTGTGACCGCTTATTGGAATGTGAGCGATTGCGAGGCTACATTCAAGCGGCTACTTGAACTGGGCGCCTCGGAACACAGCGGAGTGCAGGAGGTCGGCGGAGGGATTCGCGTCGCGTCGGTGATGGACCCGTTCGGCAATGTGATCGGTGTGATTGAGAACCCAAACTAATGATTAGCTGAACGGATGGAGAGGAACCGGCCCCCAGGCAGTTAATCAGGAGAGAACGTTATGGCCCGAAAATATTGGCTGATGAAGTCAGAACCATCCGCGTACTCCATTGACGATTTAAAGCGCGATAAGACAACTCTGTGGGACGGCGTGAGGAACTACCAGGCTCGAAACCTGATGCAGGAAATGAAGGTTGGCGACCAGGCTTTGTTCTATCACTCTAATGCCGAACCGTCGGCCGTCGTTGGGATTCAGGAAATCGGCGCGCTCGCCGAACCTGACCCGACGCAGTTTGACTCTGGCGACAGTCACTTCGATCCGAAGGCGACGCCCGCAAATCCAATCTGGTACGGCGTGCGGGTGAAGTTCAAGAAGAAGTTCGGACGATCTGTTACGCTGCCCGAGATCAGGGAGAACAAGTCCCTGCAAAACATGGTGTTGCTGAAGCGTAGCCGGCTTTCGGTTCAACCCGTCACTGAAAGGGAATTCCAGATAATTAGCGAATTGGGAAGCAAATCAGGCAAGGGAAAGGCCAAGGGATAATGGGGGGCTGGCATCATCCCTTGGTGTCTAAGCGGGAGCTAATCCTGCAACCACAAAGTTGAAGCAGGGCGGTCAAGTCCGGCAATCGAGCTCGCGCAGCTCTCGAAGCGCTTTCATCATCAACTGCTCAGTCACGTACCTGGGATCGGCGAGCCAGCGTTCAACCGCTACTGCCAACGCTTCGAGCTTTGCCATTCGCGTTTTGGCTTGATCGTCTGCCTGTAACACGAAACAATCCGCCTGCTTGCTTGTCATCCCGCGCTTTGCCGCAAGAAAGCAGCCGTCCGACCCAGCATCGACCGCGACCTGTCGATCCTGTTCACGACCGAACCTCGCGGAAGCTCGCGTGTTACCGCAACCAGCCAATCGATGTTATGGCCCGGAACAAATCCGCTTGCGGCAATCGTCACGATTTCCGTGCGGCTTCTCGCCCGCCTGGTCTGAATCTTTCCAATCTCGAATCCATCCAAAAGCACGCGATCGCGCCGACACCAGCCTCCAAACGTTCTGACTCGTCGACCTGGTTCGATCCTCAATCTCGCCCGAATAGCTTGCTGAATAGTCATACCATTTCACCTTCTAGTTCTTTGCCCTGCCCAAGAGGGTGCTCGAAAATATACGAAAATATTATAACAATGTCAAGAACTATTTTCGAGAGTGAGATAATTATTTCCTTGACAATCGCGCGAATCTATTCGAGAATCTTCGATGGATTTTCAATGAGATGTCCGATAAGCTTCAGCTTGTGGGCGTGCGGCTGGCGAGAGCGCTCACTTAACGAAGAATCGACAAACTGAAGTTTGTCGAACAAATGGAGGTGAAATGGTCACACCGAGACAGCGACAGATCTTCGACTACCTCTGCCGGTACGTGGACGCGCACGGGGTCCCGCCGACGATGGCTGAGATCGGCAAGCAGTTCAAGCTCAGCTCGCCCGCTAGCGTTCATCACATCCTTCTGGGGCTCGAGAGCGAGGGCTTGATCAGGAGAATTCCCAACGTGAGCCGGGGCATCGAGCTTGTGCGAGACGAACCGGCCTCGGACGAATCGGAAATCCCGTTGCTGGGCGTTGTCGCCGCGGGCCAACCGATCGAGGCGATTCTCAGCCACGAAACCATCAGCGCGCCTCGCGATTTCCTGGGACGAGAGCGGTTGTTTGCCCTTCGAGTGCGAGGCGATTCGATGATCGGCGAGCAGATTCGCGACGGCGACGCGATCATCGTCGAGTCTCGGCAAACGGCTAACAACGGGGATATGGTTGTCGCGCTGGTGGACGGCAGCGAAGCGACGGTGAAGCGTTTCTACAAGGAGCGCGATCAAGTGAGGCTCGAACCGGCAAACCCGCGGTATAAGCCGATCGTGGTGAAGCCTGCGGACCGCGTAACTATTCAAGGAGTGGTGAAAGGACTGATACGAAAATACAAGAATTGAGTAGTACTCGCCGTTAATAAGGTCTGGAAGACAGTGATTGAAGTTTAAATCATGGAACTAGTACTAATGACTGCGCACCCGGTGCGACGAATTGCCGAGCGAGTAAGCGAAGATTGCAATGAACGGAGATACTATTTATGATCGAGCGCATGCAAACTGCCTCCCGACGGACAAGAATTTCAATACATCTCGGCGACGCTCGCGAGCTTGATTGGCTGCCGTCGAATTCGATTCATCTGGTTTTGACCTCGCCTCCCTACTGGACTCTGAAAGAATATCCCGATAATCCGAGTCAATTGGGGAGCATCGCCGATTATGAGCACTTCCACGATGAATTGGATAAGGTATGGCACCACTGCTTTCGTGCGCTAGTGCCTGGCGGCAGACTGGTCTGTGTTGTCGGGGATGTCTGTCTTGCTCGCAAGAAGCACGGAAGGCATTTAGTGATGCCGATGCATGCAGACATAGTTGTGCGCGCGCGAGCCATAGGATTTGACAACCTCACGCCAATATTCTGGCACAAGATTTCTAACGCCAAATATGAAATTGAAAACGGTTCATCGTTTCTCGGGAAACCCTTCGAGCCGAACGCAATTATCAAGAATGACGTCGAGTACATCCTCATGCTCCGGAAGCCGGGTGGATACCGACAACCTACAAACGAGCAACGGGACGCATCACGGCTCACGAAAGAGGAACATCAAGGCTGGTATCAGCCGATTTGGCATGATGTGCCCGGCGAATCCACGCGTGACCACCCCGCCCCTTATCCGGAGGAGCTGGCTTATAGGCTGGTGCGCATGTTTTCATTTGTAGGCGACACCGTTCTTGATCCATTCATGGGAACAGGTACAACACTCGTCGCCTCTGCCAGGTGCGCGAGGAACGCCATTGGCGTAGAGATCGAATCATCATATCTCGAACACACCAAGCACAGGCTTCAGCGAAGGACATTGAGCCTGTTTGGGAATGAACCAGAGCTTATTGTGTCGGAAGCCTCCGCTCATAAAGCGAGCAAAGTCGGTTGAGGAAATTGCCGTAGTAGATCGCATCCGTCGGCTGAGGTGCTCGCTCATCCGTCACCAGTTTAGCCGGATTTACGCCATCATAGTCCACAACGACTATCGCAACTGCCTCTGGCAATTCGGTTGGATCGTCTGGAGTATCGCGCAGCGGAATCGTAGCGAAAATCTCGATGGTGTCCTTGACGACTTGATCCATCTTGAACTTCGGGCGTTGCAGCTCTTTAGCGAAAGAGTCTGGATTCAGGTAATCTCCAGACACGTTAACTACTACGATCGCCCCTGCCACGCACTGGCGGCTATGATTATGCATGTGGTTGCAGTAGGCGATGATGTCACCGTAGCGATTCTTCCTCGCTTTGCCGTGCGCCGCCATGATTGTCTTATTCTCTACGGACATTTTAACTGATACCGGTGGGCTCTTTGCGTCGTTGAACACTAGGTCAATATTTCGAGTGGCGAAATTGGCTCTCACCTCTGCATTTTTACGGGCCGCGATAATGTTATTTGCGATTGCGTTCCCGAGCGACGAGGTTGTGTGGAGTAAGTCAGCCGTTACAAAGTCAGACAAAGCGTCCGAGTTAGCTTGGCTGCGCGGGTTAAATCCTAGGTGATCGTTGATCCATTCAACGTAGGCCCTGGGTGCCGACATATGCGCCGGATACTATCAAACCACCTTCAAGCGAGCAACACAGGTCTACATCGCGCTCGGATGATTAGTCCCCCCATAACTAAGGAAGTCGTTGTATTCTAAGTAGATCCGATCGCCTCAATCACTTCCCGCCTGTCACCGTCGGCTTCAGCTTGGTCAAGCTTCACGATTTTTTCCGATGTCCGTCGGGAGCGGACTAGATGATCTACGCTACTTCGCGGCACGCAAACGGGCCTTCATCTTCTTTAGCAGCGGAATCGAATTGATCTTTTCGTCGTCGAGGTACTCCCAATAGATCCCTTTCGGTCTCTCGAGCTTCGTCTTGCATTCGATGACCTCCTCGGACGTGATGATGAAATTCACAGGGATGTCGTGCGGCTTGAGTGCAAACTTCTGGTCCACAATCTGCAGCCGATGGACAGTGGTGACAATCGGCGTGCGGGAGTTTATGATGCCCAGCTCCAACGCGATTGCATATTCCAGGTCCGAGTAGCCTCCGCCCTTGCCGATTCTCGCCCCGTCGCGACGTACCGCAACCGTGCCGCAAAGAATCAGATCGACCGGCTTCATCTGCTTGACCGAGACTTGTCGCCCAGACTCGAACGCGCCTTTTATGCTCGAAGCAGCGTACAAATTTTTTTCGAGACGCTTCGGATCCAGCTCGATGAAGCACTTTTCTTCGCGCAAACGCGGAACGGCCATATAGATCGTCTTGCCTTGCTTCAATGCGAGGTGGCGGATCGCGCGTTGCGGAGAGTCTGGATTTGCTTTGATGACTCTCGCGCGCTTCCACACATCGAGTTCCGCCACCTTGTCCGCACACTTCTCAGCGCCCTTGAAATTGGGGATGCGTCCTTTCGCGCCCGGAAACCGCGAGACATGTTCCGACTCGAGTAGCCGCCAGATCTCTTCCCGTAGAGTTTGCTTATCGATCATGGAGAATATCCAGCTTAGTCGACGGACAAGGCGGTGACCAGTATAACGCTTTTGCTACGAGAAGAGATTTAGCTGCGGCCCGCTCGGCAATCTGAAAGATCCTGTCGAGAGTTCGGGATGACGTCCCTCGATCCCTGTTTTGCGGCATGCCAGAGTGAACATCGATTTGATTTGTTCCGAGTAAGCACCGCTTCCTCGCATGCGTGAGCCGAAATTAGGATCGTTAAGCTTGCCGCCTCGAATATCGAGAATGTGACTTAGCACCTTCTTCTTGCGATCGGGAAAGTGTTGTTCGAGCCAGTTCTGAAATAAATCTTTCACTGCGAACGGCAGTCGCACGACTACGTAGCTTGCGTAACGCGCTCCGGCATCCACCGCGGCGGTGATTATCGAATGCATCTCGTGATCGGTCAGTCCCGGAATCACAGGCGCAACAAGAACGCCAACCGGCACCCCTTCGCGCGCGAGCGCCTCAACCGCCGCGAGCCGATTCTGCGGCGTCGATGTTCGCGGTTCCATCACCCTGGCCAAGTTAGAATCGAGCGTCGTGATCGACAGAAAGACGGCTGCGGCTTTTGACTCAGCGAGCTGTTTCAAAACGTCAACGTCTCGCGCGACCAATTGGTTCTTGGTCACGATCATGACCGGGTTGCGAAACTCTGACAACACCTCCAGGCATCGCCGCGTGAGCTGAAGCTTGCGCTCGATGGGTTGATAGGGATCGGTCACACCACTGATCGCAAGCACCTTCGGTCTCCATCGAGACGTCGCGAGTTCCTTTCTCAGCAACTCAGGCGCATCTTCTTTCACCAGAATTTTGGTCTCGAAATCGAGCCCCGAAGAGAAGCCGAGATACTCGTGAGTTGGTCGCGCATAACAGTAGATGCACCCGTGTTCGCAGCCTCGATAAGGATTGATGCTTGCTTCGAATCCGACATCCGGGCTGTCATTGTAGGAGATCACCGAACGCGACGAGTCTTTGATGAACTGAGTGTCTCGGGTTGGCTCTTCCGGTTCATTTGAATCCGGGTCGCGCAGATAGGCGAGTTTCTCAAATCGATTAGGAGGATTCTCAGCGGCGCCTCGGCCGTGAGTTGCTGGGCGATTTGAGTGTGACACGAGCTAAGCCCCCGAGAAAACGTGTAATAGCGCTTGACTTCTCTGCAGCCCCGGATCGAAAATACATCGAAAACTATAGAAGATTGGCGAAGGAACTGTCAAGTTGCCTGACGCGTACATTGAAGCAAGACCGTTTGAGCATATAGGATAAATCAATGACCCTCGACCTATTTCATCCCGCCGTCTCGAGCTGGTTCGCGAAGCAATTCTCTGAACCGACCGCGCCGCAGGAGCGCGCGTGGCCTTCGATAAAAGCCCGCCAACACACGCTCATCGCCGCGCCTACTGGATCGGGCAAGACGTTCGCCGCGTTCCTTTCAGCAATCGATGACCTCGTTCGACAAGGCTTGAGCGGAGAACTCGAAGACCTCACGCAAGTCGTTTATGTCTCACCGCTCAAGGCTCTGTCGAATGACATTCAAAAGAATCTACAAGAACCGCTCGCCGGGATCGAGCAGGAGCTGAAGTTGATGGGTCTGCCGGAAGTCGGCATTCGGACGTTGGTGAGAACGGGCGACACGCCCGCGCACGAGCGTACCGCGATGACTAAGCGTCCTCCGCACATTGTCGTCACTACCCCCGAGTCGCTTTACATCCTGCTGACAAGTGAAGGCGGGCGACGAATGCTGAGGACGACGCGCACGCTGATCGTCGATGAGATTCACGCGATGGTGGGAGACAAGCGAGGTTCTCACTTGGCGCTGTCGATCGAACGATTGGAGAAACTAGTTGGCGATGACCTGGTCCGCATAGGGCTTTCGGCGACTCAGAAGCCGATCGAGGAAGTCGCGCGGTTTCTTGTCGGCACATCGAACATCGATGAGGACGGCGCTCCCGATTGCAACATCATCGACTCGGGTCATCGACGCGAGCTTGACCTAGCGGTCGAAGTTCCAAGCTCGCCGCTTGGCGCAGTGATGTCCGGCGAAGTATTCGACGAAGTCTACGACCGCCTCGCTCAGTTGATCAACGCTCATCGAACGACGCTTGTGTTCGTCAACACTCGGCGGATGGCCGAACGCGTCGCTCGGTATTTGGGTGAGCGGCTGGGCGATGAAAACGTGACCTCGCATCACGGGAGCCTCGCGCGAGAACAGCGGCTCGTCGCCGAGCAACGACTCAAAGCGGGAGAGTTAAAGGCGCTGGTCGCAACTGCATCGCTCGAACTCGGCATCGACATTGGCGATATCGATCTCGTCTGTCAGCTTGGTTCGACTCGCGCGATCTCGACGTTGCTTCAGCGAGTTGGAAGATCGGGTCACACCGTCGCCGGCTTTCCGAAAGGCAGGATCTTTCCGACCAGTCGTGATGAGCTAATCGAATGCGCAGCGCTCCTTGATTCGATTCGAAGAGGCGAGCTTGATCAGTTGTCGATTCCTCAAAGGCCTCTCGATATTCTTGCCCAGCAAATCGTCGCCGCAGTCGCTTCGGACGAGTGGGTCGAGGACGAGTTGTTTGAAACTATTCGCCGAGCCTATTCCTATCGCAATCTCAAGCGCGACGAATTTGACCAAGTCATAAAGATGCTTCGTGAAGGATTTGCGACTCGACGCGGCCGCCGTGGAGCCTACCTTCACCACGACATGATCAATCACCGTTTGCGCGGGCGAAAAGGCGCCCGGCTAGCGGCGATCACATCGGGCGGAGCGATCCCCGATACTGCCGACTACACCGTCGTGCTCGAGCCGACCGACACGGTGATCGGAAGCGTGAACGAAGACTGGGCAATCGAGAGCATGCAAGGCGACATCTTTCAGCTTGGCAACGCTTCGTGGGAAATCATACGGGTCGAGAACGGTCGCGTTCGCGTCGCCGATGCGCACGGAAAACCGCCAACCATTCCGTTTTGGTTGGGCGAAGCGCCGGGGCGCACGCACGAGTTGTCGGTCTCGGTTTCGCGGCTTCGGACCGAACTAGCCGAGCGATTCGCTGGCGATGAACACCCTGAAACCGCAGGCTCGGCGCTCGCGTGGTTGACTGACGAGATCGGTTTATCCGGTTCGGCTGCAGAACAAATCGTCGATTACCTGCTTGCGTCCAAGGTCGCGCTTGGAGTGATGCCGTCGCAAGATACGCTGGTTATCGAGCGTTTCTTTGACGAGAGCGGATCGCAGCAGATGGTGATCCATTCACCGTTCGGGAGCCGCTTGAATCGCGCTTGGGGACTCGCGCTTCGCAAGCGCTTCTGTCGCAAGTTCAACTTCGAACTACAGGCTGCTGCGACCGAAGACGCGATCGTCTTGTCGCTCGGGCCGACTCACAGCTTCGCGCTTGATGAAGTGTTTCGCTACCTGCGTTCGTCATCCGTTCGCGAGCTGTTAGTTCAAGCCTTGCTGGCAGCGCCGATGTGGGAGATTCGCTGGCGGTGGAATACAACTCGCGCGCTTGCGGTTCCGCGGCGGCGTGGCGGAAAGAAGATTCCCGCGCAGCTTCAACGAATGGACGCCGACGATTTGTTGTCGGCGGTGTTTCCCGATCAAGTTGCCTGTGCCGAGAACCTCCAAGGCGGCAGCATCGAGATTCCCGATCATCCGCTTGTCCGACAGACAGTGAAAGACTGTTTGGAAGAAGCGATGGATATCGAAGGTCTCGAAGCGTTGCTGGCGTCTATCGAGCGCGGCGAAAAGACTTTGATCGCGCGGGATGTTGTCGAAGCTTCGCCGCTTGCGCAGGAGATCTTGAACGCGCGGCCTTACGCCTTCCTGGATGACGCGCCGCTCGAGGAGCGAAGGACCCGCGCGGTCTTTCAGAGACGATGGCTTGATCCTGAAACTGCGTCGGATCTCGGTGCGCTCGATGTGGCGGCGATCGAGCGAGTGCGAGGAGAGGTTTGGCCTGACATTGACAACGCCGATGAGCTACACGACGCATTGGTTGAGCTTGGTTTCATAACGTATGAAGAAGGGCGCGCTTGGGAGAGCTTCTTTGGCGATTTGCGAGAACAGCGTCGGGCGGCGACGCTTTTGACCGGCGGCGCAAGCCTGTGGGTGGCTGCCGAACGCCTTCCGCAATTCGACGCGATCTTTCCGAATGCTAAGACCGAACCGCACATTGTTGCGCCGGATTCACTCGCAGCCGTGAAATGGGATTTCGACGCCGCGCTCGTCGAGGTCATGCGCGGAAGACTCGAAGGTCTCGGTCCGGTGACCGCGCAAGCACTTGCTGAGTCGGTTGGACTTCAGACCGACGCTATAGAAGCCGCGCTCGCGAAGCTCGAAGGCGAAGGGTTCGCGATGCGCGGCCGCTTCACGCCGGGAGTTGCAGAAACCGAGTGGTGCGCGCGACGATTGCTTGCGCGGATTCACAGCTACACCTTGAACCGTTTGCGTCAAGAGATCGAACCGGTCTCGAGTGCCGACTTCGTTCGTTTCCTTCTCGCGTGGCAGAAGGTTGCGCCCGAACATCAGATCGAAGGCCCTGACGCGCTTGCCTCGCTGATCGATCAACTGGGAGGCTTCGAGTCCCCCGCCGCGGCGTGGGAAGGTGAGATTCTCCCGTCGCGTATGAACGATTACGATCCAGCCTGGCTCGATTCGCTGTGTTTGTCGGGTCAGGTGGTATGGGCCCGACTCACAGCGCCGAAGAACATCGATCGAACGAAGTCGACGGGTCCGGTTCGCACGACGCCCATTTCGCTGATCAACAGACGAGACGCTCCGTTGTGGAATGCGCTCTTTCCAGCAACGGTTAGAGAGCAGTTGACTCTCTCGCATTCGGCGCAGGCGGTGCTCGATTACTTGTCAGCCAGCGGCGCGTCATTCTTCGCCGACATCGTCGAAGGAACCGGCTTGTTGCGTAGTCAAGTTGAAGACGCGCTTGGCGAGCTTGTAGCTTGCGGACTTGTGACGGCGGACAGCTATGCGGGCATGCGCTCGTTGTTAACGCCGTCCAGTCGGAAGACAAATGCAGCGAAGCGGCGAGGCAAAGCGGTTTACGACATGACTAGCGCCGGCCGCTGGTCGCTGCTCATTCGACGCGCCGCAGGTTCAATCGATCAGGCGTCGATTGAGAAGCTCGCGCGAATTCTTTTGCGCCGCTACGGAGTTGTGTTCAAGCGGCTGCTCGAACGCGAAGGGTTTCAACTCGCGTGGCGCGACTTGCTTAAGGTCTATCACCGACTGGAAGCGAGAGGCGAGATTCGCGGAGGGCGGTTCATCTCGGGGATTTCAGGCGAGCAATTTGCCTTGCCCGATGCGGTTGGCATGCTTCGAGCGATGCGCCGCGCGCCTTCGGAAAACATGATGGTATCGATCAGCGCAGCAGACCCGTTGAATCTGATTGGAATCGTCACGCCCGGCGATCGAGTTGCTGCCTTCGCGGCCAACCGCGTTTTGTACCGCGACGGCGTGCCCATCGCGAAACTCGAATCGGGCGAGGTAAGTTTTCTGATTGATCTTGATCCGGCCTCGCAGTGGCAAGCGAAGAACGCGCTGGTGCGCCGCAGCGTCACGCCTGCGCTTCGAACCTACCTGAGCAGGCCGGCGTGAAGTTGCGGGGGCGGTGTTAGATCACCAGTGCTAGAATGTTCGCTTGGCGGGGGACCAGATGGCAGCAGTTCCAAAAGAGAGATTAACCATCGAAGAATATATCGAGTTCGATAAGAACTCGGAAGAGCGTTGGGAATATTTCGACGGCGTAGCGATATCGATGAGCGGCGGGACCCTGATTCACAATCAGATCTCCACCAACTTGATCTCGGGACTGAGGAATAGAGCGCTGGAGCGCGGTTGCCAAGTGTTGCCTGCCGACATGCGCATCAAAGTCCCCAAGGCACCACCTTATCGTTACGGCGACATTGTGGTCGTCTGCGGTCCGCCGGTGATCGAGAGGATTGAAGGACTGGACGTACTCGTGAATCCTTCTCTGATTATCGAGATACTTTCCGAATCAACCGAAGCTTATGACCGCGGGAACAAGTTCCTCTTCTATAAGTCTATAGACAGCTTCAAAGAATATTTGCTTGTCGCGCAAGACAGACCGTACGTCACTCATTATGTGCGTCAGCCGGACGGAAGCTGGGTGCGGACCGATATTGAAGGCTTGGATAGTGAAATCGATCTTGTGACGATCTCATGTAAGTTGCCGCTACGCGAGATCTATGCTCTGGTGGAATTCCCCGCGCCCGAAACAGCCAATCGGATTGGTGATTGAAATTG
>DASXSR010000075.1:0-37205 GCA_036505875.1 Blastocatellia bacterium | reverse complement strand
TCTGGCGTTCAGCCCTCGCGCGATCCCGAAGTCGCTTTGTTGAGAAGCGAGCTTGAAATACTGATGGCGCGCATGAGGGAGCTTGACTGCGGGCTTGCGCATCTGGACGAGCGCACACTTTCTCCCTCGGCGAAGGAGGCGAAGCGTCGAACGCAGCAGGCGCAAGACCCGTGCCGGCTGAACCCCGAGACGCCGCTTCAACTTTCTCCGCGCAGGTAAGCTCTCTCACAGCAGCGGCATTTCACTTGGCGGTCTTTGCTGCCGGGGCCTCGACGGGCAGATCGTTTCGTTTGCTCCAATCTTCAAACGAGCCGTCGTACAAGCGCGCGTCGTAACCCAGATACTTCGCCACGAAGTAGACGAGGCTTGCCTGCAGACCGATGTGACAATAGCTCACAACCTGTTTCCCCTGCGCGACACCCGCATCGTTGAATATCTTCGCAAGCGTCGCCGAGTCTTGGAACTTGTTTGACGCATCGGCAAGCCGACTGAAAGTAATATTCACCGCAGTCGGAATGTGCCCCGCGCGCGGCATGCGGCCCGCGTTCGCGCCGGTGTAGAACTGCGGGTCTCTCGCATCGACGATCGCAACTTTCGGGTTCTTCAAATTCGCAGACACCCATGCGGCATCGACGACGAGTTCTTGACGAGGATGCAGCGTGATATTTCCGCGCGCGACAACCGGCGCTTCAGTGGTAACGGATCGGCTTTCCGCCTTCCACGCTTCCAAGCCGCCGTCCAGAAGCGAGGTTTGTTTGCTCAAGCCCATGTAGTCGAGAGTGAAGAACGTGCGCGTGGCGGACGTGACCGAGTTCCCGGAAAAACAGATGACGATCCTTGAGTTGTCCGAAACTCCCAACTCCTCGAACGCCGATTTGAGCTTGTCAACTGGCGGCAGCTCGAGCGTGAGCGGGCCGGAAGCCGAGATCATCGACATCTCGATTAATCGCGCGCCTGGAATGTGACCGGCGTCGTAACTCGCGCGATTGCCCGTTTGGAGGACCACCAGCGAGCGGTCACCGAGGTGCTCGGCAAGCCAGGCGGTTGAAACAAGCATCGACTTGTTAGCCTCTTTCCCTTGCGCACAGGCGTCAGAAGTCAGGTTCATCGCTGCCGCGCAAGATGTCGCCAACAGCGCGATAATCAAAAGAGAGTTCCTCATCACAACTCCTTCCGCGTAGCCACGGTTCGTAGGAGAAAGGCTATCAACCGATGGTTATGAGCGCAACCCTGGACGCGCCCTCAACTGTTGCATTATTGTCTACGGCTCAGTGGATTTGGTTTTGGCGTCTGACCTACAAGGAGCCTCATCATGCGAAAACCCCTCTGGAAGCAGCTGACAGCGCTGTTCGTGCTAGCGCTTTTGATTTCAACATGGGCGGTCGCCCAGCAAACCTCAACCAAGCGTCCGCTGACACACAGCGATTACGACGGCTGGCGCTCGATTCAAGGGCAGTCGCTATCTCGGGACGGCAAGTTCGTTGGCTACGCGCTCGTGCCCCAGGACGGCGACGGTGAAGTGGTCGTTCGCAATCTCGCGACAGGCACGGAGTGGCGCTACGGTCGCGGCTGGCGTCCGCCGACCCCTCCGCCGGACCTCTCTGATCCGACTGCTGCGGTGACGTTCTTCAACCAGCAATCGCGCCTGACTCGACCGTCGTTCACCGCCGACAACCGCTTTGCCATTTTCACGATCGAGCCGAACAAGGCCGATGTGCTCAAAGCTCGCAAGGACAAGAAGAAACCCGAGGAGATGCCCAAGAACGCTATGGGCATTATGGATTTGTCTACAGGTCGAGTAACTCGCATCGAGCGCGTGAGAGGATTTGAGGTGCCGGAGGACGGTGCAAGTTACATCGCTTACAGGCTGGAGCCCAAGGCGGAAGAGAAGAAGCCGGAAGATAAAGCAGACGCGCCGAAGCAGGAACAAAAGCAGAATGACGAGAGCGATCAGCCACAGGGTAGAAGAGGAGCGAGGACAGGCGGCGCGGGCGCGTCCACGTCGGGAAACAAAAAAGAGTTCGGCAGCGATCTGGTTTTGAGAAAGATGGCCGACGGCAGCGAGCGAACCTTTGCCGACGCGCTCGAATACACAATAAGCAAAGACGCGACGAGTTTGGTCTTCACGGTTTCGTCGAAGAAAGAAGAGAGCAACGGCGCGTTTGCGGTTGCAACGACTTCAACCGACGCGCCCTTGGCCTTGCTCACCGGCAAAGGCAAATACGCCAAACTCACATGGGACGAGAAGCAGACACAACTTGTGTTCTTGAGCGACCGCGACGACGCTTCGTCGACTCAGCCTCGAATGAAGCTCTACCGTTGGGATCGCAAGGCGGCGACCGCAAGCGAGTTGGTTTCGACCTCAACCCCCAACTTCAAGCCCGCTTACGTCATAAGCGACAAGGGTCCGATTAACTTCTCGCTCGACGGCAGCAAAGTTTTCTTCGGCGTCGCGCCGCCGGGCGAACCGGAGAAAGAAGAAAGCGAGGCCGATTCAGCCGATGATAGAGTCTCGGTCGATTTGTGGAGCTGGAAGGACGATTACATACAGCCGATGCAAAAGGTCCGAGCCGAACAAGATAGAAACCGCTCCTATCGCGCTGTGTTTCACATAACAGATAGCAAGTACGTCCAGTTGGGAGACGAAACGCTTCAAGCGGTCAATACCGCAAACGATGGTCGGTGGGGGCTGGGTCTTGATGATCGACCGTACCGCACGCTGGTCGGTTACGACGACGACGCGAACTCGGCCGACGTGTCCATCGTCAACACCGCGGACGGCAGTCGCAAGCTGGCGATGAAGAAGCATCACTGGGGTTTCACCTGGTCCCCGGGCGGAAGGTATGCGCTGTTTTATGATGGAAAAGACTGGAACACGCTCTCGGTTCCTGACGGCAAAATCGTGAATCTGACTCGCAACCTGGGCGTGAACTTTTGGCGCGAAGATCACGATTCACCGAGCACGCCGTCATCTTACGGCAACGCCGGTTGGACGGCCGATGATAAGTACGTTCTGCTTTATGACAAGTACGACATTTGGCGAGTGGCGCCGGATGGTTCTAACGCAAAGAATCTTACCGACGGCGTTGGCCGAAAAGAGAAGGCTCAGTTTCGCTATGTGAAACTCGACTCGCAGGAGAAAGGCGTCGATCCAACGAAGCCGCTGTTGCTGAGAGCCGAGAACGAGTGGACACGAGACTCGGGATTTTACCGCGGCAGGATCGGCGGCGGTGCTCCCGAGAAGTTGATAGTGGCGGCAAAGTACTTCAATTCGCCAGCCAAGGCCAAGGATGCCGACGTGTACTTGCTGACCGCTTCGACGTTCTATGAGTTCCCAGACTTGCTTGTCACTTCGCCTGACTTCAAAGAGATGAAGAAGGTCAGCGACGCCAATCCGCAGAAGTCGCAGTTGGTCTGGGGGACTTCGGAGCTTGTCAGGTTTAAGAATACGGACGGCGTTCCTCTCTCGGCGATGCTGATCAAGCCCGAGAACTTTGACGCGAGCAAGAAGTATCCGATGATCGTTTACATCTACGAGACGCTCTCGGAGAACGTGCATCGGTTCGTCGATCCGCGGCCCAGCCACAACATCAATCCGTCTTATTACGCCAGTAATGGATATCTGGTGCTCGAGCCGGACATCGTCTACACGATCGGGCATCCCGGCCAGAGCGCGCTCAAGTGCGTGCTGCCCGCGATTCAAGCGGTGGTCGACAAAGGCTTCGTCGACGAGAAAGCAATTGGCATTCAAGGCCACAGTTGGGGCGGTTATCAGACCGCTTACATGATTACGCAGACCACTCGGTTCAAGGCGGCCTCTGCGGGAGCGCCGGTTGCTAACATGACCAGCGCCTACAGCGGGATTCGATGGGGATCGGGGTTGCCGCGACAGTTTCAATACGAGCACACTCAGAGCCGAATCGGCGGCAGCCTTTGGGAAACGCCTATGCTGTATCTGGAAAACTCACCGGTGTTCAGGGCCGATCAGATCCAGACCCCGGTGTTGATGATTCATAACGACGCAGACGACGCCGTGCCGTGGTATCAAGGCATCGAGATGTATCTGGCGCTGCGGCGGTTGGGTAAGGAGGCGTACTTATTCACTTACAACGGCGAGCCTCACGGGTTGCGCAGGCGGCAGAATCAGAAGGACTATACGATGCGGCTGCAGCAGTTCTTCGATCATTTCTTAAAGGGCGCTCCAAAGCCCGAGTGGATGGAGAAGGGGATTCCTTACCTTCAGAAGGACAAGGAGAAAGAGAAGTACAAAACTACGGCCGACCTGAAGGAAAAGGCAGGGAAGTAGAACTAAGCGACGGGAAGATTGCGTTGCACTGAGCCACGTCATAAAATGTGGCGTTCACCGCTGTGTCTCATGTGGGCAATCAACGCAAGCCGAGGTTCGATAGATTTTGATCAGCAAAGCGGCCGCCGACGCGTCTTTCAACAATAATCAGCGAGTGCCCGGCAGCTTTGTTGCGCGGGTCGCGAACGCCATCGCCAGCAATCTCAAGTCCGATCCGCCTCCGAGAGGCCAACGAGTTTACATCGTAACTGAATGGGTGATCACGATTTCGCTGGCTATGTACGCCGTGTTCGCCCCTCATTCGATCGCGATAACTCAGGGATCATATCTGATCGGAATGTTAGCTTGGGCTGTTCAGCTCGCCGCTGCTCGTAAGCTCGGGCTCAAGAGAACGGCGGTTGACGTCGCGTTGTTTGGGTTCTTCGCCTGTTGCGTTGTTTCCTCCTTCTTGTCTTACGACCCCCTCGTCAGCGTAAAGGGTTTGAAGAGCCCCGCCTTCTTTCTCGCCTTTTACTTTGTGAGCAATAAAGTCAGAAGCGTCCGGTTCGCCGCATTCCTGGTTCTGACGATGATCGTTTCTTGCCTGGTGAACGTTGGCTACAGCGGGATGAAACTGGCCCGTGGACGGGGGCTTCAAATCGATAGCGTGAAACCTGAGAGCCCGTTTGCGAATGAGGCGATCGCGCTCGGCGACGTCATAATCGAGGCCGACGACCAACCGATCAACTCCCGGGAGGATCTCGTTCGGATCATCGACTCACACCGCGGACGTCTGCGCATCAAGCTACAGCGAAAGGAAGCCGTCACGGAAACCTCAATCCCGCGAAACGCATTAAGGGAAGCGAGCGGCACGGGGTTCGAGCGACTGGGAATAACCACCTCGCCGGGCAGAAACTTTCGCGTCATGGGGTTCTACAGTCACTACGAAACCTATGCAGAAGTGCTGGCGCTCATCGCCGCGGTTGCGGTTGGGATGTTGATCGCGGTCCCCAACAAGACGTCTCAGATCGCGTGGTTTCTGGGCGCTGCGATCTCGCTTCTTGGGCTGACCTTGATACTTACTTCAACGCGCGCGCCGCTTGCAGGCCTGGCGGTCAGCGTTGCAGTCATGGCTCTGGCGAGCCGCAGCCGCCGCGTTGTGTGGGCATCGATTGCCGCGATAGTGATTGTTCTTCCATTGGCGGTTCTCGCCATCGAGCGTTCGCGCGGGATATCAGTTTTAGATCCTGAGGAAGGGAGCACGGCATATAGGCTTGAGGTCTGGCGTGAAGCTCTAGGAATGATAAAGGACAATCCGCTATTGGGAATTGGCAAGGGCAGCGAGGCCAAGCTGAAACAGAGCCTCGGGCTTTATGAGGGCGGCAAGCTTCCGCCGGGTCACTTTCACTCGACGCCGGTCCAGGTAGCAGTGTGGTGGGGATTACTCGCGCTGATTTTTTATTACTCGTTCATGACCATATTCGCCGTGAAGCTCTGGCGCCTCATAACGAAGGTTAAGCCGTACACTCGATGGCAATTGCGTGGGATCGCCCTGTCAGGACTGGGTGCCGTGACAGCGTTCAACATCAGCTCGCTTGTGCACTTTAATTTTGGCGACGGCGAAGTCGTTATGGCGTTCTGGCTTCTGACCGGGCTAGCGTTTGCAGCGCGTCGGATGTCGCTTGAAGCCCCCGGCCGAAGCACACTAGAGAGTATATCAGCGTCGCCGTCAGGAGGCAGTTCAGATAAAAATCAACTCCGACAACAAGCAGAAGCCTCTGCGTCGACCGTCCGGGCAGCAAGGGCAAAACAAAATTAGTGACCGCCAGCAAAGTCAGCACGAGGAATACGACTTTGCCCATGCGATTAGTTGTGTCGGCAGCTAAGCTCACAAGTGATGCCACAGGCCACAACAGTGCAATAAAGTAAATCTTTGACGTAAGTGGACCTATCATCAAGATCAAACAGATCATCAGCGCCAATTCCAAAGAAGTGGCCGGCCTGCGGAAACCCTGTCGGGCCCACCATATCAAGAACATTACTCCCGAAAATAGGACCCCGGCGATCACCGCCCATAGCTCGACCGCATGTTCGCGCGAGACTGACCCAAGATTGACAGCGGCATAATCAACATCTCCGTCGACTCTTTGCGAATAATCGACATCGGTCAGATAGCGCCGAAGCTGTCCCTTTAACGAGAGGTTTATCGGACCGTTGTCTTCATGAAATTCCTGGCTGCTGACGACGTGACGATACCAGGTTGCCAACAGCTCCGCGTTCCGGCGAAAGCCGAAGTGCGCCGACGGTGCAAGGTTGATGACGATCAAAAAGGCGACAACTCCGATCAGAAAGTTCCACTGCTTTTTCAATGCAAAGTAAGGCAGCAGCAAGATAGGCGTCAGCTTGATCGTGATGGCCAACGCCATCAACAGCGCGGCCCACAAGGTTTTCCGTTGAAGAACGAGGTGGAGCGAACCGAATAGTAGGAACACCAGGAGTAAATGGGCATTGCCGTAGTGCAAGACCATCACGAAATACTGTCCGACCGCAAGCGCTACGGGAAGCCACATTACTTTTCGTTCGCGAAGCGCGGGAAAGATTCGGCCTACGATCAGAACGCACCCGGCGATCTCCAAAACAGAGAGCAGATACCAGATATATGCAGCGACTCGATATGGGATCAGCCAGAATGGGAAGAGTGCGATGAGGAAGAAGGGAGGGTACCGATAATCCATCACTCGACCGACGGCGAAGTCCGGCGAGTACAAATCGGTTCGTCCCTGAATGAGCGAACGGCCGGCCGCATAGTAAACCGGAAAATCGATGAGATTGCGAATGACGAAGAGGCCGAGAATAGCTATGGCAACGACGCATACCAGCACCAACGAAATTCGGCGTGTCTTATTCATTGACGGGCCAAAGTGAACGTGTCGTCGTGGTTAATGCCGCACGGACGTTACTGCATCCCCGCGTTCGAATTTCCGATGATACACGAAAACGAATTGCCAACAGAACGGCTTCTGGCAATTAGCCGGAAACCGCTTATAATTCAAGCGTCAATGTACGTCGATTCTCACGCGCACATCGAGGGAAAAGAGTTTGACGCCGATCGCGAAGCCGTCATTCAGCGTGCGCTCGATGCCGGAGTTCAGACAATCGTTTGTGTAGGCGACGGCGAAGTCGCGGCTGACTCGCACGCAGCCGCATTCCGACTCGCCGAGGAATATTCGTTCATCTACACCACGGTCGGGGTCCACCCGCATGAAGCGCGCTTGTTCGACGATGAGCTTTGCGCGAAGCTCGAAGACTTATCGCAGCACTCGAAGGTGATCGCGTGGGGAGAGATCGGGCTAGATTATCACTACGATAATTCACCCCGCGACGTGCAGCGTGAGGCTTTCAGAAAGCAGTTGCGGATGGCTCGCGAGCGGGTCCTTCCGGTCTCGATTCACACTCGCGAAGCAGAAGCTGATACGTTGGCGATCCTGAACGAGGAGTGGAAAGATTCTGGGATTGCTGGCGTGATTCATTGTTTCACCGGAACACGATCGTTCGCAGAAGCGGCAATCGAGCTCGGCTTTTACATTTCGTTTTCAGGCGTTGTTACTTTCAAGAACGCTGGCGAGCTACGTGAGACAGCTCGTGCTCTGCCGGTTGATAAGATCTTGATCGAAACCGATTCGCCGTTTCTGGCACCGGTTCCTTATCGCGGGCGGCGGAACGAGCCGGCCTTTGTAGTTGAGACCGCCCGAGCGATTGCGGAGCTTCGTGCCCTCGATTCCGGTGAATTTGCTCGGGCTACTTCCGACAACTTTAGGAGTCTGTTCCAGGTATCTTAAACTTTGGTGCTGTGGGCCGCGCGAATCCTCAGGGAAATCTGATGAACTCTGGGCGACTCAGTCGCAGAGAAGCACTTCGAGCAATCGGTTTGCTTGCCGGCGGAGTCGCGCTCGACTCGGCCTGTGCGCGCCGCGTCCGACCTTATGTAATCGACCCGCCCGCACAGTCCCGAAAGGCTGTACGCCATTTTACGCCCGTCAACGTCGCTCCAGAACGAGTGATCAGAACCGTTGTCGGCCTTCGCCCGTTTCGTCCTTCGGGTTTCGTCGTTCGGGCTGAATCACTTGGCGACAAACTCTTGGTTCACAACTACGGGCACGGCGGCGCGGGGGTGACGCTCTCGTGGGGCACGGCGCGGCTCGCTGCGGATTTGATCGCTGAATCCGGGCGAACCGGCTCGGCGGCGGTGATTGGTTGCGGAGTGATTGGTCTTGCTACTGCGCGAACTCTCCAGCGGCGTGGACTGGATGTCACAATCTACTCGAAGGACATGCCACCCGAGACTACGTCGAACATCGCAGGTGCGAGCTGGTCTCCGACATCGGTCATCGATGTAGACCATCGAACACCGGCTTGGGACTCGCAGTTTGACCGGGCGGCGCATTTTTCGCATCGGTCGTTCCAATTGCTAGTCGGCGAAGAATATGCGGTCCGCTGGCGAGAGCAATACTTCTTGAGTGACGACGACTATCCTGATAGCTGGGACCACGAGATGTTGCGCGATCTGTTCGCAAATACTCGAAAGCTTAAGCGCTCCCAGCACCCGTTTCCCGCGGAGTTTGTCAGGGTCGACAGCATGATGTTCATCGAGCCGTCGATCTACCTGAACGCGCTGCTTCGTGATTTCTACATCGCAGGCGGACGGATTCGGCGCGTGATGTTCGCAACACCGAGCCAGCTCTCAAGTCTGTCCGAGTCGATCATCGTCAACTGCACTGGTCTCGGCGCACGCGAGTTGTTCGGCGATCGTGAACTCATGCCGATCAAGGGCCAGCTTCACGTTCTGATTCCCCAACCCGAAGTTGACTACGCGGTGGTGGGCGGAGGGCTTTACATGTTCCCGCGTCGCGACGGAATCATTCTTGGCGGTACGTTCGAGCGCGGAGTTGAAACGATGGAAGTGAACCGCGAGGCCGAGCAACGGATACTCGCAGGTCATCAACGGATATTCAGTGGCATGCGTTGATTTCGGTAAGCGTCTTGTTTGCCGTTGGAAGGCAGTTAGTATGAAGAATGTCTGCGCCGAATTCACGATCGAGTTAAAGACGGCGTTTATTGTACCGCCGGATGCTATTCACGACGATTGGGGGCAGTTTGCAAAAGACCCGAGCAACAAATACGTTGGACTATTGCCGCTCGATGACAGTGATGGAAGTATCGAGCTTATAGTAATTGATGATGACAGGTTCAGGGTAAACGTCTATGGCAAGTATCGGACGAGATTATAGATGCGCCGAATTCTACGACGTTAGCTCATCAAGAAATTATTCAGAGATTTTGGATAAGAGGCTTGACTGTTCTGAATAGTTTTATCGCTCGCTACCGAATCAGAACGTTTGACTATCGTAATCACCCTATTAATTGGTGGCCGTCGCACACGATGCAGCAGGATGGTAGGATTATTCGCCGCATTGTTTGGATAGAGACTCCAATCAAGATTTCAGCCAAGTGGTTGGTAGACGGTACTTATTCTGACCAACCAGATAAGACCGGATTAGAGATTTCTGTTAACCCGAAGAGGGGTAGGTCATCACGGCCATATCACGACTCATACAGCGCTGCGACATTGGACGCCATTTGCGACGATGTCAGAAGGCTAAACCGAAGGGCAGGTTCCACTCACGTCTTTGAAAACTACGAAACCGCGTTGGAGCTGTTAATGCATGCGCAAGAGATTGTGATGAGTGAGGAGCGAGTATCAATCGAAGAGCGACCGGCAGTCGTTTGTGCCTCTTTAGTCACAACCGCATCAGCATGCGAGGTCTTTGTAAAAGGACTGATAGAGACTCACGGAAGTGATTTGCACAAATACATAATCGCAAAGAAAAAGAACTTCCAGGTAGTGGAACTCCTCGATGAAGTGCTCGCCGATATGCCAGCCATCGGTAGCGCGCTCTCGGCCGAGAATCACGAACTCGCTCATAACGTCGCGCTACTCTTTCGGGCTCGGAATAAGAGCGCGCACAGAGGTACACCTGAGGTTAATATAAGAGGCCGAGACTGTAGGATTCGCGGTTGGATGCTGTACGATGAAACGCTGGATGATGACAAATTTGGGTTCTTCACATGGGACGTTCTCGCACTCATCGGATGGATTCGGTCGCGTATGGGTGGGGACTTTATTAAGCCCGCGATCCAGACTTATTGGGATCAACAGAAAGGGCTGAGCGAAGGCACTCGAGAGCAGCGAATCTACGATCTCGATGTTAGTGGCCGGAATTGGCCTAAGTAAAGTTGGAGCGATCCGTCTTTGTAACAACCCTGGCTCGTGGCCGTTTAGACCCGAGGCGAATGGACCGAAAGGTTCGCGGCACTCTTCGATTCTAGGCCAAAACCGAGAACTTGCCTTCTTGCTCTCACGGATTCAGTCTGAAATAATCGCGACAGAAGGAGCAACGAATGATTACTTTGCCCAAAGTTATCCAAGAAGCCGTTCGAGCTTCGGAACATCAACCTATTCGCCTCACTGATCCTGAAACGAATAGCGAATACGTCTTGGTACCCGCAGACCTTTTTGATCAACTACAGGATTTGCTCGACGAGCATTCGACGCTCACCAGCAATGAGAAATGCGA
Organism: Blastocatellia bacterium; assembly: GCA_036505875.1. Taxonomy (GTDB): domain Bacteria; phylum Acidobacteriota; class Blastocatellia; order UBA7656; family UBA7656; genus Onstottus_A. The sequence continues at coordinate 26,285 of DASXSR010000075.1, read as the reverse complement.
GTTGATGCTGCGCGCCGGTCTCAGAGCCGGATGGGACGACCCTGATATGGATGTTTATAACGATCTGGATCCGCGCCGATGAATGTCCACCGTGGCGATGTCGTCCTCGTAGATTTCCCTTACAGCGACCAGACCGGAAGCAAGGTTCGTCCTGCGCTCGTTGTTCAAGCGGACGTGTGGAATCAGCGACTCGACGATACCATTCTCGCTCTAATCACTAGCAGCCGGCATCGGCGAGTCGGGGCCAACACTCAATTGTTGATCGACATCAGCACCGGAGAAGGACGCCAGACGGGATTGCGGCTTGATTCAATCATTCAGTGTGAGAACCTGATAACTTATGACCGCGCATTAATTCTAAGGGTATTGGGAAGCTTGACCGCGTCGATGCTATCTCAAATTGATGACTGCCTGAAAGCGGCGCTCGGGATTCCTTAGTTCGCCAGGATAGATGATGAACCTCCGCAGAGAAAACGAGATCGCGCAGAGGTTTCGACGACTGTAGCGGCCTCACTTCAAGCGACCTAGCACAGTAACTCCGCCGATGACTTTGTCGCCTTTGCTTACCAGCACGTCAACTTCACTGGGCAAGATTATATCCATCCGCGAACTGAATTTCATCAACCCGATGCGCTCACCCAACGCGACCCGATCGCCTTTCTTTTTCCACAGCACTATGCGCCGCGCAATCACGCCGGCTATCTGGCGCACTACAACCGTGAACCTTTCCCCACGTATTGTGACGACGTTCTGCTCGTTTTCGACCGACGCGATGTCTCGCGACGCAATGTGAAACGCGCCGGGTTTGTAAGCGACGTCGACGATCTCTCCAGCGATTGGCGAACGGTTAATGTGCACATCGAGCGGAGATAGAAAGATCGAGATCTGAGTTGGCGATTTCTCCGATCGTTCATCAAGCGGAGTTGCGGCGACAACTCGACCATCGGCGGGTGACACGACGAGCCGGTCGTCAACCGGGCATTGGCGCTCGGGGTCGCGGAAGAAGAACGCCATGAAAGCTGCCAGGATCAAGCAAAGCGCTGCTGCAATCAACCACCCAAGGGCTGCGAAAACCAGTCCAGGAACCAAAAAGAGTATGATGAACGGGATGCCTTCTCTTGCCATTGATCAATAAAAATTGGTTACCGGGCCAAACTTACAGGCTCGCCTCGAATATGCGAACACTGTGCGCTGGCGAGTAACCAACGGTCGTCTATCTATTTTCGGCGCGCGCCGCTTCGGTCCAACTTAATGACCGGCCACTTGCTGCTGTTGTTTGTAACGGCGCATAAGCGCTTCCATCTGGTCTTTCAAGTATAGCTTCTTCTTTTTCAGGGTCGCTTCCTCCATCTGCTCCTCAGCGCTCGGATAATGCAGAGCGGCCAGCTCGCTCAATCTCTTCTCGTATTCGCCGTGAGTCTGCGCCAGCTCCGCGAATTGCGAATCGTTAGCCATAAGTTGCTGCTTGAGCGCTTCGGTGTCGGAAAAACTCATGTGACTTTTCCCTCCTTGTTGGTTTTGAAAGAGCAGTTCAAGAAGTCCAGCCAAATGGTACTTCAAAGATATGACGGATGCAAGAATAGAGAGACGAGCCGATAACTCTGGTTCTTCTCGCTCGTCAGCTGCTGGTGACTTGCGGCTGGGCTGTCGTTGGAGGGGACTCTTCGATACTTCTCACTCTCACTCGGTTCACACGTTTGCCTTCCGCGTCGACGACTTCGAATCGCAATCCTTTGAAATAGAGCGTCTCGCCGGCGACGGGCACCCGACCCAGCTCGTTGATGATCAATCCCGCAACTGTAGTGAAGTCGTCCGCCTCTATCTCCTTATCAAAAAGAATCTCAACCCTTCTGATTTCGGCGCGGCCATCCAATAAGTATGACCCATCTTCTGAGCGAATGACTTCATCGGCGGGTTTCGTTTCGTCCTCGTCTTCGATTTCGCCGAGGATCTCTTCGACTATGTCTTCAACAGTCACCAGCCCCGCTGTGCCACCGTATTCGTCGATCACCATAGCGATCTGCACCCTCGCTCTCTGCATATCTTCGAGCAGCGCCCGGACTGATTTGCTCTCGGGGACGAAATAAGCGGGGCGCATACAGGTTGTAATCGGCAGCGACATTTTTTCCTTTTCGCAAAACGCTAGCAAGTCCCGGACGTACACCATGCCCTCGATGGTGTCGATCTGCTCTCGATAAACGGGGATGCGCGAATGTTTTGACTCGATGATTAACCGCCTGACATCCGCAATGGTCGCGCCGGCTTCGATCGCCACAATCTGTGGTCTGGGTCGCATAATCTCTTCGACTCGGGTATCGCTGAACTCGATGATCGATTGAATCAGGTCGCCTTCGGATTCTTCGATGATTCCCGCCTCTTCGCCGACGTCTATGAAAGCTTGTATTTCTTCAGTCTCTTGTTCGGGCATCGCCGGCTCGGGCTCCGCCCTTCGCATTCGGTTCAACAGCTTCGTGACCGGCACGACGAACACAGAGAAGAAACGATAGAAGAGCTGAAAAGCCGGGAGCAGTGCCCAGAAAACGTCTTCGGGATGGTTCTGGGCGAGCAGGCGAGGCACGAGTTGCCGGAACAGGACGACAGCCAGAAACGTTGCTACAAACGCTGCGATGAGAGGCGCTCGCATTTGGAGGTCAATGAAGACATCAGCAAGTAGAATAGCGATGGCAGCTATCGAGAGCTGTGTGCCGAGGATCAATATCAACTCGAACCGGCGCCGGTGTTCCATCAGCTCGCGAAAAAAATGCATTCGCCGCGGGCTGCCTTCTCGTTCGGTGGACATCAGCTTTAGCGAGACTTCATTTAGCGCCTCATAAGAACTTTCGATTGTTGAGAGGAAGACCAGGACTCCCAGGATTACGCCGGTCAATATCAGGTCCGTGGACATAGAGGAAGTGATTCGTGATTCGTGAATCTGTGATTATCACGCATCACGGTTGATGAATCACGTTTCACGCATAACGGATCATCGATCGAGCAGCTTCCTTCGAAGTTTCAGCTCCAAGCGGTTCATCTTGCCGTTGTCGGTCTCATGATCATAACCACACAGGTGGAGCACGCCGTGAAGCACAAGCTCGTCCACCTCGCGGTCAAATGAATGCCCGGCTTCCTTAGCTTGGCGCAGCGCTGTTTCCGCCGAGACCACAATGTCACCAAGATACATATTACTTCCAGGCTGCGGCGATGCAGGCAGGATGCCTGCGCTCCCAGGTGCGCCCCCGGGTTCATCCAGCGGAAACGCGAGCACGTCGGTGGGCTGAGCTTTGCCCCTGAATTTGCGATTCAAGTCGCGGATCCTTCGATCGCTCACACATACCACCGTTATGCCGCGCCTTGGTTCATTAACTGCGGCCAGCGTAGCGCTGGCGACCCTCGCAACTCGTTCCCGGTCGACGGTTGCGAGCTTCTGTCGATTTAATACCTCAATCGCCACGGGACGTTCCCATCGTTGCAGACGATGCCGGCTTTGCTCCGCCAGCGACTGGAATCCCGCCTGAATCAAATGCTTCCACCATCGGCGTTGCTTGTGACACTTTGTTGAAGTCGTATCCGGGGTAGGCGATACGGTGATGATGAATACCCATCAGCGTTTTGACAAAACTCTCAGCCACCAATCGCAGCTCGCGCAGCGTGATGTCGCAGTCGTCGAACTGTCCGTCGTCGCGAAGACGAGTGATGATCATATCGATCATATTCCGCAGCTTGGTTGGAGTCGGTTCCTCCACCGTGCGCGCCGCCGCTTCCACCGAGTCTGCGATCATTATTATCACGGCCTCTTTGGTTTTCGGTTTCGGACCGGGATAGCGGAACTCGTGTTCGAGCGCCGTCGAGGCGTCGGCCTCTTTTCGCGCCTTGTAATAGAAGAACTTCATCAAGCCAGTGCCGTGGTGCTGAGGGATGATCGCTACGATTCTCGGCGGTAGTTTATGCTGGCGGGCGATGTCCACACCTTGTTTCACGTGGTTTGCGAGCACGATCGAGGACATTTTCGGCGAAAGCTTATCATGCCGATTGTCCATGTAAGATTGATTCTCGACGAAGTAACTGGGCCGAACTGTCTTGCCTATGTCGTGGTAATAGCAGGCGACGCGAGCGAACAGCGCGTCTGCTCCGATCGCTTCCGCACCCGCCTCGGCCAGCAAGCCTACCATGATCGAATGGTGATAAGTTCCCGGCGCGCGTTCGGCCAGTTGCTTGAGCAGCGGCAGGTTCAAATTAGAAAGCTCGAGCAGCTTTATGCTGGTGGTAATTTCAAACAGCCACTCGAACAGCGGAAGAAGTATCGAGGCAGCCATCGTCGCCAGCATACCGCCAACATAACCGCAAAACGAATCGAACAGTAGCGCTAGCAAACGCGGTTCGTTTGCGCCGACCAGGTCGAGGGCAAGCGTCGTCGCGGCGTTTATTGCTCCGATCCACAGCCCTGCAGCAACAAGAGCTGTTCGGTCCCTGCAGTTTTGCAGATGGTAGATTGCGCCGGCGCTGGACATCAGCGTAAAGGCGGCCAGGTAGACGTTGCCTGAGAACACTCCGATAAAGACCGACAGGATCGCCGAGAAAATAAACGCGGCGTTTGCATCGGTTAGAACCGTAATCAACACTGCTCCAACCGCCAGCGGCGCAAGATAGCGGTAACCGTTGGGCGAGTTGAACGGCGCATGCGTCGACCATTGGCTCATCGCCGATGCGATGGCGAAGAAGAGCCGCGCCAATCCGAGCGTGACCACGAAGCAGATGATCTGTAACAGAAAATGCCGGCGCACGCGAAGGTGCTGTCGCTGGTAACGAATCATATATTGCCAGAGCACCAGCAGCAGCAGCATAACTATTATGAAAGTTCCAGCGAACTCGATTCCCCGCTGGCCGATCGGGCGATGACTCGCCGCCTGGCTTAGCAGCATCGCTTTCGTGGGAGTGACGACCTCACCGGCGCTAATGATGGGCTGTCCACGACCGACGACGGTGGTCGACGAGGGAATCACCTCGCGCGCCTCGCTTCTGCGCCTTTCGGTCTCCGCTTCGTTGTACTCGAGATTCGGGACAATCAGCGAGCCCAGTATTTCGCCTAACACCTTCCGGTCGGTTGCGCTGTACTCGGCCGGCCATATCAGTTTTTCTGATTTCAGCGAGGCGCTGGCTGTAAGCTTGTCACGAATGGAACCGAGGTCCGTGACTACGACCTCTTGGCCGGCCTTCACGTCCCTGCGCAGGATTCCAGTTGGCCCGACTCTCCGCAACTGGCTGCGGCTGCCGACGATGGGCATCATCGTCATAGATTCGAGATGCTCGACCATCAACTGTTGGAGTTCCGGACTGAATCGGTGCTTTTGAAGAAGTCTAACCTGGTCCGGATCGAGCGGGATTCCGACTTGCTCCTCGATCTTATCGTGCAACCCTTCGACCGACGCGTCGGAGGGCGCCTCGCGTCCGATTGCAAACAGTTGCTCGAGCGTCGACGTAGCCTCTCGCGCAGTCCTGCTGTTGAAATCGAAGACAGGCAACACCGCAGCGCCCGCCTGGTCACGAAAAAGCTTGGTCTGGGCGGCATCCTCGATCTGCAGATCTTCAGGCGCGACTATCGTGGATCCGGCGACGCTTCCTTCAGGCAGTTGCTCGACTCGCGCGCGTTGATAATCTCGAAGCAGCAGAAATGACAGAACGATGATGAGGAACAGACCTAGACTCGCATCTATGACCGCTTGATCAGACAAGCTTTCAGAAAAAGCCTTCAGGCCGCGAGCGAGTCGGGCAGCAGGCCGAGGAGCTTGGGTTATGGCGGTCTTGGGCATGGGAGTAGCGTGATGCGTGATTTGCGATCCGTGAGGCGCGACCTAATAGATCACGGATCACGTATCACGAATCATTCACAACTTATCTTCGAACTTCGTCTTGCCGTGTCTCTCGTAAGCCTGGACGATCATATGAACGAGGTGATGTCGCACGACGTCTTTCTCGTTGAAGTAGACGAACTCGATCCCGGCGACTCCGGCGATCACCCGCTGCGCTTCGACTAGTCCCGAGCGACGTCCCGCGGGCAAGTCGATCTGAGTTATGTCGCCGGTGATTACCGCTTTCGATCCAAAGCCGATGCGAGTCAGAAACATCTTCATCTGCTCTGATGTAGTATTCTGGGCTTCGTCCAGAATGATGAAGGCATCCGACAAGGTCCTTCCGCGCATGAACGCAAGGGGCGCAACTTCTATTACTCGCTTCTCCAACAGTCGCGTGACCTTCTCGTAATCAACCAAATCGAACAGCGCGTCGTACAGCGGGCGCAAGTACGGATCGACTTTGTCCTGCAGATCGCCCGGCAGAAATCCGAGCTTCTCGCCAGCCTCAACCGCGGGCCGAGCGAGCACGATTCGATTCACCCGCTTTTGCATCAACGCCTGAACCGCCATGGCAACTGCAAGATACGTCTTGCCGGTTCCGGCGACGCCGATGCCGAAGACGATATCGTTCTTTTCGATGGCTTCGATGTAGCGGCGCTGGTTCGCCGAACGCGCCATCACTTGCTTCTTGCCCGTCGGATTGAGTCGCGTTCGGGTGAAGTAGTCGCGTAGCGTGTACGCGCGATCTTCAGCGATCTGCTTGAAGGCGGACTTCAGCTCGTCGTTTGACATCCGCCGGCCTTCTTCAAACAGGGCGGCATAGTCCTCCAGAATTCTTTGGACCAGCTCGACGTCTTGTTGACCGCCTTTGACGATCAACTCGCTGCCGCGCAAGTTGACGCTCACATCGATGAGGCTTTCAAGATGCTTGATGTTCTCGTCGTAAGGGCCGAACAGTGCCCTTATCCCTTCCTCAGGTAAGGTGACTTTGGTCAAGACTACCGGTTTATCTCCCATACAAAAAAGCGCTGCCCAGCCTGGAGACTCGGCCGCGCGAACGGTTAATGCTCGATTAGCACTCTCGAACCGCGCAAGTCTCAGCCCGGTTGCAGCAGGTCATAACCGAAACGTACTACAAGATGAGCGAGCTGTCAATCTTGGCAAATTCTTTCACGCGGGCAACTTAGCCGGCCGCGCGAGCGCTCAAATCATTATTGAATCGTGTTATACTATGAGATTGAGGCTCGTGATTATGATCGATCACAGCAAGACTGCTAAAGAACGCGCGGCCGCCCGAAACAGGGCGCTGGTCCTCGCCGTATCGTGTTTGGGCATTATCTTGAGTGCCGTCCTGTTGATGAACCTGGAGACGCCTCGAGGGGCGACCGCCGGCTACAACCCGGCACTCGCAGGCAGCTCGCCGTCGATTCCCTTGTCGATGAAAGAGACGATTGTTCCGATGGCGCCTGGGGCCGGAACTGTCAGCAACGCAGACGTCGATGCTTTGCACATTCGAAATCTGTTGATACCGGTCGAGGGCGTGACCGCGAGCCAACTGCACGACTCGTTCTACAGCACGCGGTCGGAAGGGCGAATGCATCAGGCGCTCGACATAATGGCTCCCCGTGACACTCCGGTGTTGGCTACCGATGATGGACGGGTAATGAAGCTTCATCAAAGCGATCGCGGCGGAATCATGGTCTACCAATCGGACCCGTCAGGGGTTTACGTCTACTACTACGGTCACTTATCTCACTACGCAAACGAATTGTTTGAAGGTAAGCAATTGAAGCGCGGTGAAATCATCGCATACGTCGGCGACACTGGGAACGCGGGCGCTGGCAACTACCACCTGCACTTTGGCATATCGAAAATGAGCGCGCCGGGTAAATGGAGCGCCGGCGAACCAATCAATCCATATCCGCTCTTGACGGACAGGCAAAGTAGAATAAGCAGCAGGTAGCTCATCTTCTTCCTTTTGCGCCGTGATGCGCCTTATGATTCGTCGGCGCTTTCTTTGCGACAACTGATTGACTGGTCAATGGTTGATTAGTGCCAGCCACCAGCGCGTTACCTGACTTGATTTCGGCGACGCTGACCACAAACTCTTCATTCGCACTCGCACGATCGAGCATCTGCTTGAGAATCTGATCGTCCAGTTTGGAAACATCAACGCCTAAGCTTTGAAGCTCCGCGCGCAGGTTCTCGACAGTGTTGGTGTCTCGACCGTAGACATCTGGGTATATGTGCAGCACGCCTCCTTCAACCACCAGCGTGTCGTAGTTAATGTCGATCGCTACCGGCGGCTTGACGTTGGCGACAAGACGATCTGTGGTGTTCATCGCATGCTCGATCTGCTGACTGGTTATCGGAAGAGAGCGGGCGGCAACGATTTTGTTCGCCAGATCGGAAATATCTTCCTTGAGCATCCGTATGCATCCGTGTGAAACCAGATGGCCGAGATCCGAAGGCTTGCGAGCTTGGTGCATCAAGTAAGCGTCGCCCAGCGGGATCTTCAGCTTGCCAAGCGGGTTTCGCTTGTCGCCTGCTTCGATATGCTCGCCCGGTTCAACGTCGCTGTGGGACTCGAGAACCCATTCGCTGTCTGGTGGAACCCATTCGGGATTCCAAATAATCTGGGTGATCTTTCGCAAGCCGATGAAAATCGGGTATTTCTTCATCCCGACTCCGATCTCATAGGTCTTCACCTCTTTGCCGTTCTGCCAGAGCGTCATATGAAATGAAGGGACATTAACCGTGATCTTGATGTCAGGCTGACCGGGCTGAAACGCTGCTCGCTCGATCTTGCCGCCGGTAAACTTGTCGGACCGAGCCGACTCATTGTTGGGCGTAGCGGTGTACCTGCTTGTTGCTTCACCTGGGCCCACTTGCGCCACTGTGGAAGATTGAGTTGCGAGTTGTATCGGCTCGGTCTCCTTTTTCGAACCATCCGGGTACGAGACTTCAGCCCATACCTCTCCGGCAAAGTCGGGGACCAGCTTCAAGTCCGTTGAGAATTTTCCGGCTCGGCTGTCGGTCGGAGTGTTGATCCTTTTGAGCACGACATACCGGTCGGTGGCAACTATAGGGCGGTAAAAGATCCTCACCGACGTAGCGCCAGGCGCATTAACGGTCAAAGTCATCGTCTCGGCTTTGGCAATTTTCCACTGCGCTTCGCCTGATTCCACTGGCGAAGCATCAATGGTCGGCGCTTGTAGATTGCTCGGTTGTTGACTTGTGTTTTGGCTGACGGTTTGGCACGCTGTCAGCCCGATAGCAACGATGGCAAGCAGAATCGCAACGAAACTCCTCGTGTTCTTTTCCGATGGCATTGGCCTTAATTCTCCTAAACTCGAAGAAATACAAGTTCGATACCAGACTATACTGAGTTTTTCTGAATGGATAGACGACAGAAATGACTCGCATCGGGACGAATGCGTATCGTCTGAGAACACCAGCGGTAGAGGAATTTGAAAACTTCCAGGTAGTGCCTGTCGGCTGACTTCTTTACCAATCGCCCTGTTTAATGCGCTTCTTGATCTTTCGCTTTGTCAGGTCTCGTTTGAGCGGGCTCAGATAATTGATAAACAACTCGCCATCCAGATGATCTGTCTCGTGTGAAACGCAGCGAGCTTCCAGGTCCATCACGTCAAGTGACATTGGTCTGCCGTCAATGTCCTGAGCGCGAACCACGACGCGCTGAGGACGCTTTACCTCGAGATAAACTCCAGGGAAGCTCAGACATCCCTCCTCGCCGATTTGCTCGCCTTCTTCAGTCTCGATGACAGGATTGATCAGAGCAATCTTCTTCTTTTTATCTTTGCCGACGCTGCAGTCCATAACAAATAACCGTTTGAGCAAGCCGACCTGCGAAGCAGCAAGCCCGACGCCGGGCGCCGCGTACATAGTCTCGAACATGTTATCGATCAGCTTGTGCAGCTTTTCGTCAAACTCGGTTACTTCATCCGCGCGTTTTGTGAGGATCGGATCTCCGTACTTAACAACATTCAGAGTCATACCTTCGTCTCAGATTCCTTTGATTTTTCCTCGTATAGTCGACGCTCGGCCAACTTCTCTCCGAGCAACTGGTTGAGCACCGCGGTCCGCGCCTTGAAGCCTGTCACTTCCCGCCAGGCCACCAGCGCAAGCCCAATCAATATTATAGCAGCTCCGACAAGACTGTGCGTGGCATAGCCTATTGCGAAACCGACCAACAATATCGCGACCAGCAGCAGATAATAAAGAATGCCGTGAGTGCGCCTGGCGTTAATCGAGCGCCGCAGCTCGTCGACCTCGCGGTCTATCTCGTGCTGGTCACGGACTAGCGTCATCCTGGCACTCTCAATACCGCTTCAACTGTTCGAGATAGCCTTCAAAATTGCGCTTCATTTCGCCGAGGCTGTCGCCGCCGAATTTTTCTCGCGCCGCGCCGGCAAGCGCAATCGCAACCATCGCCTCGCCGATCACTCCGGCCGCGGGCACCGCCACGATATCTGAACGTTCGAAGGCGGCTGCTTTTTCTTCTTTGGTAACTACGTCGACGCTCGCAAGCGGTTGCCTCAGAGTCGATATCGGTTTCAAGTGGCCGCTGACACGAACCTCTTCGCCATTGGTTATACCACCCTCGATCCCGCCTGCTCGATTTGTCGGACGCGTGAATCTGCGCTCGCTTGAATTATAGCCGATCTCGTCGTGCACCTGCGACCCGGTGCGCCGGCTCACCTGTACCCCGATGCCGATCTCAACTGCCTTCACCGCAGGTATGCACATTATGGCTTGAGCCAATCGTCCGTCGATCTTTTCAATCCAACTCGTGTGTGAGCCGAGCCCGGCGACTACCCCGCGCGCGACAACCTCGAAAATCCCTCCAAGCGTGTCTTTCGCCTCTTTCGTAGCATCGATAAGCGCGATCATTTTTTGTTCGGCATCCTTGTCGACGCAGCGAAGCGGAGAGTCGTCAGGTATGACAGCGATTTGTTCCCAAGTTGCGTCGATAGGCTGATCGGGCACGCCTCCAATCATCGCTGTGTGACTCGCAACCTCGATGCCGATCTCTTTGAGAAGGAGCTTTGCAAAGGCTCCGGCTGCGACGCGCGCGGCCGTCTCTCGCGCGCTGGCGCGCTCAAGTATGTCGCGCAGATCGTGAGTGTCGTATTTTAGACCTCCCGCAAGATCGGTGTGGCCGGGCCGCGGGCGAGTGAGACGCCTCGCATGCTTCTCGTCCGCAAACTCGCGAGGCTCGACTGCCATCACGTCTTCCCAATTGTCGAAATCGCGATTCCGGATCAGCAGCGAGACAGGCGTCCCGAGAGTTTTGCCGTGACGAACGCCGGAGACGATTTCAACTTCGTCTTTTTCAATCTTCATGCGGCCGCCGCGACCGTAGCCCTGCTGTCGGCGCCAGAGCTGGTGATTGATAAAGGCGGGATCAATTGACAACGCGGCAGGCAAGCCCTCGATGATCACGATTAGCGCTTCGCCGTGCGATTCACCCGCGGTTGTAAAGTTGAACTGAGCCATCTGCGATCAACATAATGCGAGGTGTAGTAACTCGCTCGCACGTCTAAAACTTCGGGGTTACTCCCGCTTGTTTGCACAATTCGTTCGCGGTGATGCGATCGATAGAGCGATGTCTCTTAAATAGGTATCTTCTTCTCGCCGTTCGAATAGACAGAGTGCTTGCGACCTTCACGGAGCAAATAGAAGCCGCTCTCTTCGAGGTGCTTGATTAGGTCGCGGCGTTTGACCGGCATTCTAAATCTCGACCGGGATTTGTTCCAACAACGCTCGTCCGACCGGAACTTCCGTGTTCTCCTGCCGACAAGCTGCGATCATCTCGCGCAGAGCGTCTTCAAGCATCTCGCGGCACTCTTCTATCGTTTTGCCTTCAGTTATAACTTCGGGCCATTCGATTATCTGCCCTATATAGCCGGAAGATATCTTCGCGTACTTCGCCGTGTACGTCTTTATCATGGCTGCTCCTCCATGAGCCACACGACCCCGTAAGCAATTCTATGGTCCTGATCTCGGCATCACAAGCTCAGGAGTATGTCGGCTATTTGGCGCGCAGTTCGAGGACCGCGCTCATACGACGGGCGGGTGTCCCGGCTGTAAGCGCCCTCGAACAGCTCATCGCACAACAGATCAATCTCTCGTTGAAACTCAGCGTCGGTCGAGCGGAATCCGTCCGGCGCCAAAGCGCGACTGATCGGCAGTCTTACCAACAAGTCGTAAGTCTTCATCCAAGAACGGCAGTAAGCGGCGAGCGCCTCGGCATCTTCGCCTTTGCTTCCGTAGCGTCTCAGGTAATAAGCGAAGTTATCAAGCACCGAGCGATCACAAACCAGAAAGTCAGCCCGCGGCGCTTTCTCAATTTCAAGCTGCACCTGTCGGGTGATGATCCACTGATATGCTTCGCTCGTCGCTTGTTCGTTCAATGGGAATGGGCACTCGCGAGCGATCTCAGTCAGCAACTCCACGGTTCTGCCTTTGCGTTTAAGCACTCCTGCAAGCTCGTAAGCGACGGTGGTCTTGTTTACCCCGTGCGTTCCAACAAGCGCTACCTTGAACATTGATCGTCACCTCAACGAAATCCTGGGGTCGCGAGCCCGCGGCAACTCATACCAAAGATTGTCGCACTGTTCCAACTCTTCTTGATCGAGTTCCAAATCGACTCCGCCAAGCGTGTCCCTAAGTTGAGCGGCGCTGGTTGCGCCGACGATCGCCGAGGTTACGGCGGGTTGTTTCAATACCCACGCCAATGCGACGTGCGTGAGCGACTTGTCTCGTGCTTTGAAGAAAGCTTGCAACCGTTCGACCGACGTGAAACACGCTTCGTTCCAATAACGATCCATGTACAACTTGCCTGCGACGGCGAAACGCGTGTCCGCAGCGGGCGGCGCCTCGCTGCGATGCTTGCCGGTCAGGAACCCGCCGGCCAACGGGTTATAGACGATCAAACCGACGCCCTGATCTTCGCAAAGCGGGAATAGCTCGTGTTCGATCTCTCGAAATAGAAGATTGTAGCGAGGTTGGACCGAATCGAACCTTGCCAATCCCAGACGATCGCTCGTCCAAAGCGCCTTCGCCAACTGCCAGGTCTGGAAGTTCGAGCAGCCAATGTAATGAGCTTTGCCGCTCTCGACTATGGTGTCCAACGCCCGCAAGGTCTCGTCGATCGGCGTCTCGGGATCCGGAGAGTGAACCTGATAGAGGTCCACGTAGTCCGTGCCTAATCTCCGCAGGCTTGCGTCGATAGCTGCCAGCACGTGTTTGCGTGAGAGGCCGGCGTCATTTGCGCCTTTCCCCATTTGCATCCGGCATTTGGTGGCAAGAACGAAGCCTTCGCGCTTGCCTCGAAGCCATCGCCCGACGATCTCTTCGGTTCTGCCGGCTGTTTCAAGCGATACCGGTATTGGATAAACGTCGGCGGTGTCGATGAAGTTGATGCCGCCCTCAGCAGCAGCGTCCATGATTTCGAACGAGGTTCGTTCGTCGCACTGATAACCGAAGGTCATTGTTCCAAGACAGACTTCCGTGACCTTTAGACCCGTGCGCCCCAGCCGCTTGAGCTTCACTGTTCTTCCTCCTCTCCAGATCTAAGTCTCTTGAGATTAGCATTGGTCGGGCGTTTACATCGAGAGCAACTTCATCCTTGTGGAACGTTCAAGACGCCAGCTATACTTTTTAATTCCGCATGAGGTTCTCGGCATATCTATCTAAGCTTGCAAGATTTCGTTCCAGCGGGCTTCTATTTGTGTGCGGTGTGCCCAGGTTTGAGTGGTAGAGGAGTCAGATAGGAATGAGGAAAGTAGTTGCATTTTGGCTAGCCGCGGCGCTGGCTTTGGCAGGGATTTTGTTGCCTGGAATGTGCGAGGGTTTGGTCGTTCAGGCCCAAGATGAAGGCCCCCAGATCAAGCGTCTTCGTCCCGACATCATAACCGCAGGTACGCGAACTTTCACGATACGGTTGGAGGGTCGTGGCTTCGATAGCGCAGCTAATGTCCTGTTCGATGGCGTTCCCCTTGCAAGGCCACGAACAAGCAATAAGGGCAAGGTGCTGCTGGCCGAAGTGAATGCGTCACAGGTCGCGTCGCCGGGCACTCACACGATCAAAGGTGTAAATTCTGATGGCGCAATGACCGCTGGGGCGACGCTGACGGTTCAAGCTCAGGACCCAGACCTTGTGATCCGACTCGACGGAAACGCCGCCGAAGAAGGCTCGGGACTGATATTCCTGCCGACCATTCTTACCGATTCGTTTAGCAATGGCTCGGACATTTTGGTTTGGGGCCACGGGGGCACCACTACGACCGATGTGAACGGCGGGATTCAGATAGAGATTCCCGAGGATCTGGCAAGCATTCCGGCTGAAATACCGATAACCCTTATCAGCAAAAACGGAAGCATATCTAACACAGAGATTTTCTTCATCGTTCCAAGACCTGTGAAGATTACATCCGTGGAACCCGATACCCTCGAAGTTGGGACCGATGATGTTGAGCTGGATGTTTTCGGCGACTTCAAACCGGACGCGACCCTGTTCGTGAATGACATGCTGCTGGAAACGACCGTCGGAAAGAACGGTCAGCTCAAAGCCACGTTGCCCGGTGTACTGAGAAGCCAGCCGACGAGATTGGTGTTGCGAGTCGAACAAGACGGAATCCAATCGAAGGATCAAATCATTCCGGTAACTCCAACCGATCTCCCTTTCATATTCACCCTTGCGCCCATTCGAATACGAACCGGAGAAAAAAAGATCTCGATCGAAGTCGTGGGGGCAAACTTCGATAAGAAGGTCAAAGCATTAGTCGATGGCCAGGAGACGCTTATTCGATCCTTCACTCGAACCGCGCTCGACGTGGCAATCGACCCGGATCTGCCTATCGGCCGCCATACAGTTCAGGTTGTAGATGCAGATGGAAACACGACTGACACTGTCTCATTCGAGGTCGTAGCAGACGTAACCGTTTCGACCTTCGCCGGAAGCGGGTTCGTAGGTCTTGATAGCGGTTGCGTCAGCGGTGACGCGGCGAGATTCAGTCGCCCGAGAAGAATGAGCCTTGGCCCGGATGGGTTGCTTTACGTCACCGATCAACAAAACCACGTTATTCGCACGGTGGATTCCAGTGGCCAGGTGTGTCTGTTCGCCGGAACCGGTGAGGAGGGCTACAACGATTCAGGAAATACACTTGGCAACGCGCCGACCTTTTCCTTCCCCAACGGCGTTGCAGTTGACCCGCTCGGTACTGTCTACGTCACCGAAAACGGAAATAGCGTCGTGCGTCGAATCCGGCGGTCCGGCAACAGCATTACCGTTGATACGTTCGCAGGAACGTTCAACGAGATCACCGACAAGACCAGACAGAACAAGCTCAACAGCACCCGGCAGGGGCTTGTTAGCTACCGCGATGGTGGGGCGCTCGATTCGGCTTTTCGTCTGCCTGACGAAATTGTAATCGCGGCGGACGGAGCGATCTACGTAGCAGATGCTGGCAATCACGCGATACGGCGGATCAGGCAGAATGGCGGGCAGCTCATAGTTGAAACGGTAGCAGGAAATGGCGTTCCAGGCTTTGCGGACGGGACGGCCGCCAACGCGCGATTCAATACTCCCACCAGTCTGGCGATTTCCGCCGACGGCAACACACTATTTGTAGCCGATACCAACAACAGCAGGATCCGAAAGATCGATCTTTCTACTGGACGTGTCAGCACGTTGGCAGGTGGAGGAAACGGTGGTATCGTGGACGGGCCGGGAGGTGACGCGATTTTTGATCGGCCCATCGGGTTGGCGTTGGATTCGGATGGTGTACTCTACGTGGCCGAACTGGGGTTGAATGACATCCGGCGCATCGATCCGGCCGGTAACGTAACTACTGTTACGGGCGGAGGCGCAGTGAAACTTCGCGATGGCGCGGGAATTGATGCCCGATTCGCTCAGCCTCGGGGCCTCGCCATAGATCGCGCGCGCGGGATTCTTTACGTAGCGGACTACGAAAACTTCGTCATCAGAAAGATCTCGCTTCGTTAGCTGCGATGCCTATAGGTTATTCGGCCCTTCGTGAGGTCGTAGGGCGACAACTCTACAGTCACTTTGTCTCCGGGCAGCACCTTGATGAAATTCTTTCTCATCTTGCCTGACAGATGAGCGAGTATCTCGTGGCCTTCGCCAATCTGCACTCGAAAGGTCGCGTTGGGCAGAGAGTCAATCACGGTTCCCTCAACTGGGATCATCTCTTCCTTGGGAATAACAGCACCTCCTTTCGTAGCCTTCGGCGAAAATTTGCCAGCTAAGAATACATCAATCACCTCATACAGTCTATCACTGTGCGGTGTGCCACAAGCCGCCAGCCACCCGCTTGAGCATAGGTCGGAGTCTCGCGGATCTTTTTCCTCGCCGTTACTCTTTGCTCGAAACTTGACAATGTCGTGCTCATATTTTATGCTAGCTACATCTTAGATCTGAAAGCTTTTCTATTCTGGGCATAAGGATGGCGGTGAGGTTCAAAGATTACTATGAGGTGCTCGGGGTAAAGCGAAATGCGACAGACGAACAAATCCGCCAGGCCTATCGAAAGCTTGCCAGGAAACATCACCCGGACGTCAACCCGGGAGATAGGGTCGCCGAGGAGAAGTTCAAGGAGATCAACGAGGCCAATGCGGTTCTGTCGGATCCCCAAAAACGGAAGCACTACGATCAACTAGGTCCGAATTGGAAGGACGGGGCGGAGTTCACGCCTCCTCCCGGATGGGGGCGAGTCAACGTTCAGTTCGACGATTTGGGTAGGATTTTTAGCGGTGGGGGCTTCAGCGACTTCTTTGAGACCCTCTTTGGTGGAGGAAGGACAGCCGGCCAAAGCGATCGACGCTCGGCTCGAACGAGAACGGCGCGCGGTCAGGATGCCGAGGCCGAGATGGAAATCTCGCTCGAGGACGCGCATCGCGGTGGACGGCACAGGGTCACACTTCAGGGGGCGCGGCATTGCCCTACCTGTAACGGGAGTGGGACGTCGAGTGACGTGGTTTGTAATACATGCAGGGGCGCGGGACAAGTCCTGAGTCCAAGGACGCTTGACGTAAATATACCACCGGGAGCGCGAGACGGTTCTGTAATAAGAGTCGGCAAGCAAGGGCAACCGGGCGCCGGCGGGGCAGAACCCGGCGACCTTTTCATAACTCTGCGGGTCAAGCCACATCATCTCTTCACAGCCTCTGGCGACGATCTAACGGTGGAGGTCCCGATCACGTCGTCAGAAGCAGTTCTAGGCGCAGCCATAGAGGTGCCGACTATCGATGGGAAGGGAGAGATGAAGGTGCCGGCGGGTGCTCAAGGCGGTCAACGGTTGAGGCTGAAGGGACAAGGATTGAACAAGCAGGGCGGTGGTCGCGGCGATCAGTACGTCAAGTTGAAAATCGTCGTGCCTTCGCATCCGACTGATCGCGAGAAGAAACTTTACGAGGAATTGGCGAAAGTCAGCCGCTTTAATCCGAGGATGGAATGATAAAGTGATCCGTAATACGTGACGTTTGAAACGTGATCGTGACCCACCCTTTTACAGGATCATGAATCGCGGATCACGAGTCACGGATCAGGCATCACGAGAGATAGTCTATGGACATAAATCGATTCACCGAAAAGGCGCAAGAAGCCGTTCGCGGCGCGCAAACGCTGGCGACCAGATTCGGCAATCAGCAGATTGAAGTCGAGCACTTGCTCTACGCCTTGCTCGACCAAGAAGGCGGACTGGTGCCTTCGATTCTGGCAAGGGCAGGCGTAGCCGTGGAACCTCTAAAGGAAGCCGTCGAGCGGGAAATAAACAAGATACCGAAAGTAAGCGGGCCGTCCGGACCGGTGGATCAAGTTTATATCACAGCTCGCCTGAACAAGCTCTTCGTTTCCGCCGAGGACGAAGCCAAGAAACTCAAGGACGAATATATAAGTGTCGAACACTTGCTTCTGGCGATCATCGAGGATGGCGGGCCGGGAGCGCGCGCGCTGAAGACCGCGGGCGCCAGTCGCGAGCGGATCGAAAAAGCGCTGATGGAAGTGCGTGGAAACCAGCGAGTCACCTCGCAAAATCCCGAAGCCACCTATGAAGCGCTCGAGCGTTATGGACGCGATCTTACAAAGATGGCCGCCGGCGGGAAGCTCGATCCCGTTATTGGCCGCGACGACGAGATCCGGCGCGTCATACAGGTTCTCTCACGGCGAACCAAGAACAATCCTGTCCTTATCGGTGAGCCCGGGGTCGGCAAGACCGCGATAGTCGAAGGCCTGGCTCAGCGAATCGTTCGAGGCGACGTGCCTGAGACTTTGAAGAACAAGCGAATCGTCGCGCTTGATATGGGCGCCCTGGTCGCGGGCGCGAAGTATCGAGGAGAGTTTGAAGAGCGTCTAAAAGCCGTTTTGAAAGAGATTCAAGCATCGGAGGGCGAGATAATTCTTTTCATCGATGAGATGCACACGATCGTTGGCGCCGGAGCGGCAGAAGGCGCGGTCGACGCCTCAAACCTTCTCAAGCCGATGCTCGCCCGCGGTGAGCTGCATTGCATCGGCGCGACCACCCTCGATGAGTATCGAAAGTACGTAGAGAAAGACGCGGCGCTCGAGCGGCGATTTCAGCCTGTGCTTGTGGACCAACCGAGCGTAGAAGATACGATTTCGATTCTGCGCGGCTTGAGAGAGCGCTATGAAGTTCATCACGGCGTTCGCATTAAGGATTCTGCGCTGGTCTCGGCGGCGGTCCTGTCGCACAGGTACATCTCAGACCGCTTTTTGCCGGACAAGGCGATCGACCTTGTGGACGAGGCTGCAGCAAAGCTGAGGACCGAAATAGATTCGATGCCCGCCGAGCTTGATGAAATCCTGCGTCGCGTGATGCAGCTTGAAATCGAGCGCGAAGCTCTCAAGAAGGAGACGGACGCTGCGTCGCGCGGGCGGCTCGAAAAACTGGAGAAGGAACTCGCTGACTTGAGAGCAAACGCGGATCAGCTCAAGGCTCAATGGCAGGCCGAGAAAGAAGAGGTGCAGAAGATTCGGTCGATTCGTGAGGAGATTGAGCAGACAAAGCTCGCAATTGAACAGGCCCAGCGTGAGTACGACCTCAACCGCGCGGCCGAGCTGCAGTACGGCAAATTGACTCAGTTAGAAAAACAATTACGCGAGTACGAAGATGGACTCGATCGACACCACAAGCGCGGCAGATTGCTCAAAGAGGAAGTCGATGAAGAGGACATCGCCGAGGTTGTGAGCCGATGGACTGGCGTTCCGGTCTCGAAGCTTTTGGAAGGCGAGCTACAGAAGCTTCTATCCCTCGAAGAGCATTTACACAAGCGAGTAATCGGGCAAGATGAAGCGGTAAGCGCGGTGGCCGATGCGGTGATTCGCGCGCGCTCGGGACTCAAAGACCCCAATCGGCCCATCGGTTCGTTCATCTTTCTCGGGCCGACCGGTGTCGGCAAGACGGAGCTCGCTCGAGCGCTGGCGGTGTTCCTGTTCGATGACGAGCACGCGATGATTCGAATTGACATGTCCGAGTATCAAGAGAAGCACACGGTTGCTCGATTGATCGGCGCGCCCCCGGGCTATGTAGGCTACGAGGAGGGTGGTCAGTTGAGCGAAGCGGTTCGGCGGCGGCCTTATTCGGTCGTGCTGTTCGACGAAATCGAGAAGGCCCATCACGATGTGTTCAACCTGTTGCTGCAGATACTGGACGACGGGAGATTGACCGATGGCCAGGGCCGCGTCGTGAACTTCAAGAACACGATCATCATCATGACCAGCAACATCGGCAGTCATTTGATATTGGAGTATCGCGGCCAGCTTCAAGGCGATCAGTACGAGCGGATGAAGGAAAGCGTGCTGGACGCCATGCGGCGCCACTTCAGGCCGGAGTTCCTCAATAGGGTTGACGAGATAATCGTGTTCCATTCGCTGAGCGAGGAAGACTTGAAGAAGATCGTCGAGATACAGCTCGATCGATTGCGCGCGCGATTGGTGGAAAGAAGGATCACGCTCGAGCTGACCGACGAAGCGAAAACGCATCTCGCGCAAACCGGCTATGACCCAGTATACGGGGCTCGGCCACTGAAGCGCGCAATACAGCGCGAGATCGAAACGCCCCTTTCAAGATTGATTTTGAAAGGCGAGGTAAAGGACAACTCGCTAGTGCGAGCGAGTTTGTCGGGCGGCGAGATAACATTTTCGACCGCTCCGCTGGCCGCCGAAGCTGAAGCGACCCGTTAGCGGGCCGCGATCATCAGTGCTATCATGAATTCCAGCAGCGGAGGTCACATCGGATGAGCGAGATGTTGGTCATGCGACGCGCCAACGGTAAGTTCTTTATGGAAGAGGTCAACGGAAAACGACGCATACCGTTGTGGTCAAGCGAGGATGCGCTGACACGTTACAAAGAACGGAATCCGCATTTGATCACTTTCTTGCCCGCGCGATTGACAGATTCTTTGCTGGACAAAATCAGAAGCGCGGTCGGCAATGAAGGCCCGACTGAGTTTTTTCTGTTAGCCGACGACTCCCCGGATGCCAGCCTGAATGATGGCAGGCCAATCTCGCTGGAAGAAGTCTTCGCGGCGAGCGAACATTCGACGCACCGTGCGCCAGCTTAACTTTAGCGTGTCGTGGCGCATTTACACGCTGTGAGCCTTCAAACCTGGCGAGGAACAAGGGAGGAACCGACATGATTTCGATCGACGACATACGCCAGTTACAGCACTATACATCTGGTCCTGATTCAATGGTTCTTAGTCTCTATGTGAACATAGATCAATCGGACGCCGCCAATCTCAACCGCGGCTTTGAAACGAGAGTCGAAAGCTTGTTCCGGCAGGTCGCCGAGAATGTGAACCCGAACGATGGGAGGAAGCAAAGTTTCGAAGTCGAATGCCGGCGCGTCAAGGAGTTTCTGAAGAGCTATGTGCCAAAGGGAAGGGCTTTGGTTCTGTTCAGCGATTCGAAGCAGGATTTCTGGTGGCAGCGTGAACTGCAAGTTGAATTGCCGAGCGGAGCGCGTTGGTCGCCTCAACCCTGGGTGAGGCCGTTGCTCGAGGTGATCGAGGAGCAGGATCGCTACGGCGTTGTGCTGATCGATAAGCAGCGCGCGCGAATACTGGTCGTCGATGCAGAAGGTATTGAACAGCAGGCGGAAGTCGTGTCAGAAGTGCCAAACAAGCATGTAACAACGGGGACAGATCACATCTGGTCGCAAGCTCACATGGAACGCGATCACACGAAGCATGTCCAGTGGCACGCGAAGCGGGTCGCTGATGAACTGATCGCGGTGATCGATCGAATGAAGCTGAACCGAGTCGTGATCGGCGGTCCGGTTGAGGCGACTTCGGTGTTTACCGCCGAGCTTCCAAAAAGGGTCCAGCAGATGATTATCGGCGCGATCTCAGCTCCGGTTGATGCGAGCAACGGCCGGCTCGCCTCAGAGCTGCGGACGGTTCAGGAACGGGCGGAGCAGGAGGACGAGGGGAAGATTGTCGATTCGCTGATCACCGCGGCGATGAAAGCTGATCGGGCGGTGCTTGGCGTTACTGACACGCTCGGCGCAATCCACGAGGGAAGAGTTTACCGCTTGATAGTGGCGCGAGATTTTCGAGTCGAGGGAAAGGAATGCAGCTCGTGTCATGTGTTGGTCGCGAATGGCGATGAAAAATGCTCCTTCTGCGGGGGGAAGCTTGATCCAGCGCCGGACTTAATCAACCGGGCTTCCCGTCGAGTGCTTGATAGAGGTGGCAAAGTTCAACTCGTGTCGGGGGCAGCGGCGGCGAAGCTGGCTGACGCAGGCATCGGCGCGATCTTGAGATTTTAAGTGATTCGTGATTCGTGAACCGATCACGGATCACGAACCACGCATCACGGAACACGCATCACGGATCACGATTATGGCTTTAGTACCAACTGTAGTTGATACAACCGGACGGGGAGAACGGCATTACGACATTTATTCCCGTCTGTTGAAAGAGCACATCATCTTTCTGGGCACAGATATCGACGAGAGCGTCGCGAACATAGTAGTTGCGGAATTGCTCTTTCTGGAATCGGAAGATCCTGAGAGAGAGATTTCGATTTACATCAATTGTCCAGGCGGATCGATCACGGCCGGGCTTGCGATCTATGATACGATGCGGTTCATCAAGCCTGACATCGCCACTATTTGTATGGGACAGGCAGCTTCAATGGGTGCAATCCTGCTTGCCGCGGGCGCCAAGGGAAAGAGGTATGCGCTGCCAAATTCTCGGATTGTGATTCATCAGCCTTCGGTTGAGGGAGTCGCGGGTCAAGCCACGGACGTGAAGATCTACGCGGAAGAATTGCTGCGAATGCGAACACTGTTGTCCCGGATTCTCGCTGATTCAACCGGACAGCCTTTCGAGAAGATGGATCGCGATGTTGAACGTGATTTTATTCTCAGCCCAATTCAAGCGGTCGAGTACGGATTGATCGACAATGTCCTGGCAAGTCGCGATCTGCCGGACACGCTCGTTGGGGCCAAGAGCTTACCGAGAGGCGTTTTAGCATGATGTCGAGAAAGAAAGTCTTGATCGAGCGGATTAGCAGCGAATATCACCGCCCAAGTGGACCGCTGTGGCAGCCGGCTGTGGACATATACCGGTCGCCGCAAGGATGGAAGATAAAATTCGATCTAGCGGGAGTCAGGCTTGAAGACGTCGAGGTGCTTGTAGCAGAAAACAAGCTGATCGTTCGAGGCGTTCGCCGGGACACCGTCATCACCGAAGGCTGGAGCTATCATCAGCTCGAGATAACCTACAGCCGATTCGAGCGCGTGTTGAAAATTCCGTGCGATTTATCACGCGCCGAGATCAGATCGGAATGCCGCGATGGCTGGTTCATATTACATTTGGATTGCGTTTGAGCGATTGAGGGCAAGAAATAATGGAAGAAAACAAGACTTTGGAAGTTCCGATATTACCGCTGAGGAACACGGTGATTTTTCCGTCCGGCATTACACCGCTGACGGTGGGGCGCCCGTTGTCGCTGGCGGCGGCGGAAGCTGCGCTGGCAACCGAGGAGAAGCTGTTGGGGGTCGTTGCGCAGCGAGAGGATAATGAAACCGAGCCCGCGCCCGACAATCTATACCAAGTCGGGACGATCGTCGTCATAAACCGAATGCTCCGAGCACCTGGGACGGAAGAGGTGCTGCACCTGATAGTTCAGGGACAAGATCGATTTCGCATAATTGAATTTACCGAGCAGACGCCTTATCTAAAAGCGCGGGTCGAGCTATTGCCCGAGCCCGTGCGCGAGAAGTCGCCGGAGGTGGATGCGCTTCAAAGAAACATCCAGACACTGATTCAAAAGGCGCTCGGCCTGTTGCCCAACATTCCGCCAGAGATCCGTAGCATCATCGTTCAAGCCGACGATGCGGTTCGGCTGGCGTATTTTCTGGGCTCGGTGCTGGATCTCCAAGTGACTCAGGAACAGGCGCTACTCGAGGCAAACACCGAAAGCGAGCTGCTTCACCTTATGCACTCGTATCTGGCTCGCGAAGTCGAGGTGCTTGAGATTCGCAGCAAGATTGCCAACCAGGCGCAAGAGGAGCTTGGAAAGGCGCAGCGCGATTACATTCTGCGCGAACAGATGAAGCAGATTCAGAAAGAGCTTGGCGAGGGCGACGGCGAACAAGCCGAAGTGAATTTGTTGCGGGAGAGGGTCGAGAAAGCAGATCTGCCCGATGAGGTACGGGCTGAAGCAGAACGCGAGTTGAAGAGGCTGGAGCGCTTGCCTAACATGGCGCCCGACTACCACGTCATTCGAACCTATCTCGAATGGATTCTCGAACTGCCATGGAAAAAGTCCACCGAGGAGATTCTCGATCTGAACCTCGCTCAGAAAGTGCTTGACGAAGATCATTATGACTTGGAAGACATAAAGCAGCGAATACTCGAGCACCTCGCGGTGATCAAGCTGAATCCTAAAACTAAGTCGCCGATACTGTGCTTCGTCGGACCGCCGGGAGTCGGCAAGACCAGCCTGGGCCAGTCGATCGCGCGTTCGATGGGACGCAAGTTCGAGCGAATGTCGCTCGGCGGCATGAGAGACGAGGCCGAGCTTCGCGGACACCGCCGAACTTATATCGGCTCGATGCCGGGACGGATCATACAAGCCCTGCGGCGCGCAGGCGTTAACAATCCGGTTATGATGCTGGATGAAGTTGACAAGTTGGGAATGGACTTCCGTGGCGATCCGGCTTCGGCGCTGCTCGAGGTACTCGACCCGGCTCAGAATTTTTCGTTCAGGGACCATTATCTGGATTTGCCGTTCGATCTTTCGAAAGTGTTTTTCATCGCAACAGCCAACACTCTGTCGCCAGTGCCGCCTGCGCTTCGGGACCGAATGGAAATCATCCGCCTGTCCGGATACACCGACGAGGAGAAGCTTCACATCGCCAAGCAATATCTGGTACCGCGCCAGATAAAGGAGGCCGGACTGAGCGAGGAACAGCTTCAGTTCACCGACGAAGCGATACAAGGAATCATCAGCCGGTACACCCGGGAGGCTGGGGTCCGTCAGCTTGAGCGGAGCATCGGCAGCGTCGCCCGCAAAGTCGCGCTGAAAGTTGCCAAAGGCGAAGGCGAGGCGTTCACCGTTAAGCCCGAAGACCTCGAGGACTATCTTGGCCACGAGATGTTTTTCCATGAGATGGCGCGACAAACGCTTCCGCCCGGCGTCGCGACTGGATTGGCGGTTACCGAGATGGGAGGCGAGGTGCTGTTCGTCGAAGCGACGCTGCTGCCTGGCAGCAAAGGTCTCACTCTGACCGGTCAGCTTGGCGACGTTATGCAGGAATCTGCTAAGGCCGCGCTGAGTTACCTCTGGTCGCACTCGGCTGAGCTGGGGCTCGATTGCGGAACACGATTCGAGAACAGCGGCGTGCACATACACGTTCCGGCGGGTGCGACTCCTAAGGACGGGCCATCGGCCGGCGTGGCGATCGTCTCGGCGCTTACCTCGTTGTGTTCGGGGCGACCGGTGCGAAGCGATACGGCGATGACCGGCGAGATCACACTAAGCGGACTTGTGCTTCCGGTTGGCGGGATTAAAGGGAAAGTACTTGCGGCTCGACGCTCGGGTATGAAGCGCGTTGTCTTGCCGAGGAAGAACGAGCACGACTTGAAGGATGTTCCAGAGGAAGCGCTGCGTGACTTGGAGGTACACTTCGTCGAGCGAATCGATCAACTGCTGCCACTAACGCTCTCGCCCTTGCCCGAGGGGTCGGAAGAAACGCTGTTGCCCCCCGAAGCAGACAGAGTGACCGCGGGATCAGAGTTGCGCGCTGAGCGAGGAAACGATCTCGGTATCCGGTGATACCGAGAGGCGGACCGTCAATCAGAACCGGGATGAGATGGGTTCCTGATTCGGCGCGGTTTACCCACAACATAAGTCTTTTAGCGTCCTGGAAATCTAACAACGCGTCGCTGCTTACTTTAAGCTTATGTATACCGAGTTATTCGAGACTATCTATCCCATCAACGCACCCAAGAGGCTGAGGGGCGTGACGGTCACGGCCGTTGATCCGTTTACGCTTGCGGATGAGATAGGAATCGAAGTTGGTGATCGGATCGTCAGAGTCAACGATCGTGAGCTGCGTGACTTTTTGGATTTTCAGTTCTACACCGGGAGCGAAGACCATGTGAAGCTGGACGTCATCAAGAAGTCGTGTGAAAGAGTAGAGCTTAATGTTGAAGTCGGCGAGGGCGAAATCTGGGGACTCGACTTCGAATACTTTTCTCCTCGCCAGTGCGCCAACGACTGTATTTTCTGTTTCTGCAATCAGAATCCTCAAGGCTCGCGCGAATCGCTGTTCTTCAAAGACGAAGACATCCGGCTGTCGTTTCTTCACGGCAACTACACTACGATGTCCTCGATTTCAAAAATGGAGTTGGATCGGATAGTCGAACAGCGGCTCTCTCCGCAATACGTTTCCGTGCACGCGACCGATCCCGAAGTGCGCCGCTATCTGCTTGGCCGCAAGCGAGCGGACGACGTGCTTGCTAAGATGCGATACCTGGCCGAGCGCGGCATCGAGCTTCACGCGCAAATAGTGCTTTGTCCAACGATCAACGACGCGGAAGTTCTTAAAAGAACGGTAGAAGATCTTGCTAAACTGCATCCGCAGCTTCGATCGGTTGCAGTCGTTCCGGTCGTGGTCACCAAGCTCCACAATTATCGCGACAGGCTCACGGCGGTAACCAATGAGTTCTCTCGCAAGCTGATCAAGGAAGTTCGCCCCTGGCAGCGCGAGTTTCGGAATCGCTTCGGGACAACGTTTGTATTCCTGGCCGACGAGTTCTATCTTCGCGCGGGGATACCCCTGCCCGCGCGCGCGCATTATGGCGACTATCCTCAGATTGAAGACGGCGTCGGAATGGCGCGGCGTTTCATTACTG
>DASXSR010000074.1:0-9910 GCA_036505875.1 Blastocatellia bacterium | reverse complement strand
TTGTTCCTCGAGATATGATTTTCACTTAGTGGGATTCATTTTGAGCCACTCTGCGCGCAAGAGAAAGCTCCCTTCCGTCACGATGCGGTCGCCGACGTTTAGTCCTTCGAGCACTTGATAGCGACCGTTAGTCGCCGGACCCAGACGTACAAGGCGCTTGGCGAAGACATTTGGATCGTGAGTGGCGACAAAGACGATCTGCTGACTGTTAAAGTTCTGCACTGCTGCAGCCGGAATCGTTGGCGATGTCTTCTCGGCAACTCCCACGGCACCAAAGGCGACGTTTACGTACATACCGATCTTCAGTGCCTGTTCTGGATTTGCCAACTCAATGCGTACCTGAGCGGTTCGCGTAGCCGCGTCAAGCGTTGGATCGACGTAAGAAACCTGGCCGCGAAAAAGTCGTCCAGGATACGCGTCGCTTATAATGCTGGCGCCACTGCCGACGCGTATGCGTCCCAAATCCTTCTCGTAAACTTGCCCCACGACCCATACGGTTGAAAGATCAGTCACGCGCATCAGCTCTTTGTTCGCCTCGATGACCTCGCCGGGATTTACTGTACGACTTGTCACCGTACCTGACGATGGCGACGGGATGCTGACTTCAGAACTCACCTGTGAGGTCGAATTCAAAGCATCGACGCGCTGCGCTGACATTCCCAGTAGCAGCAACTTCTGTCGAAGGTTGGCCACGGTTGACTCAGATTCTCGATATTGAGAGGTGGCCGCTTCAAGATCCTGACGACTTGCAGCGCCAATCTCAACGAGCTTAATCATGCGTTGGTGATGACGATGATGCTCATCGAGAACTGCAACCGCCGTAAGATAACGTGACTGCGCGTCGGCAAGTTCGTTACTAAAAACTACCGCGATTCTCTGTCCTCGTCTCACGTTCTGGCCCAGTTCGGCGCTAACGGTGCGCACAATTCCGCCTACCAGTGATACTACGGGTGTCTCTTTATAGCTGTTCGCCTGCACCGTCCCGGTTGTCATTTGCCCTGCGGCTTCTGAGGTCGGCTGCTCGCCAACTGTTTCGATCTTCAAAGCCGCGGTACGCATTTGTTCAGGTGTAAGCGCCAATCTCTGTTCGCCGGTTGTTGGAATGCTTTGAGATTCTTCAAAGGAAACGGAGCGAGGAGCCGCAACTGGCTTGCCCGCTGGTTTTGGCCAAAAGAACCAGGCAGCAACGCTGACAAGTAATATGCTCGCAACCGTTGCAACGACCACCGGCGCTGCGGATCTACGCCCAGGGCGGATTTGCTTCTGTTCAGCCGGGACATCCTTTTCGAACACTTCATTCTCGTTTGACTTATCAGATTGTCCGTTCATGGTTTGACTAACTCCGGTGAAGCTGCGGCCAGTGCGATTTCGACTCGCGCGTTATAGACGGCGAGTTGCGCATCAATGAAATCATTTTCCAACTCAATGAAACGACGCTGCTCGCCAATGACATCCAGCAGCGTCTTTGAGCCAAGCTCATAGGTTTGTCTCATCACATCGAGATTAGTTTTTGCCGGAGCGCGCGCGCCGAGACGAAAAATCTCTTCCGCCCGCAGTGCCCGATCATACTGCACATATGCCGACGCAACTTCACGGCGCACCGTCAGCTCTGCAAACTCGCGCCGATACTTCGCGGCTTCTAATTGTGCGAAGGCAGCCTCGATTGCGCCCTGGTTCTTATTGCGTACCGGCAAGTCCAATGAAATGCCGAACTTCAAAAAGTGAAAGACATCTTGCACAGGCTGTAAAGTGCCACGCTCGTTCACACCGAACACCGGGAAGCTGGAATTCATTCGCTCATATCCAGCATTAAGACTTGCGTCTAGACGACCCTCCGCTCGTGCCTGTTCGATCCGCGCCAGCGCTAGGTTTTCATTCGCCCGAAATGCTTGCACGTCGGCACGCTCGCGTAGCGCGCGTTCAGTGGCTTCAGGTACTGGCGGCAATTGATCGATTGGATGATCGAGGTCTCCTCGCAATAGTAAAGGCTGTTCTGGAGGCATGCCGATGAGATTGCGCAATTCAAACAGTGACCCCTCAAGTTTACCTACCGCTCTCTCACGCAGCGATTTCAACCTGTTTAGTTCGACAAGCGCCATGTTTTGTTCAAGGGGCGGTGTTGCGCCTTCGACGACGCGTGCTGCGATCAGATTAAAGCTCTGCTGATTCGCTTCCACCGATTCATCGGTAAACGAAAGCTTCACCACCTGCGCCAAAGCCCCTCCAAACTTCATGCGTACTTCAGCTGCCAGCAAACGCTCGCGGTTGGCAATTTCGCGCTCACGCACTTCAACTTCGCGCTCCGCGACCGCAATTCGCGCTGTACGTCGACCGCCAAGTTCAAGTGGCAACATCGCACTCGCCATGACGCTGTTGTCTTTACCAGTAATTTGTCGCGTGCCGTCAATATCGAGCTGCGGATTGGCGCGCAGTCGGGACTGCTTGACCATTGCTTTTGCCGCATCGATCTCCTTCCGCGCCGCTTCGAGTTCGGCATTGTGAGCCAGCGCGTAGGTGACGGCCTCATCGGCAGTCATACCGCTTGACTGATCGCGATAACGCGACAATTCAGATTTACTGGGAGCGGGTGCGGATTGCGTGTTGACTTGGCCTGAAACCTTCGCAGTTTGAGGTAAGAGAGCAGCGATAATGATTGTCGCGACAAGGCGCGCGGGGCCGATTTGTCGACGATGATTCTCCTTCTTCAATTCTCGCTCACGCAACCAGAAGAAAATCACCGGTGTCACGATCAGCACATGCAACAGACTTGAGAGCATGCCGCCGAGCACTGGTGTCGCCAACGGTTTCATCACTTCAGCGCCCGCACTCGTGCTCCACATGATCGGCAGTAGCGACGCGACGACGGTTGAAACAGTCATGACCTTTGGTCGCAGGCGTAGCAGCGCACCTTCAGTTACTGCCTCGATTAGCGAGGCGCGAGTTAATTGACCGACTTCACGCCGCTTTCGCGTCACTGCTTCTTCCAAATAAATGACCATCACGACGGCCGTCTGGACCGCGGTTCCGAAAAGTGCGATGAAACCAACCCAAACCGCAACTGAGAAGTTGTATCCCAGAAGCCAAAGCAGATAGATGCCGCCTGTCAAAGCAAATGGCACGGCCAGCAGCACATGGGCAGCTTCGACCGCCGAGTGATACGTGATGTAAAGCAATGCGAAAATCACTATCAGCACAATAGGAACAACAATTAGCAAACGGCCCCGCGCGCGCTGTTGATTCTCGTATTCGCCACTCCACTCGATGTAATAGCCCGGGGGCATCTGGATTTGGCGCGAGATCATATTCTTCGCCTCGTCAACAAAACCTCCGACATCTCGCCCACGCACGTTCAGCAATACTGTGCCACGCAGCAAGCCATTCTCGCTGGAGATCATCGTCGGCCCTTGCACCTCGCTGATGTCCGCAAGCTGCGACAGCGGAATAGGGGCGCCGGTCGATGACGTTATCGGAATCTGTCCAAGTGCATGTACGTCGCCTCGAAACTCGGGCGCGTAACGCACGCGCACGGGAAAGCGCCGGCGACCTTCAATCGTCACTGAAAGATTTGTTTCGCCGATGCCTTTCTCGATCGCTTCGTTGATTACCCCCTCATCGATACCGTAACGCGCGGCGGCGGTTCGGTTGAGCTGAATGTCGATATAAGGCGCGCCGCTGATCTGTTCGGGATAGACGTCCTTCGCACCGGGCACATTGCGCACGACCTCAGCGAGGCGCCGCGAGAGGTCTTCAAGCGTCTTCAAATCGTTGCCAAATACCTTTATGCCCACCTGCGAACGGATTCCGGTTGAGAGCATGTCGATGCGATTCTTAATAGGCTGGGTCCAAATATTGGTGACGCCGGGGATACGTAGCTTGTCATCCAGGTCCGCGATCAAGGATTCGCGCGTCATGCCCAGTCGCCATTGCTCCGTCGGTTTTAGGTGAACAATTGTTTCCGTCATGTTAACTGGCGAGGGATCAGTCGAAGTTTCGGCGCGACCAGCCTTACCCACGGCCCATTCAACCTCCGGAAAACTCTTTAGAATCTCATCCTGTTTGCTTGTGATCTTGAGCGCCTGACCAATCGCTATGGCTGGATCAGTCACCGGCATGAACATCAGGTCGCCTTCATTGAGAGGCGGCATGAATTCTTTGCCGATGCCAGTGGCTAGAAAGATGGCGCCAGCGAATAGCAAAGCGGCAAAAGTGACGGTCACCACGCGATGATTTAAGGCAAAGCGCAAGACGGGCCGGTAAATGAAGTGTAATCCGCGCATCACCGGGTTTGCCTGCTCGGCGTGAAACTTACCGCGAAGGAGCAAAGTACAGAGCACCGGCACTAACGTGACTGCGATGATCGTTGCGCCAGCCATCGCGAACGTCTTTGTGAATGCGAGGGGGTGAAACAGCTTTCCTTCCTCACCCGTGAGAGAGAAAACGGGAATGAAGGCGAGAATGATGATCGCCATCGAGAAGAAGATTGGCCGCCCCACGAGTCGCGTCGATTCCAGGACGGTCTGCCAAACCAGCGGCCGGTCCTTCGGATCAACTTTGCGTTGTTCAATGAAGCGGAAGGCATTTTCCGTTACCACGATTCCGGCATCGACCAGCACACCGATCGCTATGGCAATGCCCGACAGCGACATCAGGTTAGAGCTGATGCCCATGTAGTACATGAACAGAAACGCGAGCAGCACCGCCAGCGGCAGAGGGATTGTCACAATCAAGATTGATCGGAAGTGAGCCAGGAAGAGGATGTGGGCGAGTGTGACGAGGATCAGTTCTTCGATGAGTGCGCGTTTGAGCGTGTGCGTGGCACGCAGGATCAGTTCGGTGCGATCGTAGAACGGAACCAGGCGAACGCCTGCCGGCAAGCCAGTTTGTATCGCCGCAATCTTCTGCTTTACAGCGTCGATCACTTCGAGCGTGTTTACACCGTATCGGGCGATCACTACCCCCCCTACGGCCTCATGACCGTTCTTGTCGAGGGCCCCGGAACGAAAGGCGTTGCCGAGTTTTACCTCCGCTACGTTCTTGACGTAGATCGGTATGCCGTTCTGGGCCGTCAATATGATGTTCTCAACGTCGGCGGTCGACCGAATCAGGCCAACGCCGCGCACCACCGACCATTGGCCCGACTGCTCGACGACATTGCCGCCGACGTTATTGTTTGAGCGCTGAACTGCTTCGACCACCATTGACAGCGACAGCGCATAGGATCTCAGCTTGTTCGGATCGACGTCGATCTGATACTGCTGCACATACCCGCCGACGCTGGCGACTTCCGCGACACCCGGCACCGAGTTCAACTGATAACGCACGAACCAGTCCTGCAGCGTGCGCAGATCGCGCAGACTCATCTGATCGCTTTCGAGCGTGTACCAGAAGATCTGGCCCACGCCCGTAGCATCCGGGCCAAGCGTGGGGGTAACGCCCTCTGGCAACTGCTTCGCGACGAGATTCAAACGCTCCAGGACGCGCGTGCGCGCCCAGTAGAGTTCGATGTTGTCTTCAAAGATGATGTTGATCATCGAAAACCCGAACGCCGAACTCGCTCGAACCACGCGCACGCCTGGCAGACCTTGCAGGCTCGTCACCAGAGGATACGTAACCTGATCCTCAACCTCTCGTGGCGAGCGTCCCGTCCAGTCGGTAAAGACGATCACCTGGTTCTCAGAAAGATCCGGGATCGCGTCGACCGGCGTACGCAGCAACGCCCAATAACCCCATCCCGCAAGGCCGAGGTAAAGTGCGATCACCAGGCCGCGATTGCGCAGGCTCAGTTCAATGAGTCGGTGAATCATCGCGCGGTCACGCTAAACGTAGTCTTGCCTTTGCCTGCCGAGCCTTCATAAGCAAGTTGCGCTTGCCACTCGCCGGCAACATCAATATTCACCTTGCCGCGATAAAGTCCAGGGGTGCCTGTGGTGGTGAAGGTAACAGCATCATTCATCGCAGCCATCCCACCCATTGCAGGCATATGAAAGTTGAGCGACACCGCGCCAACATCCACCGGTTTGCCCGACGAATCAGTGAAAGCGAGCATGATCTCGTGCTCGCCCTGTTTCAGTTGACCGGTACTGTTGGAAAGCGTCGCAGTCAAGCTGTCGACTGTGATAGCTTTAATTGTCGTCCCGGTTGAAACGGTGCTTCCCATCTTGAATCCACAAGCCGCAAGCAGGGCTGCCACGGTAATTACACTCACTAAAATCGCAACCTTCTTCATCGTTTCCTCCGTTTTTGAACTCTGAGCTCGATTCGACGGCCTAGACATCCCCTTACTTATCCGTCTCTCCCCCGTACGCATGCACTATTCGCTCTCGGATCTGAGCCGGCGTTAACCCCTGGCGTTTTAGATTGTTTGCCATCAATGCCTCGCCAATGCAGATTCCACAATTTGCTCCGTGCTCATCTTCAAAACAGCTCTGAAGACTCTTGTGCCCTGACTCATATCGCAATGGCAGTAACAGGGCATCTGCGCGAGGACTTCCGGAATATCTTTCGCTGCCTGATATGCCAGCCGCACATTGCCGGCAAAAATCTCCGGCGCGAGGGTTCCTCTCAACGCATTCGGCGCTGGAGTAGTGTTGTAGTGCGCGGGCACGCGCGACATCGCCTGATGATCGTGATTCGCGGTTGTCGGCTGCGAGATAGTTGCGATCTGGCTAACCGGCGGGTTAACGGCAATCGGTTTCGTTTCGTTCTGCCTCTGAGGCCAAATGGTTATCGTTATGACAACAAAACCAAGCGTCACCAATCCAACAATCAAAAGTTTTTTCATTTCCAATTCCTTTCTAAACATGAGCCACTCACAATAGACGTGGCCCCGCTACTCTTGAGCCATGCCGCTCGATCTCCATTAAGTCAACCTTGACCTCAAGATCTTCGTTGACAGTTAGGACGTGATTTGGCGCGACTCTTTGTTCGTAATTCGTAAGCTCCTTTCCAGAATCCCTTGTTCTCCTTCTCAAGCAGGTAGAGGTTAGAGTTCAGGTTCCCAACCGAGAAAAGCCCCGAGCAACATTTTCGATCAGCAAGCGAATGAGCATTCCCCTGACAACTTCGGCGCAATAATGTTGGGCTGCAGATCATGGCTTTGTTCCTCGAGGCTTATCTCTTCACTCAAAAGACGTGCTTTACCTTTTCGCCGGGGATCTGAATCTCTTCTAATACTCGCTCACCCGCGGCGTTTCGGCCGAATGTGATCTTTGTATTGCTCACGGATTTAGCGACTGGTTCCACGCGGCATTTCAATCTGACGATCTCTCTGCCTTCGACCATGCTGTACTCCTTGTAGCCAGCCGGCATCGTTACCGGCTTGAAGATGAAAACGTGATCGGCTCCCTCGACCACGTGCTGCACGTGGTACATCCCGGGATCGACCAGACGGTCGCCTACCCTCACCTGTGAATCCAACCTCACCATTCCCTTCTTACCAACGTTAAGATGGTCTGTGTGTTGAGCCAGAACTTGGGAAGCCACCACTCCAAGAGCAATGACAAGTGCGATAGCTGTTGCGATGGATTTCTTTTTGCTTTTCATGACCTTTTTCCTTTTGCCTGCTTCACAAACTGAAGCGTTGTCCTATCTGCGTTACTGTGGCGTGACCGTGAACGAAGTTTGATCCCTTCCAGAAGTAAACGGTCCTTAACCCGGCGGGCGAGCATCAGCCATCGGAACGAATTGATCCGATCGATACACGCCTACCCTATCTGTCTGGTAGCCACGAAATCGGGACCAACCCTGACAGAAGACAGACTACGGCCTTGTTGGGGATTAGATCAGAAGAGCGAGATTGCGAAGATAGGTAGGTCCAGTGGCGGGCGGCCCATGGAAATGATCGATACGTCGAAACAGCAACGAGAGGTTTGGCAACGGTTGCGTAATCGCCGGATGTAACGACGGACGCGCTGGCGAAGGCGGCGTAACGCGTCCAACGCTAAGCGGCGAAGTGGTTCCGTTCTGAGCGCAGCTAAGTACGCAACACAGCTTCGCGCCGGCAACCTCAGGCGTGTCTCTTTGCATGAGCGCGGCTTTGCAACAGTCCATGTCCGTCATGCCGCCCATGCTGCATTCGCTCTCGCCGAAGCGCAGAGGCACACCAGCAAATACTCCGCCGGTCAGCACGAGCAAAAGGAACAACGATGCGACCCGCCTTTTCATGATCGTTTGCACTTTATGGAAAGTGCTAATCGAAGTCAACCTTTCAATTCTTGCCCGGCCTGGATATCGGTCCAGACGCATACATTCACCGCAGCACTCCGCAACAGCCGTGCCCAAGACTTTGCGGGTGTTTTTACTGGTCGCAGAACTGTATCTGCGCAAATTCTCCCGGCAAGCGCGGAGAATCTCGCTAGCCGAATCCTGCCTCTAAAGAGACACGCGCCTTAGCCGCAGAGCATTGCCAATAACCGAAACTGAACTGAAGCTCATCGCTGCCGCCGCGATCATTGGGCTTAGTAGAATCCCGACAAATGGATAAAGAACGCCCGCCGCGATTGGGACGCCAATCGAATTGTAGACGAATGCGAAGAAGAGATTCTGTTTGATGTTGAGCATCGTCGCTCGACTCAAATGAATTGCGCGAACGATCCCCCGTAAGTCGCCCTTCACCAACGTGACACCGGCGCTCTGCATCGCGACGTCCGTACCCGTTCCCATGGCAATACCCACCTGAGCCTGGGCGAGTGCAGGAGCGTCGTTAATGCCATCACCCGCCATCGCGACCTTTCGACCTTCACTTTGAAACCGTTTCACGATTTCGGCTTTCTGATTAGGCAACACTTCGGCTACTACCTCGTCAATGTTGAGCTTGCCGGCGACGGCCTGTGCCGTTGTGCGGCTGTCGCCAGTGAGCATCACTACCTTGATCCCCTGGTCGTGCAGTTGTTTGATCGCCTCCGGCGTCGATTGCTTGATCGGATCGGCCACGCCAAGCAACCCCGCAGGTTTGCCATCAACGGTAACAAACATGACAGTCTGACCATCTGCGCGGAACTTTTCCGCTTGCGCGGCGAGTTCACCCGGATCGATTCCGAGTTCATCCAGTAAGGCACTATTGCCCAGACTCACTGAGTGTCCATCAATCTGTCCTTTAACACCTTTACCGGTGATGGACGCAAACGACTCCGTTTTCGTAAGCTCAACTCCGCGCTCCTGACCGCCACTAACTATTGCCGCAGCCAGCGGATGTTCACTGCCGCGCTCAAGACTTGCCGCAAGTCGCAGTAATTCCTGCTCATTGAACCCGTCAGCGGGCGCGACCGTGATCAGCTTTGGCTTTCCCTCCGTAAGCGTCCCGGTCTTATCGACTACCAAAGTATCTATTTCACGAAGTACCTCAATCGCCTCTGCGTTCTTGAACAACACCCCAGCTTGCGCGCCCTTGCCTGTAGCAACCATGATCGACATCGGCGTTGCTAAACCCAGCGCGCAAGGACAGGCGATGATCAGTACCGCGACGGCGTTGATGATTGCGTACGCCATGCGCGGTTCTGGGCCAATCATTGCCCACACTATGAAGGTGATGATGGCGATTAGAATCACGGCCGGAACAAAGTAACCCGAGACTACATCAGCGAGCTTTTGGATCGGCGCGCGACTGCGTTGTGCTTCCGCGACCATCTGAACGATCTGCGCCAGCAGCGT
This sequence comes from Blastocatellia bacterium, assembly GCA_036505875.1. Taxonomy (GTDB): domain Bacteria; phylum Acidobacteriota; class Blastocatellia; order UBA7656; family UBA7656; genus Onstottus_A. The sequence continues at coordinate 262 of DASXSR010000074.1, read as the reverse complement.
CTCTGAGCCGACTCGCTCGGCTTTGATCACGAGTGAGCCGGTTCCATTTGTGGTTGCGCCGATCACACGATCACCCGATCGCTTCTCGACTGGAATTGATTCACCGGTGACCATCGACTCATCTACCGAACTCGTTCCTTCGAGGACGGCGCCATCGACCGGAATCTTTTCGCCGGGACGTACGCGCAAACGGTCATCCTTGTGCACCTGATCGAGCGGTACATCCTGTTCAGTGCCATCTGGCGCGATCCGACGCGCCGTT
>DASXSR010000073.1:0-21397 GCA_036505875.1 Blastocatellia bacterium | reverse complement strand
CCCATACGTCCAGACTGTGACAGTTTATTCGCATCCCCTATGGGCCCATAGTTCAAAAGAGAGAAGCGCCTGGGGTGACTACAGGACTGTGCTGCATCCAGATTCTGGAACCAACCTTCAAGGTAGGGACGCCAATGGATTCTTCGTTCACGGCGGAGACACTCCTGGCTCCGCCGGATGCGTCGACCTTACTGGTCAGAACGATGCCTTTCATCAATTCCTTAAAGGTTATGGGAAGCCAATAAAACTGACGGTCAAGCTCACGTGCAATCCTTGGAAGAAGAGCTCAAATCCTCCACCTGGTGGCGGTGATGCATTCGGCATTGGCTTGGGCGGTGGATTTAGCGGTAATCCATTCGGGGGGAACTGGGACATCTTCGACTTGCTCATGTTGTTGTACCCGCCACCCGAGGGGGAGCGCCTTGCTTGATGAAGCGTAACGTTTGAGCCAATAGACGCTGGCCGAGAATGGGTGAGAGATCTCTTTTCAGCTAACAGACGATACCGTCAAGGGTCCTTAGCAAATGGTCTGGTCTGTTGAGCGAGAGGAAAGGATGATTCGATGAAAAAAGTATTGATCGTCAGCCTTGTAACTGTGTTAGGACTTCCAATCGCTGAGCTTGCGCGAGAGGAGATTTCATATCTCATGGTTAGCAGGGCAATGAAAAATGCCGCCGCACATATCAAACCCGATATGACTAAGGATGAAGTCCGAGACTTAGTTGGGCAACCTCACTCAACTAAATACGCCGACGAAGCGGAGTTCTGGTATTGGAGTTCAGAACCGCATCAAGGCAAGCTCTGGAGCCTTCTCGGTCTGGCGTGGGTCAAAGGTCATCAAAGTTTATCAGTAGAGTTTGATAGTCGCGACCGTGTGGTTCAAACGTGGAGAGGAGTAAACTGACGATTCCTGCCCGGAGAACCTCTATACGCATTTTCAGTCTGACTGTAATTGCCTGCGTCATCGCCGCCCAATCCCGTGTACCAGACCTGGTCAAACCTCTGACAGTCATCATCGCTTACAAAAACCTGTCGAGGGTAAACACTCATGTAAAACTGACCCCCCTAACGCGCATGAAGAATTGACCCCCTGCGCAGTTCCAGCGGGCCACAAGGGCAAAGCGCGGGCGTCAGCGAGCGCGGGCGTCGACCAAAAACAGCTGCAGCAGAGGGGTCAGGCCTTACATATTGACTTTTGATGGACTGTTTCATAATATGGCGATTCATCATGGCGAGGAAGCCACGAATCGAAATAACGAAAAACCACGAGGCGAGAGGAGGGGTCAGGCCTTACATATTGACTTTTGATGGACTGTGACATAATATGGCGATTCATCATGGCGAGGAAGCCACGAATCGAAATAGGCGGTGGGCTCTATCACGTCATCTCTCGTGGCAATAACCGAAGAAAGATCTTCCACTCAGATGCGGACTATCTCCGGTTTACCGGCATCCTTGAGCTGCAAAAATCGAAACTACCATTTTATCTGTACGCCTATTGCCTGATGCCCAACCACTTTCATCTGCTCATCGAGAGGTGCGACGACTCAATAAGTCGCATAATGCAGAGAGCGCTGACAACCTATAGTCAATATCACAACCGCAAATACAGGAAGATCGGGCACCTGTTCCAGGGCCGCTACAAGTCAATACTTTGTCAGTCGGATCGATACTTGGGCGAATTGGTCCGCTACATCCATTTGAATCCGGTGAGAGCAAAGATGGTGAAACGACCCGAAGACTTTTCCTACAGCGGACACCGAGCGTATCTCGGGCTGGATAAGTCTGGACTGGTGGACACCGGACCGGTGCTGCGACACTTCGGGGCAACCGGGAAACGAGCGGTCCAAGTGTATCAGCAATTTGTGGATGCTGGGATCGGCTACCAGAGCCAGGAAGAGTATTACCGGGCGGCGGAAGGACGTGTGCTGGGCAGCGAGCAATTTTTGGACGAGATCAAACATCGAGTCGGAGAGCATCGCATCGCGCGAACATCAAAACGGAGAAGCATAGGAATTGAAGACCTGCTCAGGGCGGCGGCCAGGATCAGCGGGGTGAGGCGAGACGAGTTGTGCAGCAACAGTAAGAGACGCGCGGCGGTTGCGATCAAGGAAGCGGTGATGGTGTTGGGGAAAGAGAACGGGATGAGCAACCGCGAGTTGGCTGCGGCGTTGGGGTTGGATTCGTCAACGGTGACGCGTCGAATTGACGCCGTGCGATGGAGCGGTCGAGGAAATGGTGAAGTCGCAAAACTGCGGAGGGCTCTGAAATCAGAGACGCGGTGAGCGGTTGAATTACACAATGTAAGGCCTGACCCCTCCTCTAGTCTAGAGTCTGTCCTCTAGTCTGTGCGACGGAAATCAGAGACGCGGTGAGCCGGGTTGAATTGCACAATGTAAGGCCTGACCCATCCTCCTGTGCCTCCTGTGCCTCCTGTGCTCCTGTGTGTGCGACGTTAAATACCCATCTTCCCCAACGCATCAATCACCTGACCCATCAGCATCGTCGCCTGCGGATGTGAGGCTTCGAAGCGTTCAATTCCCTCGGTCAACTCTTCGACGAGTCCCTCCGGCGCCCTCAGTTGATCGCTATTCTCCGATCGGGTCAGCTTTCTGATGTCGGACATCAACTGCCGGAGGAGTTGTCGCTCAGTCTCATCAACCGACTCGATCTGCTGAAGCTCGTGGTGTAATTGCTGGAGCGCAAGGTCAAATTGCTGCTTGTCCATCTTACTACTCCGGATTCTGTTCTGGCCGAATCGTTTGGTCTTCCGGCGGCAGCGTGGCTTCTTCGTCGTCTACCAAGCTGTCGTCGATGCTGTACGGGAGGTCAGGATCGCGAGGGATCGTTTCGGCGCCCCATCTGTCCGACTCATCAGCAGCAAGCGGAGCGGTGATCCTTTGGTCAGGCGCAGCTTGTTCATTCACGAGGCGGCCACCGCTTACTTGAGCGATGAGTACCGTAATGTTGTCCTCGCCGCCGCGCTCGTTAGCCTCATTTATGAGAGACTCGCACGCTTCTTTCAATGAATCCGAAGCGTCGATCACCTCCTTGATCTCATCAATCCGAACTTTGTTGGACAGTCCGTCGCTGCAAAGCACCAGCGTGTCCATATCGCGAAGCTGTAAGCGGTCGATCACAACGTTTATGCTCGGCGATGCGCCAAGCGCCTGCAGTATCACGTTGCGATAAGAATGCCGCTCAGCTTCTTCTTGCGTTATGTGGCCCGCCTCGACCAACTGACCGACGAGCGATTGGTCGCGCGTGATTTGTTGTATCTCATCGCTTCGAATCAAGAACGCCCGGCTGTCGCCCACCTGCCCGAAATACGCCGTGACTCCGAACAGTCCGACAGCAGTGAAGGTCGCGCCCATCCCTGTGTACTCCGAACGCTTCAAGCTCATCTCGTAGATATAAAGATTCGCGAGCTCGATCGAAAGGCGCAGCCGCTCGTGAAACGGGAACTTGGAATACACAGGGCTGGCTTGAAGCTCGAGCATGCGATCGCGAACGCACTCGACCGCCAGCCGGCTTGCGACTTCCCCCGCAAGCGCCCCGCCCATCCCATCGGTAACCGCGACAAGCGCGCCGTAGTGACTCTGGTTGAAGCTGGTGAGACTCTCGGAAGGGCCGTTGTTTTCGCTACCCGGCTTCCAAGTGTCGGCGGTCGAGAGATTCAAAACCAAAAAATTGTCTTCGTTTCCGGGCCTGACAATCCCCACGTCGCTCTTCGCGTATACCGAGATGTTGAAAGTGATCTCTTCAGCCATTGCTTAGATCAGATTAGCGTGACGTGGCTTCCCGTTTACGAGTTCGGACAGCTTGGGTTTGTGATTATGATTGATTTCGAGTTCAATGGCAATTAGTTGGCAGTCCGTGGTCAGTGGTCCGTTCCGTAGTCCGTTGCTAACAGTAGCTACGAACAGCGGGCTGCGGACTACGGACTATCGGCTATAGCTTGCTCACAGCCTGATCCAAGTCCGCGATTATGTCCTCCACGTCTTCGATTCCCACCGACACCCTGACAAGTCCGTCGGTTATGCCGAGTCGATTGCGCTCGGCTTCCGGCACCGACGCGTGAGTCATCGTGGCCGGATGAGAGATCAAGGTCTCGACACCTCCGAGCGACTCCCCAAGCGTGCAGACCTTCACTGATTCAAGCACGCTCCTGGCGTTTTCGAGTGAGCCGGTCTCGAACGAGATCATTCCGCCGAAGCCCGACATCTGCCGCTCGGCAAGCTCGTGCTGCGGATGCGACTTAAGCCCCGGATAATAAACTTTTCGGACCTTAGGATGCTCGGAAAGAAATTGCGCAACTCGCCGGCCATTCTCGTCGTGTTGTCGCATTCGCACCACAAGCGTCTTGGTTCCGCGCATCACCAGCCATGAATCCATCGGCGACAGAATCGCACCGGCTGCGTTTTGAATGAAAGCCATCGCGCGAATGTCTTCCTCATCGTTCAGTATGACCGCGCCGCCCACGCTGTCGCTGTGACCGTTGAGATATTTCGTCGTCGAGTGCACGACGATGTCCGCTCCGAGCTCGAGTGGCCGTTGAAAGAAAGGGCTCATAAAAGTATTGTCTACGACCAATCGAATGCCGCGCCGTCGGGTTATCTCCGAGGCCGCTTTGATGTCAACCAACGACATGACCGGGTTGGTGGGAGTTTCGATGAAGAGCATGCGTGTTTCGGCTCGCGCGGCTTCTTCGATGTTGACAGGCTCGCGCGCGTCGACGTAGCTGAACTGGAGCCCGAAGTTGCGCAGCACTTTGTCGAATAACCGAAACGTCCCGCCGTAGGTGTTGTCGCTGACGATGACGTGATCGCCGGCCTTGAGCAGCGTCATCACGGCGTTTGTAGCCGCCATTCCCGACGCGAACGCGAAGCAGGCCCGTCCACCTTCGAGCGCCGCCAGGTTGCGCTCGAGCGCCAGGCGAGTCGGGTTCTGAGTGCGTGCATATTCGAAGCCTTTATGTTTTCCGAGCGCTTCCTGGGCATAGGTTGACGTTTGATAAATCGGCACGCTGACCGCGCCAGTCGCCGGATCGGGCTCTTGCCCCGCGTGAATTGCCTTGGTCGAAAACTTCATCAGTCGATCTCCGATTCAGTTTGCGTAATTCGTTTTCGTCACGCTGATTCGTCTGTTAATCTAGCATCTTTCAACGAGCTTTGACATGCGCTGCCAGTCGGCGCCCAAGGGCAAGCGAGCGCATGCTTCGACGTTATCGTTGCCAGCGAGGAGCGAAATGGATCAGCGAGAAAAAGATAGATTGGTCTGGAATCTCAAGTCGCTTCCAAATGAGCTGGACGACTTGCTTAAGGATATTGATGAAGAGACGTTGAGATGGCGGCCCATTCCGAACAAGTGGTCGATCAAAGAAATCATGTGCCACTTGCGCGACATGGAGCGGCTGGCCTATTTGGCGCGCTATCGGCGGATGCTCACCGAGAGCAATCCGCTCCTGCCGAACGTCGATCAGGACCGGCTGGCACTTGAAAGCGACTACATTGATCAAGATGCGAAGGCTGCGTTGGAAGAATTCAAGCGGCTCCGATGGGAGACAGTTCAGACGCTCGCAGGCGCGCCGGTCGAAGCCTGGTCGCGCGGCGGCATGCACGAGATCGACGGTCCGATGACTATCGAGCAGCTTGTGATTCGCCAAATCAAAGGCAATGACCTCAATCACCTTGTCCAAATGAAGGACATCGTTAGACTGAAGATGCCCTGGTAAAGAAAGAGAAATTCAAAATTGCAAATTGATTCGGGCGCCGCTAACTGTAATTTCCAATACGACTGACGAACTTCGTGTCAATTTTCAATTTTCAATTTGCAATTTTCAATTCCTCTCTGTACCATCCCGAAAGGCTGAGGGTTTTCTGCGAGGTTGGTGATTGGATTTGCCAATTTTTTACCAACGTTAACCCAACGGGGGCCGGACGTGCTGGCAGGCGCGATGCCCCACATTGATCGGGGATGTCAAATGCCAGCGCTGAGGTCGCCCACCTGTTTTCAACAGGTTCAAAGTTGGCAGATCACACCGCCGCGCGGTACCCTCACGCTTCAACTTCGACCGCCGTTGACATCAGCGAAGGTTCGTCCTTCAAAATCCAGTCTCGCTCGACTTGATCCTGCGTCATCTCTCATAATCTGAACGGAGCGGCAATTTCGTTATGGCTTTTTGGAAGCGCAAGAAGGAACCTGACATCATAACCCTCGGATTGAATCGCGCGGCCACAGATGAAGAAGAGGCGATCGCGGCACGCTGGGAAGAAGGACCGGAACCGGAATTCTACGAGAAGTTCGCGCAAGCGGTCTCCTCCACCCGCGAAAGGCTCGCCGATCGAATCGACTCTGTCATCGGCGGGCGCCGCGAGATCGATGCCGCGCTTCTTGACGAGCTGGAAGAAGCGCTTATTGGCGCGGACATCGGCGTGCAGACTTCGATGGCGATAATCGAGAAGGCGCGTCAGCAACTCAATCGCAAACAACTCGGCGACGTCGTGGAACTAACCGGACTGATCAAATCAGAGTTAAAGGATATTCTCGAAACCGCTGAGCGCAATCGCAAGAGCGGAACTGTTGCGTCTGAGACCGAAGTGCCGCTCGACATCAGACCTTATGTCATTATGATCGTCGGCGTTAACGGTGTAGGCAAGACTACAACCATCGGAAAGCTCGCGCACCGGATCAAGAGCGAGGGCAACGAGGTGCTGATCTGCGCCGCAGACACGTTCCGCGCCGCTGCCAACGATCAGCTTGCGATTTGGGCCGACCGTTCAGGAGTGCCTCTGGTCCAGCAAAAGCCCGGCACCGATCCTTCCGCAGTAGTGTTCGATTCGATACGGGCGGCGAAGGCCCGTAACGCGGATGTGCTGATCATCGATACTGCCGGCCGCCTGCATACCAAGGCCAACCTGATGCAGGAACTCGAGAAGATGCGCCGCGTTGCAGGACGAGAGGTCGAGGGCGCGCCTCACGAAGTGTTGCTCATCATGGATGCGGTCACGGGTCAGAACGGGTTGGAGCAGGCTCGACAATTTACGCGTGCCGTGCCGGTGACTGGGCTTGTGCTGACTAAGCTTGATGGCACGGCGAAGGGCGGGATCGTGATCTCGATAGCAAAAGAGTTGGGAATCCCAATTCGCTACGTGGGAACCGGCGAGACGCTTGATGACCTGGTGGAGTTTTCGTCTGAGGCTTACGTCAATGGTTTGTTTGGTTGAGTTGTTATGAAGTCTTCCCGAGAACGTATATCGGCATGGTAGGTTGCTGCGATCCGCCTTCCGGTTCAAGCGTGATCGCCGCCGCGGCGATATTGCCAATGCCAGGTGGCAGCTCCAAGACGGTGAAGCCGTGGCCCTTTTTGTCAGGAGCGATCAATCCCGCGCTTACCTTCGCTTCGGGTGTGACGAACCACAACTGATAGACCTTTCCTTCGGGGGCGGGCGGAAGATCCGCCGTAACGACCCAACGCGCGGCCGGCAAGTCCCAGTAGATTTTCGCGGATGATTCCGGCGCGGGATCTTGTCCGGCCATCGGTACGATTTGCCACCGAGTCGCGGTGAGAACAGAGTTGATTTGGTCTAGTTCCGCAGATTTAGCGGTCTCGTTGGCGAACTGGTCCCTGAGATCGGAATTCTCTCGTTGAAGGGCCGCGATCGCATCTTTGTCTAGCCCCTGCGATCGACGTTGCGCCAGCCACACAGTCACGGTCGCCAGAAAAGCCATCAAGAGCGCTGCGGCAACCGCCCAAGGCAAAAGCATTTTTCCAAACGGTGCGCGGGCGGGTGCAATCTTCTGTGGTGTCACGGCGGGCTTCTCTGGAAAGCGAATCACAGACGCGGAAAGAGGCGAAGCGGTTTGCGCTTCTCTCTCGACGCGCACGGTAAGCAGGTCGCGAAGATAGGAAGAAGGCGGCACAGGCGCGGTGGCCTCTCCCAGGACTGCAACGACTTTTTCGAACTGTTTCAACTCTGCGTCACAGACATGGCAGTCATCGCCCAGGTGCGCTTCAAACGCATGTGCCTCGTGTTGCGAAAGCGCTCCAAGCGCATAAAGCGCGGCGTTCTCTTGTTCTGTTCTTGTTATTCGGTCGTGCTTCAAGTTGTTACTTCCTCGCCACGTAATTCAATGGGTAGTCGCTATTACTCATATCTGACCCTCAAGCACGGGACGGAGCATCTCGCGCAGTTTCATCATTCCAAGCCGCGTCCGCGTCTTTACGGTCCCGAGCGGCTGTCCGAGTCGCAGCGCAATCTCACTGTGACTCAAGCCAGAGTAATAAGCCAACTCGATAACTTCCCGCTGCTCGGTTGACAACGCGTCCAGTGCTGAATGGACCAACCGACGCCTTTCGGCGATGACGCTATCCTCTTCCGGGCTCGAGGTTGTCGCCGTCACATCCCCCATCGACTCGAGCGGCTCTTTGTTGTGCCGTTCGTAACGCCCGGAGCGGAGGCGATCGATGCCTCGCGTACGCGCGATGGTCATCAACCAAGCCAGCGGCGCGCCTCGTTGTTCGTCGTAACTCGCGGCCTGCCTCCACGCCTGAGTGTAAACATCAAGCAGAACTTCTTCCGCCGTTGCCCTGTCACCCACCACTCGCAGGATCAATCCGAACACGAATCTGCTGGTCGCGTCATACAGCGTTGTGAGCGCAGACTGGTCCCCATCGGCGACTCGTCGTATGAGCGCCGCCCAATCCTGATCTCGAGTGTTGAACTCTCTTGAGTCTCGAGGTGACTCCAACGCTTCCTAACCCTCGTGGAATTCTACGCGAAATTGGACGCCAATGGATTCGCGCTTGCGACAAAACCATCGTCGCAAGAACTGATCATACAACAGCAAGAGGGTATACTAAAGGCTATTCGCTACTGAATGATAACTCCGCTGGCGCGAAATCAACCGCGTCTGCGCTCACGAGGAAGTACTTAGTTTTGCCACGCGATCCCGTTAGGGCAGTCTTTATGTCCTCGCCGTGAAGGTGACCGTAGACGCACACGTCAGCGCTATTCTCGTCGATCAAATCCGTAAAGCTGGAAGGTTGATGCGCGGCGTTTGTTGGCGGATAGTGCAGTGCCACAACCAGCGTGTCGTACTCGTTCCGGCGGCCGCGGAGCGATTCAAGCGCCAACCTTAACCGTCCGACTTCGCGTTCGTATATCTTGGCGTCTTGTTCGTCGAAGTGTTCATCATTTGGACAAATCCATCCGCGGGTTCCAGCCACCGCCACGCGGTTGACAATGATCGAGCCGGCCTGAAGGACCTTAATGGACGCGTGAAGCGTGCGTTCCATTTTCGATTTGGATTGCCACCAGTAGTCGTGGTTGCCTTTGATGAGCAGCTTGAGACCGGGCATGTCTGCGATTTGATTCAGGTCGGGCAACGCGTCTTCAAGCCGCATCGCCCAGCTTGTATCACCAGCGATCACAACAAGATCGTCATCGCGCACCGATCGCTGCCACGCTCGGAAGATCTTTCGATCGTGGTCGCGCCAGTGTTCACCGAATCGATCCATAGTTTTTCCGGTGCCGCCCGCAAGGTGCAGGTCGCCAATTGCAAAGACTCTCATCGAGATTACGATACAGGAGGGAGGCGGCGGTCGGAAGTCAGAGGGCATAGCTCTGACTTCCGACCTTCGGCTTAGACTTGATCAAAGCCGGCGTTTTGAAGTTCGTGCTCAGCTTTAGGCTCGTGTGCTTCGTCGACGACGCGACCATCAAACAAGTGCACCTGTCGATCGGCGTGACGCGCGTATCGCGGGTCGTGCGTAACCATGCATACCGTCGCCCCTTGCTTGTGGAGCTCTGCCAGCAGTTCCATCACCGCTTCGCCGTTTGTCGAATCGAGATTTCCGGTTGGCTCATCCGCAAGCAAAATCAACGGATCACCGGCCACTGCTCGCGCAACCGCGACGCGTTGCTGCTGACCGCCAGAAAGCTGAGAGGGAAGATGTTTGGCCCGATGCGCCATGCCGACGCGTTCGAGCGCGTCCATGACTCGCTTCTTGCGATCGGCGGATTTGGTGCCGCGATAGGTCAGGGGCAGTTCGACGTTCTCGTAAACGTTCAGGTCACCGATCAAGTTGAAGCTTTGAAATATAAACCCGACTTCGCGATTTCGTACTCGCGCGCGTTCGGACAACGGCAGATCGGCAACCGGTTTCCCGTCGAGCCAGTAGTCGCCGTCGGTGGGCGAATCCAGCAACCCTAGGATCGACAGCAGTGTCGATTTGCCGCAACCCGAGGGTCCGGCGATCGAGATGTATTCGCCCTTTTTGATCTCCATCTGAACGCCTGACAGGGCATGTGTCTCAACCTCATCGGTTAGAAATACCTTGGTAACGTTCTCAAGGCGAATGAGCGGATGATTGTTAGCGCTCATATGTCTTAGTTCCTCCAACTTTCTTGATGTTAGTTCAGACGAATGCGATTTTCAGAGTCCCACTGCGACGTGTCCGACAGGATAATTCGATCCCCTTCCTTCAGGCCCTCGACGACCTCGATTTGGGTGACGTTGCTGCGCCCCAGCCTTACTTGCACGCGCGAGGCGCCGGCGCCATCCGGATCATATTTGAACAGGCCTACGGTGCTGTTTTCACTACCGTGAACCGGGCGGCCGACGTAGAGCACGTTTTCGAGCTTCTCAAGCTGTATCGTTCCGTCGACGCTCAAATCGGGCACGGCGCCCCTCGGTAATTCACCTTCCAGAGACGAATCAACCGTTCGTGTTCCGCTTTCGACGTGCGGATCGATTCGGATCACTTTGCCGGGAACAATTCCGACGCGAGTGTCAATCGAGACCGGCTGTCCGATCTGAATGTCTTTAGCCTGGGTCTCGGCGATCTTTAGTTCCGCCTTCAGGCGTTTCGGGTTTGCGACTCTCGCGAGGTTCTGGCCGACGGTTACCTGTTGCCCAACCTGAACTTCAACGGTTTGCAATTCGCCGTCGATGCCGGCACGAACCTTCAGTGCGTCAAGCTCGGTGCGCCTCAACTGGACGGCGTCTTTGAGCTGACGGACTTTCTCGTCTTCAGCGGCAAGCCTGGCTTTGCCTTCCTCGCGGCTGCCGGCCAGCCGCTTGGTTTCCAGCGACACCCGACTCTCCAAGTCCTCCGCCGCAATTTTGGATAGTTGCACTTCGAGAGATGATTTGAGACCTTGCTTGCCCAGAGAGTCGTTCACCTCAAACTGCATCTTGGCCTTGCGAAAATCAGAACTGACCTGCGCGAGCGACGCTTCCTGATCGAGGATCTGCTTATTCAGTTGAACTTTCAACGTTGTAAGGTTAGCCTCGGCAGCGCGAAGCTGCGACTCGGCATCGACGAATGCTTGCTGAATTTGCGGGTTGCTTAGCTCTAACAGTAGAGTCGAAGCTTGGACTTGGGCGCCGGGCTGCGCGAGCCGTTTCTCAACTCTGCCCACGCTGATCGCCGGAACGTAGCGAATTTCTTCCGGCACGAGCGTGCCCATTCCGTGCACTTGGCGCAGCATCGGACCGCGCTTGACCTTGTCCGACAACATCGTGGCGGCATCGACGCTGGGCGCGGCAGGCCTCAATCGCGACACGCCAACTGTTATTACAGCCACTGCGACGATCGCCGCCAGAGCGTAGAGGATCCGGCGCACGCGGCGCTTCTTGGCTGCAGATTTACGCGGTATATCCATCCTTACTACCCCAACAAATTCTCAAACGAGTTCCTGCCACCGAGGCGGGCCTGACTAGATTGTTGCGTGCGTAATCTTAACACAATTGCCTCAAGTTCCGTAAACAACTTCTGCACCAATGTTCTTGTCAAAGCGCTCAATCAGTAACCACCCAACCGTCACTGAGCTTGATGATCCGATCTCCGTAAGAAGCGTTTACGTCTGAATGGGTGACTTGAACGATGGTCGCGCCGGCCGCGTTGAGCCTCTTGAACAGCTCCATGATTTCCCTTCCCTGATCCGAGTGCAAATTGCCGGTCGGCTCGTCCGCCAGAATGACTTTCGGGTTGGCGACCACCGCTCGCGCGACGCCGACAAGCTGCTGTTGACCGCCGGACAACTGAGTCGGGTAGAGATTTCTCTTGGCAACAATCTGAAATCGGTCGAGCACGTCGCAGACTATGCTTTCGCGCTCGGCCTTCTTGAAGTTTCGATACGAAAGCGGCACTTCGAGATTCTCGTAAACACTCATATGATCGAGCAGGTGATAACTCTGAAACACAAAGCCTATGTTCGAGTTGCGCAGCGCGGCTCTTTCTTTTTGCCCGAGCTTGTGCACCGGCTGATCCAGGAAGTAGTATTCACCGGTCCAAGCGCTGTCGTGCATGCCGAGGATGTGAAGAAGGGTCGACTTTCCCGCACCCGAAGGCCCCATTATCGAGACGAACTCGCCTGGCCTGACGTCGATGTTAACGCGGCGAAGCACGAACGTTTTACCGACGCCGGATTCAAAAAACTTTTCGACATTGCGTACCGAGATCATTCGTGAATCTCCATTGCGTGAGCCACGCCTTCAGTTTAAGTGACTATACCTGAGACAAGGTTGCACGCAAACGTAATCAAAGTGGTTCCATTTTCATTTTAGAGTCCGAAATCCGAAACCGCATTCCGCGATCATTCATATCTGAGCGCCACCATCGGGTCGACCTTCGTCGCCCGTCGCGCCGGCACATAACAAGCAACGACCGCCACGCTGATGAGCAACACAGCAATCACCGCAAACGTCAACGGATCCGTTGCGCTCACGCCGAACAGTAAACTTTTCACCAGGCGCGTCAGCGCCAACGATGCCGGCAGGCCGATAAACATGCCGAGCAAGACCATCTTCATTCCCTGACCAATGACCAGTCGCAACACATCGCCTGCCTGCGCACCTAACGCAACCCGAATGCCCATCTCGCGCGTGCGTTGCGCCACTCCATAAGCCATGACGCCGTACAAGCCGATGCTCGCCAGTGCTAACGAAAGCAGCGCGAAAAAGCTGCTCAATTGGGCGAAGAGGCGCTCCGACGCAACCGATTCTTCGGCCTGCGCGCTTTGCGTCGTGACATCAAAGAGCGGCAAGTTCGCGTCGACTTCGCGCACCACGCCGCGAATGGCTGGGATCATCGCGATTGGATCGTCAATGGTACGTACCTCGAAGTTCATTTGCGAAATCCCCTCCTGCAAGTAGGAAACATAAACCGTGGGCGGGTGCTGCTGTCTCAGGCTCGTGTATTCGGTATCGCCGACAACGCCGACAATCTCGAGCTCATTGCTATGTTCGGGCGCGCCGAAGCCGAAGTGTTTGCCAATCGGGTTCTCGTGCGGGAAGAACTTTTTCACAAGCGATTGACTGACGACCGCCACTTTGGGCGCGCGCCGGTCATCGTGTGGACTCAAGTCCCTCCCGGCCATAAGGGAGATCTCCATAGTCTCAAAAAAATTCGCCCTCACGCGATGTACCCACACGAAATTCTCATCACCGGAGCGCGGCGGCTGCCCGGCGATGAAGATCTGACCGCTCGCTGAACTCCCGCTTAGCAGAGGATGGCGCGACATCGTCGCCGCGCGTACGCCCGGCAGGGCGCTGATACTCTCGATCATTCGCTCGTAAAGGTTGGCGATCTGCTCGCCTTGATAGTTGTTAAGCCGGGGATCCACTCTGAAGAGCAGCAAGTTCGCGCGATTGAAGCCGAGATCCACCTGGTGAAGGTTGCGGAGCGTGCGCACAAACAACCCCGCACCGACCAGTAGCGATATTGAAACGGCCACTTGCGCGACCACCAGCGACTTGCCGAGCAGCGGGCGCGAGCCTGACGCACCGCCGGTGTTTTCTTTGAGCGCCGACTGAAGTTCAACGCGCGTCGCCTGCCAGGCAGGCATCAATCCAAACAGCATACCAGTGAACAATGAAACCGCTGCCGCAAAACCGAAGACGCGCCAATCAAGCCGGAGATCAACTTCCGTTCCGCCCGGACGCCACGGGTTCCACCGCAAGAGCAAGTCTTTTGTCCAGAGCGAGAAGAGCCAACCGACGACTCCACCCATCAGCGCCAGCAAAACGCTCTCCGTCAGCAGTTGTCTGATTAACCTGAAGCGACTGGCGCCGAGTGCGAGGCGCACGGCGATCTCCTTTCGCCGCCTTTCAGCTCGCGCAAGGAAGAGATTGGCGAGGTTGGCGCAAACAATCAGCAAGACAAGCCCGACAATGCCCATCATTATTTTCAGCGGCTGAGCGTAAGACTCGCGCACTTCGGTCAAACCTTGACTGCCGTTCAGCACCTTCAAACTCGGCACATCGCGCGGCCCTTCGCCTCCCGATGAGCGGCGCGGCGCGGGCATGGCCTGCCAGCCCTCGAGCGCGCTCTGCTGAAAAACGCCTACCAAATCTCCACGCACCTGTTCTTTGGTCACTCCGGGCTTAACTCGCCCCATCACCTTCAACCACCATGTCCACGGTTCGTCCAGATCGGATGAATCGCTCATCCGGAGTCGCGGTTCGAGCGCCAGCGGGATTGAAAAATCGGGCGTCGTGCCGAGGTCGAGCGTGCCCGAAAACTCTCGCGGCGTGACGCCGATGATAGTCAAAATCAGACCATTCACTGTGATGACTTTGCCAATCACCGCCTGATCGCCGCCGAACCGGCGCTGCCAGTATTGATGGCTGACGACGGCGACGGGGCTGGAGCTTGCGCGATCATCCTCATCTTCGATTGGCCGCCCGGCGATGGTTGAGATGCCCAGACCCTGATAGTATCCCCCACTAACGAGTTGACCGCTTGCGATCTCAGCTTCACCGTCCACATTGACATTCAGTTGCCAGAACGGCGCGAAGGCAAAGACATCCGTGAGCGTGTGATTTTGAGCTTGAAACTGCTCGAACGTCGCATAGGAGAATGATGTGCTGGTACTCAGTCCGGTAGCCGTGTCAGTGCGAATGCCTTGCACGCTGCCCGCAAGTCGTTTCGGCCCGGAGTTCCATTTGAAAAGCACAAGTTCAGCGGGCGCGGTGACTGGCAACGGCTTCAGCAGCACGGCATCGACCACGCTGAAAACAGCAGTATTAGCACCAATTCCGAGCGCAAGCGTCAAGATCGCAATCAAGGTGAAGCCGGGTTGTTTCAGCAACATTCTCGCGGCGTAGCGTAGGTCTTGCCACAGATCTGCGAGCATGTTGCTCCTCCTGTTTGATCCTATAACGACAGCCTCCTGCGTCACCGCCGGTTCAACGTGACGCAGTTCACGCCGGAGCGTCTCGCTTTCACTTAACTCCGCAAGCGCGGCCCGAGCCGCTTCGTCATCAGTTGCCCCGCTCGCGAGCAACTCGGAGTAACGGTCATCGAGGTGCTGAGCCAACTCCTCGATGATCTCGGCCTCGCGGGTTGGCTCGAGCTTCAAGTTCGCCAGTCGCAATCTGATTTCTTGTTTCCACTCAGGCATAAGGTAATTCCCTGCTCCGTCTAACTCGGAATCGCTTGCCCGAAGGTTAGCCAGTTGCCGTCAGGCATCCGCACGCTGAGTTCGCGCATTCCCCAATACTGGTTGACAGGTGGCTGCACGTCCTCTGCGGGCAATGTGGCGAGCCGCGATTGCAGTTCCGCGTAGAGCGCATCCACATCGCGCACATCAATGTAAACGGTCGTGTGTGCATGCTCGCGCGTGACGGGCGTTGCAGAATGCTCCGCCAGCAGCCGCAGGCCCGCTGTGTCAAGCGAGAGGTAGGCATAGTTCTGCATTTGAAATGGAACGGTGAACCCGAGCACGCGCGTGAAGAAATCAAGCGCGTCGTCGAGGTCGGGGACAAGGAGAAAGGGAGTTACATGCACAATATTTGACATCGTCATTCCTGGAAGCTCATGACCAATGACCAATCACTCATGTCCGATCTCTGTTTTCCACCCAGTGCATATCTTTGTCCTCCGCTTTTGAGAACTAATGACAAGCCACCAATGACTCATTCATGTCGGAGCGACACCATCGGATCGACCTTCGCCGCCCGACGCGCCGGCAGATAACACGCCAGCAGCGCTGCACCAGCCAACGTCAACGCGACGGCGAAAAATACAAGTGGATCGCCCGGACGCACTTGATAAAGCTGGCTCTGCAGTACGCGTGAAGCTGCCCAGGCCGCGATCAATCCCGCTGCCACTCCGATGAGGACCAGAACAATACCGTCGCCCATCATCAGTCGCAGCACATCGGCGCGTTGCGCTCCGAGTGTGATGCGAATACCCAACTCGCGCGTGCGCGCCGAGACGCTATAGGCCATCACGCCATAGATTCCGACTGCTGACAGCAACACCGCCAAGCCTGCAAACAACCCCAGCAACTCAGCGATGAAGCGGGTGCGCGAAGTTACTTCAGCAGTACGCTCCTTCATCGTCTGAATTGCGGTGAGCGGGACGTTGCGGTCTAACTCCAGCACTTCGTTTCGCACCGCCGCTGTGATACCGGTCGGATCAATGGCCGTACGAAGGATAACGATTTGTGCCGGGTCCGTGGGCTGTAGAGCTGAAAGATAAACATCCGGCTCGATGAGTTCTTCTAGTCGACCATATCTAACGTCGCTGACGACGCCAACGATCTCAACCAGCTTTTCAGTGGTCTCATACATCGGATCTATGTAAGGACGGATGCGCTTGCCTAGCGGGTCTTCGCCTGAGAAAAACTCTTCGGCTGCGGCCTGGTTGATGATGGCGACACGAGGGGCGCCGGCGCGATCTTGTTCAGTGAAGACACGTCCCCTGACCAGGTTGATGCGCAACGTCCTGAAATAATCCGGCGAGACGCTGTGGACGCCGACACCGACTTGCTTGATGTCGGTGCGGCCTTCGATATCCATCACGGTTTTGCTTGCATAACCAAGAAGAGGAGCGGTGCTGCCAACAGAAGCCGCCTCAACGCCGGGCAGGGTTCGCACGCGTGAGAGCAATCGCTCGTAAAACTCCGGCTTGGCTCCGCGTGAAGGCGCAGCCAT
This sequence comes from Blastocatellia bacterium, assembly GCA_036505875.1. Lineage (GTDB taxonomy): Bacteria > Acidobacteriota > Blastocatellia > UBA7656 > UBA7656 > Onstottus_A. The sequence continues at coordinate 4,450 of DASXSR010000073.1, read as the reverse complement.
GGTTACCACGTTGTCCGTCACAAAGCCCAGGTTAACCGACTGCAAGCGCGCCAAGCTCTTGAGCATCAACCCGGCGCCGACAAGCAACACCAACGCAAGCGCGATTTCACCGACGACCAGTAAGCCGCGCGCGCTAAGTCCGCGCAAACTGCGGAAGCCGACGGTTGAACCGCCTGCGCCTTCCTTCAAGGTCTCATTGACGCTGGCGAATGAAGATTGAATCGCGGGTAACAAGCCGAAGAGCACGCCGGTCAGCAGTGCAAGCGTGAAGTTAAAGGTGAGCACGATGAAGTCCAGCTTGATCGTGAAGAAGTCGAACGTGCGCGTGTAGGAGGTCCAGAATGGCGCGTTATCGCTTGGCCGAAATTCCTTTAGCAATTCCAATCCCCAATATGCGACCACGACGCCCAACGCGCCGCCGAGCAAACCCAACAGCATACTTTCGGTCAGCAACTGACGCATCAATCGCAACCGCCCCGCGCCCAGCGCCATTCGCACGGCGAACTCGCGTCGACGCGTCACCGCGCGTGCCATCAGTAGATTTGCCGTGTTGGCGCAGGCGATCAGCAGCACTAGCCCAACAGCAGCCAACAAAATCAAGAATGATCTCTTGATCGACGGATCAACCTTCGCACTTTGCAGAGCCGCGAGCGCCGGAATTTTCGCATTCCCTGCGAGCGTTTGTTTTGGGCTGGGATACTTCTGTTCGATCTGCTCACTGATCCGCGCCATCTCGGCTTGCGCTTGTGCAAGTGTAACGCCGGCTTTCAACCGAGCGACCACTTGAAAGGAATAGTTGTTCGGGTTGGTCAGGCTTCCCTTGTAGCGCAACACCTCCGAGGACATCATCGTCACCCAGGCGTCCGCCGTGCCATCCTGTCCACGAAAGCCGGGTGGCAGCACGCCGACTACAGTGAACGGATGCTTGTCCAACTCAATAGTCTTCTCGAGCACCTCCGGATCACCTCCGAAGCGTCGTTGCCAGAGACCGTAGCTCAGTAGCGCGACGAGATTCGCACCCGGCGTGAGGTCCTCTTCCGCGGTGAATGTGCGCCCGACCACAGCTTCAATACCGAGCAATGGAAAGTAGCTGGCCGACACCATCTCGACTTGCAAACGCTCAGGCGAATCAGTGCCGGTCAGGTTGTAAGGGTTCTGCTTCAACCCCGCGACCGCGGCGAAGCTTTGATTCTGATCCCGCAGTACTTCAAAGCGCGGATACGCCCAGACCGATGCCAACGTACCTTTCGTCGGATCGGGCTGCGCCTGAAAGACCTTCACTAACTGTCCCGGCGCACGATACGGCAATGGTCTGAGCAGTAGCGCATTGACAACGCTGAAGATCGCGGCGTTTCCGCCGATGCCGAGCGCAAGCGTGGTGGCCGCGACTAAGGTGAAGCCGGGTTTCTTCAACAGGACCCGCGCGCCGTACCGCATGTCTTGCCACAGACTTTCGAGCATACTGCTCCTCCGATTGGATCCCAGGACTACAGGCTCCCGTCGCACCAGCCGTTCAACCCTTAGCAACTCGTGAGCGAGCAAACGGCTGTCGCTCAACTCCGCCAGCGCGACTCGCGCGGCTTCCTCATCGCTCGCGCCGCCAGTGACCAACTCACGGTAACGGTCGGCCAGATGCTGAGCCAGCTCTTCGACGATCTCCGCCTCGCGCGTCGGATCGAGCTTTAAGCTCGCCAGCCGCCGTTTGATTTCATCTTTCCAGTTCATAAGACCGATAGGGCCAATAGGACCTTTATTTATTCATACCGCAACGCGACCATCGGATCGACCTTCGTCGCTCGCCGCGCCGGGATCAGCATTGCGGCGAGGGCAACGAGGCCCAACAAAACCGCAGCCGCCGTGTACGGAAGCGGATCACGCGTGTCCAGTGTGAATGGCGCTCGCGCAAGTTGAAAGACCCGAGCCACCACAGGTGACGCGACCAGCGCAAGCGATAGGCCGGCAAGCATTCCCGCTACAATGGGACGCGCACCGTAGCCAAGCACTGCGCGCAAGATGTCTTTCTTTTGCGCGCCGAGCGCGATGCGAATCCCCAGTTCCTTGGTGCGCCGACTGACCGAAAAGGCGACCACACCGTAGATTCCGATGACCGCCAGGACAAGCGCAAGCGACCCAAGAGTCCCGATGAGCATCTCCAGTGTCCACAACGGGTCAAGCGGCTCATCCATCCACGATTGAATCGTCCCTGTGTGGACAGAAGCCCCGGGAATCATCTCACCGCAGGCGGCGGCAACGGCGCGCGACAAGGGTGCTGAATTACCTACGAAGCGCACGAGCGGCACATAGGGCCGAGAATCCGGGTTCCAAGGCCGATAGATCAAAGGACCATCAGGCGCCCCCATTCGCTGCGATCTGATATCGCTTGCAACTCCGACGACTTCCAGGAGATCACCATCCGGAGTCCGCAACGTCTTGCCGAGCGGATTTTCTGTGCCCCAGAACTCCCGCGCCATCTCTTGTGAGACGACTACGTGCGAGACGCTCGCTCCGTCAGCCGAATCGGTTCTTGTGAGCGCGCGTCCGCGGACAAGGGGAATGCTACAAGTGGCAAAGAATTCGGGCGACACCGCGTTTGTTGCTACCTCGCGCGCAGGTTCGCCCGCGAGCCGAACTTCCATTCTTTCGTGGACTCCAAACGGGAGCGCGCTCGCATAGGCGACCGATTGCACTCCAGGCAGAGCTCCGACGCGTTGGGTGAGCGTGCGGTGGAAGGCGGACCAGGATCGCCGCGCGTGGACCTGATCTTTGAGCAGCATCTGCATCGGCGCCGCAAGCACCTGCCGCGTTTCAAAGCCCGCATCGAGGTTAGCCACTTGTTGATAGGTGCGAAAGAAGAGGCCCGCAGCCGCCAGCAACACAAAGCCTACAGCGACCTGTGCGCCGACCAGTACGTCGCGCAGCCGACCTCTGCCTGGAGCGCTGCCAAACAGACTCTGACGGCCGCCGAGCGCCTCCGAGAGATCGAACTTCAAAGACGTTAACGCGGGCGTCAGGCCGGACAATCCGCCAGCAAGGAGAGTCACGCCCGCCACGTACGAGAACACTCGCCAGTCCGGAGCCAGTGCGTATTCGGCCGGCCGGCCGTTTATGAAAACATACACGAGAGTGGGAAGTCGATAAGCGAGGTATAGACTCGCGAGGCCTGCCGCACCCGCAAGCAGCAGGGTCTCCGTCAGAAGCATACGGACAAGCCGCATCCTTCCAGCCCCCAGTGCCAGGCGAACGGCGATCTCCTGCTGACGTGCGGCGCCTCGCGATAAAAGAAGTGTTATCACGTTAGCACATGCTATCAGGGTGACGAGAGTTAGAGTTCCAATCATTAGCGGGATCAGCCAGAGGGCGAGGCCGTGGTGATCGGGTTCCTCGAACCAGGAGCCATCGGTAACGGTGACTGTAGTCTTTCGTCCCGGGTGAAGTGAATCCTGCTGGCCGGCGATCAACCCAAGTTCAGCGGAAGCATCGTGCCTTGAGAATCCCGGCTTGAGCCGTCCGGTCACGCGCACCGCTGGAGAATCCGCCATCTCAAGCTCCTCAAACTTCAGATAACCTGCGAGCGTGTACGGCAACCAGATCTTTGCGCCAAAGTTCCGGCCGAACGGCGCCGCGATGACGCCAATGACGGTCACTGGCTGATCATCGAGATGAACGACCTTCCCGACGATTTTGGGGTCTGCCCCAAAATCACTCCGCCACAGATCTTCGCTCAAGATGATAACGGGATTCGCCGCAGAGCAGTCTTCCGGCTCCAGCAGCCTGCCTAATATCGGTCGATCCACTCCATACACAGAAAGGAAATTGCAGGTCACCAGCCAGCCTCGAACGTTGGCGCGATCGTCCTCGCCGATTTGCGCATTGAATTGCGCACTTCCCGCCAGGTCGCATGAACGCGCGTTATCGCGAAAGGCCAAAAAATCTTGCAGAGTTAACTTTTGCGGGAAGCCTGGATGCGCGGGGTCTCTTGTGTAGGCTGCGTGAACCCGAAGAAAGGAATCGGGGTCCTTGCCCACGGGCGGGCGCAAGACATCAGCGTTGATCAGCGTGAAGACCGCCGTGTTGAGCCCGATACCTAAAGTGAGCGTCACGAAGACTGCGGTCGAAAGCAATGCGTGCTTTCGGAGGCTGCGGACGGCGTAGCGCAGATCCAGCCAAAGATCTCCAAACATGATTCTCCTCCCACTCGCTCCTAATACCGGAGGCTCGGGCACAAAGTGTTCGTCGCGCCGCAACTCTTGCTGAAGCAATTCGCTATGACTCAACTCCGCAACCACCGCGTGGAAAGCTTGCTCCGCGTTCGCGCTGCCGGCGAGCAACTCGGCGTAGCGGTCTTCGAGATGCTGGGCCAACTCTTCAACGATCTCGGCCTCACGCCACGGCTCGAGCTTCAAGCCGGCCAGCCGCTGTTTGATCTCTTTTTTCCAGTCAGGCATGTTTC
>DASXSR010000072.1:0-13335 GCA_036505875.1 Blastocatellia bacterium | reverse complement strand
ACGAATTTATTCGTCACGCGACACGTAGTAACGAATTTATTCGTTGAAGTCTCAATCGTCCCACCCTTGCCCCATATAATCAGGTTTGTAGTTTCGCCATGTCTCGCGAAGCCAGTCTCGTCCGCTACTACTAAGGTAGTTGTGCACACTCGACCAACGCCAGTCGTATACCGATTCCACATAGCCGTGCTTAACGGGGTTGAAATGGATGTAGTTCAGAGCGCGATAGAAATGAGTGTCGTCTCGGATTTTACGGTCGCTGAACCGATACCACACTCGTCGCTTTCCGACGAGCCCGTCAGCTAAATTCCATTCACGCGACGTTTTGCCATGCAGTCCTTTGATGGCCGCCGAGACTTGATTCAACTCATTGACTCCCAGAAGCACATGATAATGATTAGGTAAGACGACCCAGCCGAATATGTTGGCGCCAAGCTCCCGCAGCTCCTGCAGCAGCCGCGCCTCGAGGTCAGTCCGACGATCCGGAGATGCCATAAGATGGCGATGCGCGAAATTGGCGGCCGAGATAAAGTAGCACCCGGCGTCCCGAAAGAGGTGTGGGGGTGCATGAAGCGGGAAGCCGCGCGCCTGACGCTGGCTCAATACGCGCTCACGTTCCTCAGAGGTGAGTTTTCGGTGCTGGTACGGCATCGCGCTGAGTTTACCAAGAAATGAAAGCACCTAGTAACCAATTTATTCGTTCTAGTGTCAAGCCCATTCATAACGGAGAACGAATAAATTCGTCACTACGTGGCTTTGCCCATTCGTAACGGAGAACGAATAAATTCGTCACTACTTGGCTTTGCTTTCTTCATATGCTCATCGCGCAACGAAACCCGTAATCGCTGTACTTGTATTGAGGCGGGATGCTGCTCCGCGCTGCCACCCGAGCGATCTTGATCTGGTGCCGCCACGAACCTCCCCGTGAAGACCTTCTCTTTCCATCCGCCGGACCTTGAGGGTTGATATGCGGCGAGCTCAGATAGTAATTCTCGTCATACCAATCCGAACACCACTCGTGAACGTTCTCGGAAATGTCGTAAAGCCCAAACCCATTTGGCGGTCGGCGTCCGACTGGCTCGGGTCCGTTCAACCACAGCTCCGAATAAGTAGGCTGAGCTTGTGGAGGCTCATCTCCCCAGGTGTATAGCTTGCTTTCGAGTCCACCTCGCGCGGCCAGTTCCCATTCGGCCTCGTTTGGAAGGCGGTAGAGCCTGAGCGTCTTTTCTGAGAGCCATTCGCAGTAGGCAGCCGCGTCGAACCAGCTTACGCTGGTGACGGGTTGATCAGCGTGATTGAATCGCGAGTCGTTCCAGCCCTGTGGTCGCTCGCGTTGTGTGTCCTCGACGAAGGTTAAGTAGAGTCGGTTAGTAACTGCGAATCGGCCGATCGCGAAGTCGTTGACAAAAACGCGATGAACAGGACGTTCGCTCGCCGCGCCGGTTTTACATCCCATCAGGAACTCACCTGCGTGGATGATGATCATTTCAGGCTCGATGATCATTGGCGCGGCGGTTTCGCGTGCTACACGTCCCCAAGCAGAAGCTTCGCGATCGTTTGAAGCTGCATGTTCGAAGTGCCTTCGTAAATCTTCCCGATCTTGGCGTCGCGATAATATTTCTCAGCCGGATAGTCCTTCGTGAAGCCGTAGCCTCCGAATAGGTCGACAACCTGAGAAGTAACGTGCTCCGCCACTTGAGAAGTGAGCAGCTTTGCCATCGCAGCTTGCATCACGAAGTCTTCGCCGGCGTCCTTCATCCGCGCCGCGTTATATACGATCAACCGCGCGGCCTCCAGCTCGGTAGCAGCTTGCGCAACCTGAAACTGAACTCCCTGGAACGAGGCGATTGATTTGCCGAACTGCTGGCGTTCCTTCGAGTAGTTGATCCCGGATTCAAGCGCTCCCTGCGATATGCCAACCATCTGCGCGCCGATGCCAATACGTCCTTCGTTGAGCGTCTCGATGGCAATTTTGTAGCCCTTCCCGATTTCGCCGAGCACGTTCTCTTTCTTTACCAGGCAGTCTTCGAGAATCAACTCGCAGGTGGAGCTTGCCCGAATCCCGAGCTTGTTTTCTTTCTTGCCAACAGTGAAACCGGGGAAATCTCTTTCAATGAGGAATGCTGTTATTCCGCGATAGCCCTTCTCTGGCGCGACGTTGGCGAACACGATGAAGATTCCCGCCTCAAAGCCATTAGTTATCCACAGCTTTCGCCCGTTCAGCAGAAAGGCGGTTCCCTTGTCTTCAGCCTTCGTCGCAAGCGCGAAGGCGTCGCTGCCCGAGCCTGCCTCCGAAAGCGCGTATGCCCCAACGGTGTCCGCGGTCAGTCGCGGGAAATAACGACGCTTCTGATCTTCATTCGCCCAGCGAAGAATGCAGTTATTGACCAGCGTGTTCTGTACATCTACGATCACACCGGCCGAGGCGTCGACTCGCGAGAGTTCTTCGACGGCGAGGATTGCCGTAAAGAAACTGCCGCCTTGCCCGCCATATTCTTCTGGAACTTCGATTCCCATCAGGCCAAGCTCGAAAAACTGCTGGATGATCTCAGGATCGAATTTGCCCTTTTCGTCCATCTCACCGGCGAGCGGCCGGACTTGCTGCTCGGCGAACTCGCGTACCGAATCGCGAAAGAGACTCTCTTCGTCTGTGAGCGAGGTGAGTGGGCGCGGTGCGCTTTCCGATATCGATGAGGCCGGTTGCGACATTTAGCTTTTTACGTTCGGAGCAGAATGAAACTCAATCTAGCACGCGGCTCAAATGCGCCGCAAGTTTTTGCCTGCTGCGAAAGCTTGGATCGCTCGCGCTCCGCTGATATGATTTTGCTCCCGCGTTTGTATAGCGAACCTGAGTCTTTGAACAGTCGTACTAAAGTGGAACCCGCTGAAGTCTGGAGGCAAGATGCATTGTCCACATTGCGGCGCTGAATCGGCTACCGGTCTTAAGTTCTGCAAGCGCTGCGGCGGAAGCCTGATCGCGGCCGACGCGTCGCCTCGCAAAATCGGAACCATCTGGGCGCTTGTCTCGTCGATCGTTGCCGTCGTAGTAGCTGGATTAGGAATTACATTTGGCATTGCCGGAGATTTAGCGGGCAGGGGGGTTAAGGCTGCGGATGGTCCGCTAGAAATTGGAGTCTTTGGCTCGCTGGTTGTGCTGGTCACGGCTCTGCTGTTGATCAGGCTGCTTTGGAAGGTAGTGACGTTTGATTTGCAGGCTCAAGGCACGCAACTATTGCCGGTTCGACGGCAGTCGCTGACAAGCGTGTCGACGACTAACGATCTGGATATCGTGCAGCTTTCGCCTACTTTGACTGCGCCAAGCGTTACCGAGAACACAACTCGAAGTTTTGAGCCTCGAGACCGTTGGGACCAGCGGTCTCGCTAAGATCGCGGAACGGGAGTGTTGATGTTTTGTCCGGCTTGTGGAGCTGAATCTACGCAGGGGCTGAAGTATTGCAAACGGTGCGGAGCAAGTTTGTTCGCGCCTGTCGAAACTTCGCCAAGGAAGTTTCCTATTTTTTTGTCCGCACTGTTTCTGCTCTTAATCGGCGGAGTCACTCTTGCTGGTTTTATTACGCCGCTGGCGGCAGCGGAAACGCTAACCAAAGACTTCGCGACTCGAGAAGTGATTGTGCTTGTGTTCGGAAGTTGGGCCGTCACGCTCCTGTTCGATGCGATGCTGATCTGGCTGTTGTTGCGATTGATGAAAGTATCTCACCAGTTTACCGGGGCGATTCAGCGCCAACCAGCGCTTCCGGAAGAGCGGATTCCAGTGCCAATGGCCAGGCTAAGTGAACCGCCTGAAAGCGTAACCGAACATACAACTCGCAACTTCGAGGCTTCACGATATCGCGAGGAGGAGGCCCATTCCGAGGGGCGCTAATCAAAAGCAATCATGTTCTGTCCGAATTGCGGTGCCGAATCGACTCAAGGTCTGAAATACTGCAAGCGATGCGGTATGGAGCTCAGCGCGACCATTCCGCCGGCGGAAGGAACCACTTCAAAGGCGGCGACCGGCGCGCTGTTTCTGCTGGCTATGGTCAGCATTGCGGGTTTCATTGCGCTATTCGTGACAATCAATAATCTGGCACACCCTGGCGTGGATCCCAAAACTTTAATTGCAGTAACTGCATTTGGTGGCGCGACAGTGTTGGGAGTAGTGGGATTGTTGGTTTGGCTGCTCCTTCAATTGATCACCGGTTATCGGCCGGCTGCGCCTCGAAATAAATCACCCAAGCCGTTCGCGCGCGACTACCGAACGCCTGAGTTGCCCGCTGCGCCAGTTTCGATGCCAAGCGTAACGGAAAATACCACGCGCAACTTCCTACCAAGCCCCTACGGGGATAAGAGCGAACGCGAATGAACGTCATAGAGCTGAAGAACGTAACCAAGCGGTTCGACGAATTTGTTGCTGTCCGAGATTTGTCGTTTGAAGTCAGGCAAGGGACCATCTTCGGTCTGCTCGGTCCCAACGGCGCCGGCAAGACGACCACGATTCGAATGATCGTCAACATTTTTGCGCCCGATCAAGGCGAAGTCCTGGTGATGGGCGAGCACGTCTCGCCAGAGCTTCAGTCGCGCATCGGTTACCTGCCGGAAGAACGCGGGCTCTACAAAAAGATGAAGATCGGCGATCAGCTTCTGTTCTTTGCGAACCTGAAAGGTCTGAAATCCGCGGAAGCTTCGACGCGGGTCGACGACTGGCTTGATCGGCTCGAGCTCTCCGATTGGAAGAATAAGAAGCCTTCGGATTTATCAAAAGGCATGCAGCAAAAGATCCAATTCATTGCCAGCGTCATTCACGACCCGGATGTTCTAATATTCGACGAACCCTTCACGGGACTCGATCCGGTCAGCGCCAACTTGCTCAAGAGTGTGATCCTCGACTTAAAGAACCGCGGCAAGACGGTGATCTTCTCTACTCATCAGATGGAGCAAGTCGAGCAGATCTGCGACGACATCTGTCTCATAAACCACGCGACTCGCGTGCTCAGCGGCGGGCTCAAAGAAGTGAAACGGCGCTACGGCAAGAATACGGTAATCCTGGACTACGAGGGCCCGGACTCTTTTCTCGCTGACGATTTAGTCAAACGTCACAACCGGTTCCCAAACTACAGCGAGATACTTCTCACGGATGGCGCCGACGCGCAGGAGGTGCTCAAACGAGCGTTGGCTGCGGGGGCGCGAGTGAATCGGTTTGAGCTTGTCGAGCCGTCGCTCAACGAGATCTTCATCGAGACCGTAACCGGCAAAGGCATCGAAGCGAACAAAAGCGGAACTTAAAATGAACAAAGTTTTGATAATCATCAAACGTGAATACCTGGTCCGCGTGCGGACGCGTGCGTTTTTGATCAGCACTATTGTCACGCCGCTGCTGATGCTTGCGTTGATAGTAGTACCTATCTTCTTTGCGACACGCGGGGGCGGCGACCGCCAGGTTACGGTACTTGACGCGAGCGGCGACGCGGAGTTGTTCGACGCTGTCAGCAGAAGTCTTCAGGCGCGGGCTGGATTCGGAGTGGAGTCGGATCGACCCGATGAGCGAGTGGGACAAACGCGCTACATGTTGACTCGAAGGGTCGTCGCTACCAGCGATGATCTGGAAGCACTCAAGCTGGAATATCAGGAACGCGCTGCCAAAGATCCCGATAGCACGTATCTCGTTTTGCGCGGCGATGGTTTGGACAACATTACGCCGGAGTACTACGCGAAAAACACGAGCGACTTTTCGATAGACACACTGGAACGGGCGATCAACGACGCCGTTTCAACCCTCAGACTGAAGCGCGCCGGACTCAATCAATCGCAGATCGCCGCTTACACCCGGCGCGTCAACCTGAAGACGAATAAGATAACCGCCAGCGGAGAGGTGCGCGAGGGCGGACGCGCGGACTTCGTTGTTGCGTTCATAATGCTGTTCTTCATCTACATTTCGGTTCTGTTATACGGAATGTTCGTGATGCGCGGCGTCATCGAAGAAAAAACCTCCCGCATAGTCGAGATCATCATCTCATCGGTCAAGCCGGCCCAGATGATGTTGGGGAAAGTGATTGGCATCGGACTGGTCGGTCTCACTCAAATCGGATTGTGGGCGCTGTCGGCGTTTCTGCTTACAACTGTCGGCGTCTCGTCGTTCTCATCGCGCGGGGTCCCGATTCCAAGCCTGCCGATAAGCTTGCTGGTTTATTTCGTAGTGTTCTTCGTGCTCGGCTACTTTTTATTTGCAACACTGTACGCGCTGGTTGGCTCGACGGTGTCGAGCGAAGACGAAGCTCAGCAAGCGCAGATGCCGGTGACGATATTGTTAGTCGTGCCGATGCTGATCTTCAACATGATCATCGCCAATCCGACCAGCAGCGCGTCGGTTGCGGTGTCGATGGTGCCGTTCTTTGCGCCGACGCTGATGATGATGCGGATCGCGGTTGTGAATCCGCCTCTGTGGCAGATTCTCGGCTCGATTGCGATCATGCTGGCGACAATCCTTGGTTGCGTGTGGATCGCGGCGAGAATCTATCGAGTCGGAATACTGATGTACGGCAAACGCCCAAGCATCGCCGAGTTGGGGCGTTGGCTGCGATATTCTTAGGTTAAGGCTCAAACATCTTACTGATGTCGCGGAAACTCACCGCCTCTTCGCCGAAAGTGAAGGTGCCTTTATCTCGCATCTCCTCCGCAGCGTGAAGAAAAGCTCCATACGCAACTCGCGACAGCCCGCTGCCGACGCTGATGCGCTTCACACCGATCGCCGAAAGCTCAGCGAGAGTTAATCGAACGCCTGCGATCCCCATCAAAACATTCACGGGGCGGTCTAATGAGCTGACCACAGTCGCTATGTCCTCCTTGCTCGTAAGACCCGGCGCATAGAGCACATCGGCGCCTGCCTCCTGATAAGCCTGAAGCCTCCTGATCGTGTCGCCTAAATCGTTTCGCCCGTGTAGATAGTTCTCCGCTCTGGCGGTCAGCGTAAAAGTGAAGTGAAGCGACCGTGCCACCTCCACAGCAGCACGAACTCGCTCGACCGCCCGCTCAAGCTCATAGATCGGATCATCGCGGCGTTCAGTTGAGTCTTCAATCGACCCGCCAACCAACCCTGCAGCGGCGCCTTGTCTGATGGTTTCCGCGACTGTCTCGGGGTCGTCGCCGAAGCCGTTCTCGAGATCAGCGCTCACGGGTAGATCAGTTGCGGCCACGATATCGCGGACGTGCGCGATCATTTTATCGCGACCGACTGTGTTGTCGCGCTGCCCGATGGAGAACGCATAGCCGGCGCTCGTGGTTGCAAGAGCTTCAAACCCTAGACGCGCCAGCAGTCTCGCGCTGCCGATGTCCCAGGGATTCGGAATGATGAAGGCGTGGTCTCGTTCGTGCAGCGCGCGAAAGATGCTTCCCTTTTCTTTCTGGGTCTTCATAGGCACCGATAATATCACTAAGCGATCCGGCGTTTAAGCCACCAGCAATGCGCGAGATTGGACATTCGCGCTTGGAATGCGAAGACTGTCCCAACTATAATCTGGCGTGGAGAAGGACTTCAGAAAATGCTACTGCGTTTTACCGCCATCGTGGGTCTATCTTTGGTTTCGTGGCTCACATTTGCGTCGTCAACATCGACGGCGCATGCGTCCCAAATCGAATTTGATCGATCTGTACGCCCTTTTCTCGAGCGCACTTGCTACATGTGCCACAACTCCAATCTAACGTCGGGCGGCGTGAATCTCGAAGCGCTCCAAACGGCGGACTCGATCAGGCAGAACAGGGAGACTTGGGAGCGTATACTGCGAAAACTGCGAGCAGGAGAGATGCCCCCAAAAAGCCAGCCTCGCCCGGACCCTCAAGAGTTGAAATCGGTCATTGGCTGGATCGAAGGCGAATTCAAACGAACGGACACGCCCGCTACCGCTCGCGGTACTGAACGGGTAACAGTGCGGCGGTTGAATCGGGCTGAGTACAATTACACCGTGCGGGATCTTTTAGGCGTGGACCTGCGCCCGGCTGACAACTTCCCGCAAGACGATTCAGGTTACGGCTTCGATAACATTGCTGACGTGCTCTCACTTTCGCCGGTCCTGATGGAGAAATACTTTGCAGCGGCAGAGCAAGTCGCGCGAGCAGCTGTGTTCGGGCCCGAGCCGATCAAGCCGACGATGGTCAAGTTAAGATCGGCGGGCCAGCGAATAACTCCCAGCCTCACGCCGCTCCTCGATTACGATACGACCGGGCTGACGCTGCCAAACGCGATTCATATCACTCATCGGTTTCCGGTCGACGGCGAATATATTCTGCGAGTGTTTCTTGGAGGCACTCGTCCGCTGGGCTCGGAGCCATTTTACCTGGCTCTCTGGATCGACGGCCAACAGGGGCAGTCCGTCGAATTCGATCCAACCAGGACTGCCGCGTTCGATGATTCGGAGAAACAGGACCTCGGCGGTAAGGTGCAGGAGTTTCGCGCGAAGCTCACCGCGGGAGACCACTGGATAGCCGCCTCGATTCTGCGCCTTTACGAAGGACTGCCTGTAAAATACAACGGTCCCAACCCTTCCAAGAAACCGCCGGCTCAGCCGCCGCAGTTCAAACCGCCGCCCAATCTTCCGGCTGCGCGACTCGCCGAATTCAAAAAGCGATTTGAAGAGCGCCTTGCTGCCTTCGAGAAAGCGCCGGTGAACGAGGCTCGATTGACGTCGATTGAAATCGGCGGACCGTACAATCAAACCAAGGGACCTTCGCTCGAGAGCACGAAGAAGATTTACACGTGCGGGCATCTCAACGGGCATCACGGGCCACAGTGTGCGCGCAAGATCGTAATGAACCTGGCGCGTCGCGCATTCCGCCGTCCTGTCACAACGCAGGAGATCGATAAGCTGGTGAGTTTTGTGACGCTCGCCAGGAACCGAGGGGATTCCTTTGAGGAGGGAGTGTGTCAATCGCTGCAGGCGATGCTCGTCTCGCCGCACTTTTTGTTTCGCATCGAGCAGGGCGGGGAAGTCTCGCAGGCAATCAGCGATCAGGAGCTGGCTTCTCGACTCTCGTATTTCTTGTGGAGCAGCATGCCGGATGACGAGTTAATGCAACTTGCCGACAGGCAGACGCTGCATCGCCCTGAAGTTTTGGAATCGCAAGTACGTCGCATGCTTAAGGACGCAAAGTCACGCGCGGTGGTCGAGAACTTCGGCGGTCAGTGGCTTGAAATACGCAAGCTCGAATCGGTGAAACCGGATCGCCAGCGGTTCCCGACCTTCGACGAATACCTGCGAATGTCGATGCGGCGCGAGACGGAGTTGTTCTTCGAAAACGTCATCAGGGAAGATCGCAGCATATTGGACTTCATCGACGCCGATTACACGTTCGTCAATGAACGTCTTGCTCAACTGTACAAACTTCCAAACGTGAAGGGACCGGAATTCAGGAAGGTTTCGCTTTCGAGTGACACCGAGCGCGGCGGAGTCTTGACCCAGGCCGGCATTCTGACCGTCTCTTCCTATGCAACGCGCACGTCCCCGGTTCTCCGAGGCAAGTGGATCCTGGAGAAGATACTGAACGCACCGCCTCCGCCACCGCTGCCTGACGTGCCGAATCTCGACGAGTCGAAGATTGGCTCAGCGGCTTCCTTGCGCCAGCAGTTGGAGGCGCATCGTCAAAATACGACCTGCGCGTCTTGTCACGCGCGGATGGACCCGTTAGGATTCGGGCTGGAGAACTTCGATGCCATCGGCGCCTGGCGGACCCAAGACGGAAAGTTCCCGATCGACGCCTCGGGCGAGCTCCCGGACGGGAGAAAGTTCAAAGGACCGGGAGAGCTGAAGGCCATTCTAAAGGCCGACCGCAACGCCTTTGCCGAAGGCTTAGCAGAGAAGCTTCTGATTTATGCACTGGGTCGCGGTCTTGAAACCAACGACAAGGCTGCAGTGGAACGCGTTGTTTCAAGTTTGGCCGCTGATCATTACCGCTTCTCGAGATTGGTGATTGAGATCGCGCGCAGCTCGCCGTTTCAAAGGCGGAGAGGAGTTCCATCATCATGATCGCAACCGGAAGACATCTGCCGCGACGGACATTCCTCAAAGGCGTGGGCGTCACAATCGGGCTGCCGTTACTCGACTCAATGATGCCGGCGTTCGCAAGAGCAACCGCGGCGGCGCCGCCTGTCCGCTTAGCTTTTGTGTACGTGCCTAACGGCGTAGTCATGAGTGACTGGAAACCCAAAGCTGTCGGCAAGGCGTTCGAGTTTACGCGAATCCTGAAACCCCTGGAGCCGCTGCGTGAAGATCTGTTCGTGCTTTCCGGGCTGGAGGAGCGCAACGGGAACGCGCTTGGGGACGGGGCCGGCGATCACGCTCGAGCGGGCGCTGCGTACCTCACCGGCATTCATTGCAAGAAGACAGAGGGGGCAGATATTCAGAATGGTATCTCAGCGGACCAGATTGCAGCGCAGGCGCTCGGTTCGAAGACACGATTTCCCTCTATCGAGCTTGGCTGTGAGGACTCTCGAACCGTCGGTAACTGTGACTCGGGATACAGTTGCGCTTACACAAACAGCATCTCCTGGCGAGGCCCTGCTACGCCGATGCCGCCCGAGCTGAATCCTCGGATGGTCTTCGAGCGATTGTTTGGTAAAGTCGATTTCAGCCTCGATCCTGAGACTCGGGCCCGGCGCGCTCAGTATCGCGCAAGCATCCTCGATTTCGTTCGCAGCGACACGCAGCAGCTCGCAACGAAACTGGGCGCGGCTGATCGCCGAAAACTGGATGAGTACCTGTCGGCGGTCCGAGAGATCGAGCGGCGGATTCAGACCGCCGAGAAGGACAATCGACCGGCCACGCCTTCAATGGATAAGCCCGCCGGCATACCGATCACTTTTCCCGATTACGCGAAGCTGATGTATGATCTGCAGGTCGTCGCGTTCCAGGCCGACCTCACGCGCGTCGCAACGTTGATGCTAGGTCGCGAAGGCAGCATGCGTGTCTATCCTGAGATCGGCATCCCCGACCCGCACCATCCGCTCACGCACCATCGCGAGAATCCTGATTGGATTGAGAAGGTGAAACAAATCAATTGTCTTCACGTCGAGCTGTTCGCTTACTTTTTGAAGAAGCTCAAATCGACCGCGGACGGCGACGGAAGCTTGCTCGATCATTCGATGATCGTTTACGGAAGCGGGTTGAGCGACGGCAATCGTCACACTCACGAAGACCTTCCGATTCTGCTTGCGGGCCGCGGCGATGGCGGCCTTAAACCCGGGAGGCACATCGCGTACTCGACGGGAACACCGGTTACCAATTTGTATCTTGCACTGCTTGACCGCCTTGGCGTTCACCCTGAAAAGCTGGGCGATAGCACCGGCAGAACTGAGCAACTCTCGGATCTGTGAAGAGACCGCTTCGTTCGCTTACATCAACTGTGAAATCGACTCGCATACTTGTTTTGTTCTTAGTCATCGCGGTTTCGCTGGCTCAGACCGCAGAGAACTACCCAGTCAATCCAGACTCCAAGCCGCAGCCCGGCGTGCCGAAAGGCGAGGTGCTCAAGTTCACCTTCGAAAATTCTAAAATCTTTCCCGGCACCTGGCGCGAGTATTGGGTCTACGTTCCGGCGCAGTACTCCCCGGACAAGCCTGCGTGTGTGTACGTGAATCAGGACGGCATTCAATACGAAGCGCCGACCGTATTTGACAACCTCATTCACAAGAAAGAAATGCCGGTGACCATTGGCGTGTTCGTCATGCACGGGCGCGTGAAGGCTGCTGACAGCAACGCGGCGCTTGACCGCTTCAATCGCAGCTTCGAGTACGACGGTCTCGGCGACAACTATGTCCGCTTCTTGCTCGAAGAACTCCTGCCGGACGTAGAGACGAAGAAGACTTCTGACGGCCGCGCCATTCGACTCTCAAAGAACGGCAATGATCGCGCGATTGGCGGCGCATCGAGCGGAGCAATCTGCGCATTCACCGCGGCGTGGGAGCGCCCCGGCGAATTCAGCCGCGTGTTCAGCGCCATCGGAACCTATGTTGGATTGCGCGGAGGTGACCGCTACTCAACTCTCGTCCGCAAATCCGAACCGAAGCCGATTCGAATCTTCTTACAGGACGGGTCGGGCGATTTGAATATCTACGGCGGCGATTGGTGGATGGCTAATCAGACTCTGGAGCGTGCGCTGACGTTTGCCGGCTACGAGGTGCAGCACGTGTGGGGCGAGGGCGCGCATAACGGGAAACACGCGACGGCAATCTTCCCCGACGCGATGCGATGGCTGTGGAAGGATTGGCCTGAGCCGGCGAAGGCAGGTCAGTCAAAGAATTCGATGCTCGTCGACATTCTCATTCCTGGTCAAGGCTGGCAACTCGTGAGCGAAGGTTACGGCTTCACTGAAGGCCCGGCGGCCAACGCGAAGGGAGAACTTTTCTTCAGCGATATTCCTGCGAACAAGGCTTACAAGATTGGGCTTGACGGCAAGGTCAGCGTGTTTGTCGAGGACTCGAAGAAGAGCAACGGCCAGGCATTCGGTCCTGATGGTCGGCTTTACGCAGTCGCGACCGGCGAACCGAAGATCCTCGCGTACGACGCAAACGGAAAGGCCACGACGATCGCTGAGGGCTTCCTCGGCAACGATATCGTAGTTGCGCACAACGGGAATATCTATGTGACCAATCCTGCCGGCGGCAATGAAGGTAGCAAGGTCTGGCTGATCAAGCCAAACGGCGATAAGAAGGTGGTGGACACGGGATTAGTTTACGCAAACGGAATCACGCTTTCACCCGACCAGAGTCTGCTTTATGTAGCCGACTATCGTTCGCATTGGGTTTACAGTTATCAGATTCAGCCGGACGGATCGCTTCAGTACAAACAACGTTACTATTGGCTTCACGAGTATGATCCGGTCGATGCCAGCCTCGCCGACGGAATCCGCGTAGATCGAGATGGCCGGTTGTATGTTGCGACGCGTTTGGGAATTCAGGTTTGCGATCAAGCTGGGCGAGTAAACGCGATCATACCGACGCCGAATGGAAAAGTTTCGAACTTGACATTTGGCGGCGAGAACTTCGACACGCTGTTTGCGACTTGCGGCGACAAGGTTTACAAGCGGAAGCTGAAAGTAAAAGGCGCGCAAGCCTGGGATGCACCTAACAAACCCGCGGCCCCACGGCTATAAATTAACTTGCGCGCCATTCGCCGGGAAGACAGTGAGTCTCAGGACCGTGCTCCGCGACGATATCGAAGGCACTAGTCGTCGTGGATTCTAGTGTTTTGAGAGGTTGTGAGTCCAGGGACGGCTGAACGGGAGGCATCGCATGGGTCACACTTACGTCAGCAATCTGGTTCACCATGTCTTTAGTACGAAGCACCGCCA
>DASXSR010000071.1:0-4714 GCA_036505875.1 Blastocatellia bacterium | reverse complement strand
AAGGGTCCTCTGGTGCATCATAAACTCGGCTTGGAGAGAGAGACCTTTGAAGGGTTGATGCAGGAATTCATTTAGACAACAAGATCCGCCACTGCATGCGTCGCCACCCTGCGTAGAGACGACATTGATGTTCCGGAAGATCGAGGTCAATACAAGTTTGTTGAAATCGGAGTCAATGATTGACGGTCGGGCCGCGCTGGAACCTCGCTAGCGGTTGCCGAGTCAAAGTCAATGCAGCGCAGAAGTAGGCGCGCGAGCAGGTAATCAGAAAGCGCAATCTCGTTGACGGATTGCTTGAGGACTATCTGGGGAGGCCAGTGACTGCGGCCTCCCATTCTTTGTAGAGCCCATCGAGTTGAGTAGCGATCGCTTCCTGACGACGGCTGATCTGCGAGTAGTGCTCCGGCTTCCAGTCCGACGCGGGATCAGACAGGCTGTCAGAAAGATCGGACAGCTCCTTTTCCAAAAGGTGGATTTCCGCTTCCAATTCTTCGACTGAGCGGCGGCTCTGCGCGAGCACAACGCTGCGCGGTTTCGCCGCCCGTTGCATCCGCACCTTCCTTGTTGGCGGTTCCTCGTTCTCTATCTCTTGTCTTCGATGATGATCCTCGTAGAAATCCGAGTAGCTGCCAGCGTGATAAATCGCCGCGCCGTTTTCGAAGTGCAAGATCTCAGTCGCGAGCTTATCCAGGAAGTATCGGTCGTGCGAGACCATAATGATCGTGCCGGCGTATTCTGCGAGCGCGGCTTCAAGCGCCTCGCGTGAGGGAATGTCGAGATGATTGGTCGGCTCGTCCATAACGAGCACATTAGCGCCGCCATAGATCAGTTTCGCGAGCGCGAGCCTGCTCTGTTCGCCGCCTGATAGCGCGGCCACCGGTTTAAAGATGTCGTCACCGGTGAAAAGGAACTTCGCGAGATAGCTTCGCATCTCGGCAGTCGATGCTCGCGGAGCTACGGCGGCGACCTCTTCGATCACGGTACATCCCAGATCGAGAGTTGAGAGTTCCTGATCGAAGTAGTCTATTTGAACATTCGCGCCCCAGGTGAAACCGCCGCTGACCGGATCAAGTTCGCCAACGATTGTTTTCAAGAATGTTGTCTTGCCCGAGCCGTTCGGCCCGATGATACCGATGCGCTCTCCGCGGCGAAGCAGGAAGTCGATTTGGCCGGCAAGCGCGGCTGTCCCGTAGCCGATCGAAAGGTCTGCGACGGCGAGCACGTTGTCACCGGCACGAGCAACGCGCCGAAGTCGAAAGTCGCCCACCCGTGCATCGCGCGGCGCTTCGATTCGGTCGAGACGCTCAAGCATATTGCGGCGAGACTTGGCTTGTTTGGTTTTCTGACCGGCGATGTTACGACGAATAAATTCTTCGGTATGGGCTATCAGTTCCTGCTGCCGATCGTACTCCCTGGTTTGAGCGAGCCGCCGTTCCTCTCGCTGCACCGCGTAGGCGCTGTAGTTTCCGGCGTAAACCGTCGCGCGGCCCGCGTCCAACTCGATCACTTTGTTCACAGTTCGGTCCAGCAAGAATCGGTCATGAGACACGATCACGAATGCCGACTTGTATTCCGAGAGGAAATCTTCCAGCCACTCGACCGCATTCACGTCGAGGTGATTGGTCGGCTCGTCCAGCAATAAGACATCCGTCTCTGAGAGCAGGAGTTTTGCAAGCGCCAGTCTTGCTTTCTGCCCGCCGCTCAGTTGCTGGGCCGGCTTTGTCATCTCGTCGCTTCTGAACCCGAGGCCGGCCAGCACCGCTTCCGCGCTAGCGTGGTACCGGAAACCACCGGCAATCTCGTAGGCGTGACGAAGATCGCTGTAAGAGCGCATCGCTTCGTCAAGCGCCGGACCCGTTGCCTCGGACATCGCATGCTCGAGGCTCGCCATTTCCTCTTCCATGGCTCGCATAGTGGTGAAGACCGAGAGCGCTTCGTCGCGCACCGTCAGCTCACCTGTGAACGTCGGTTGTTGAGCGAGTAGACCTACGTGAATGCCTTTAAGCAAGAGGACTTCGCCGCGGTCGGATTCTTCCTGTCGTGTGACGAGGCGGAAGATGGTTGTTTTGCCTGCGCCGTTCCGGCCCACGAGCGCCGCTCGCTCGCCCGGGTTGATTTGAAACGTCACGCCGCGCAGGACTTCAGTGGCGCCGTATGATTTGTGAACTTCCTCGAACCTGAAAAGCATGACTGGAAATTTCGTCTTCCATTTTACAGTCGCGATTTGCTATTTGTCATTTTGGATGCTTGACACAGCATCACGCTTCACTTGAAAGTCAGTAACGGAGGTACGGCGATCACTGCAGAAATCGAGCTTATCGTTGGTGGAAACCACTCGGACCCGTTTTCTTTCCTCGGCATGCATGAAGTAAGAGCCGGCCGAGCCAGCTCGATTGCCGTCCGCGCTTTCGTTCCTGGAGCAGAACAAGTTTGGGTGGTGGAAGCTGCGGGCACAAAGCGGCACCTGATGCAGAAGCTCCACGATGATGGTTTCTTCGAGCTGACGCTTCCCAAACGACGCAAGAGATTCGCTTATCGCTTAACGGCCGTCAACGCATTCGGTGACACCTGGGAGTTTCACGATCCTTACGGCTTCCCTCCTCTGCTAACGGATTATGACCTGCACTTGATGGCCGAAGGCACTCACTATCGCAACTACGAAAAACTCGGCTCCCACGTGCGAACGGTCGACGGCGTGCGAGGCGTGCACTTCGCGGTTTGGGCGCCGAACGCGAAGCGAGTCAGCGTCATCGGCGACTTCAATCAGTGGGACGGCCGCCGCCATCCTATGCGGCTGCATCCCGGCGCGGGCATCTGGGAGATTTTCATTTCGGGCCTTGCAGAAGAGACTCTGTATAAGTTCGAGATCAAATGGCGCCGATTTGATTTCATCGTTCAGAAGACCGATCCGTATGCGTTCTACTTCGAGCGGAGGCCCAAGACTGCCGCCATCGTTTACGATATCGATACCTATCAGTGGCGCGACGACGCGTGGATGAAAGAGCGAGCGATGAAGAGCGCGCGGGACGCGCCGATCTCAATCTATGAAGTGCATCTTGGCTCGTGGATGCGAGCGCCCGAAGAAGGCGAGCGCTATCTCACTTACCGTGAGCTTGCTCACAAGCTTGTCGAATATGTCAAACAAATGGGCTACACCCACATCGAGCTTCTGCCGGTGACCGAGCACCCGTACGACGGAAGCTGGGGCTATCAGACAGTGGGCTATTACGCGCCGACTTCGCGTCACGGCGAACCCCAAGATTTCATGTACTTCGTCGATTATTGTCATCGCAACGGCATTGGCGTAATACTCGATTGGGTGCCGGCGCACTTTCCGAAGGACGCGCACGGGCTCGCTTATTTCGACGGCACTCACCTGTACGAACATTCGGATCCGCGCAAAGGCGAGCATCAGGATTGGGGCACGCTCATCTTCAACTACGCGCGCAATGAAGTGAGAAACTTTTTGCTCGGAAATGCGCTGTTCTGGCTGGAGAAGTATCACATCGACGGCTTGAGAGTTGACGCGGTCGCGTCGATGCTTTATCTGGATTACTCGCGCAAAGAGGGACAATGGGTGCCGAACGTCCACGGCGGTCGTGAGAACCTCGAAGCCATCGACTTCATCAAGAAGTTCAACGAAGTGGTGCACGAGCGTCATCCAGACGTGATGACCTTCGCGGAAGAATCAACTGCGTGGCCGATGGTCTCGCGGCCCACTTACGACGGCGGCCTCGGATTTGATTTCAAATGGAACATGGGTTGGATGAACGATACGCTTTCCTACTTCTCGAAAGACCCGCTTTTCAGGAAGCATCATCAGAACAAGCTGACCTTCAGCTTGATGTACGCTTTCACCGAGAATTTCGTATTGCCGCTCTCGCACGATGAGATAGTCCACGGAAAGCGGTCGCTCCTGGACAAGATGCCGGGCGATCTTTGGCAGAAGTTCGCTAACCTGCGTGCGCTGTTGGGCTACCTTTATGGTCACCCGGGCAAGAAGCTCTTGTTTATGGGCGGCGAGTTCGGCCAGTGGATCGAGTGGGACCATCAGCGCAGTCTCGACTGGAATTTGCTCGATTACGATTCGCATCGGCAGCTTCAAGCTTACGTGACTGACTTGAATCATCTGTACGCGAGCGAGGCTTCGCTTTACGAAATCGATTTCGATTACACTGGATTTCAGTGGATCGACTTTAGCGATGCGGCAAGCAGCACAATTTCGTTCACGCGCAAAGCGAAGAATGCGGATGACTACTTGATCTTCGCGTTCAACTTCACGCCGGTTCCGCGCGTGGGCTATCGGCTCGGAGCGCCCGAAGAGATTTCTTATAGCGAGGTGCTTAACAGTGACTCTGCGGTTTATGGTGGAAGCAATATGGGAAACTACGGCGGGGTGAAGTCGAGAGCGGAAGAATGGCGAGGTTGGCCCTGTTCGATTGAGTTGACGCTGCCTCCGCTGGCAGTGGTTGTTTTGAAGCCGAAACGTGACGTGTGAGCCGCCAAACTAACTTTGTCCGATGAGTTTGGTCTATGTTGCTCAACATGAACGAAACAACGAAAGCATTCATTCGTGACCATCGTGTTGCGCGGCTTGCCACGGCTGACCTGGATGGGCAACCTGCGGTGATTCCCATCTGCTACGTGTTCGAAGGCGATGACATCTACAGTCCGATAGACGAAAAGCCAAAGAGCGTCGCGGCCGGCTCTCTCA
>DASXSR010000070.1:0-20393 GCA_036505875.1 Blastocatellia bacterium | reverse complement strand
AGTAACGCCCTCAATCGTTCCTTCAATATCGCCTCCATCGGAGATTTCGCCCCCGCCAGTCATAAGCTTCTTAGCTCAGTCGAATATTTAGCACCTCTTTGGACCCAGGCTTCAACCCCGATCTGATAGTGCTTCGGAAGGCGCTTAAATCGAAGACTCGATCTGCCTGAATCTCAACAAAGTCAAGCCTGATAATCATCCAGAAGGTTACAAGTGCTGAGGCGCGTGGGCGGGAAGATACGAATGGCTTTGAAGGCGCTTCGCATTAACCCCGCCGCCGATTGTCCGCTCAGCCGAATGAATGTCAAGGGCTGCGCAAGTCGGACGCGCGGCGATCAAAGGAAGCTTCGCGGTTTCTATTCGTGCCGCCGGTCCGACCCTTGACATTCATTCGTCTTCGCAGGGGTGGCGGCTAAGGGGTTAATGCTCGAAAGTCAATGCGCGGGGCAGGCTCGCATCTACGGAGGAAGCAGATTTGGTGACTGCGGTTGTTTGTTAGAAATAAGGCCGCCTTGTCGGACTCTTACTCCGACAAGGCGACCGGTTATCATCT
The DNA here is from genome assembly GCA_036505875.1 of Blastocatellia bacterium. Taxonomy (GTDB): domain Bacteria; phylum Acidobacteriota; class Blastocatellia; order UBA7656; family UBA7656; genus Onstottus_A. Next base: position 19,840 of record DASXSR010000070.1, on the reverse strand, counting down.
CCTGTTTGATCACGAGCTCCAACGGAGCCGACTTTTCAGTCTATCGGAGGTGAATGATGACATTTTACTGTGGGATCGACTTGCATTCAACCAACAACTACCTGGGAATCTACGACCAGGATGATCGGGTAGTGTTGTCCAAGAGATTGCCCAACGAGCTTGGAGTCGTGTTGCAATCTCTCGATCCTTACAAAGCGGAACTGGCGGGGGTCGCGGTGGAATCAACCTACAACTGGTATTGGCTAGTAGATGGGTTGATGGATCAGGGCTACCGGGTGTTGCTAGCGAACCCGGCGGCAAACGAGCAATACAGCGGGTTGAAGTACACCGATGATCGTTACGACAGCCGGTGGCTAGCGCGGATGCTGGGGCTGGGGATATTGAAGACCGGATACATATACCCGAAAGAGGAGAGGCCGGTTCGGGATCTGCTGCGGAAGCGGGTCAGGCTGGTTCAGCACCGCACCGCGCATATAATCAGCGTGCTGAACACGATAACGCGGAACACGGGTAGCAGTCTGAGCTGGAGCAAGATCGAGGCGATGACCGATGACCAGGTGAGCCATCTGTTGGGAGATGGGTTGCTAGGAATGGCGCCCAGAGCCAGTTTGGAGATCATAAAGAGTCTCGACCAGCAGATATCAAAGATCGAGAAGACAGCCAAGGCGCGTGCCAAACTGCGCAGTGAGTTCAAACTGCTCAAGACGGTGTGGGGAGTGGGAACGATCCTAGGGTTGACGATCATGTACGAGACGGGAGAGATCGGGCGGTTCTCACAAGTGGGGGATTACTGCTCATACGCACGATGCGTGGGGAGCGTGAGGATAAGCAACGGGAAGAAGAAGGGAGAGAACAACACCAAGAATGGGAATCGGTATCTGTCGTGGGCGTTTGTTGAAGCGGCAAACTTCGCGTCGCGGTTTTATCCGCAGGCGCACAGATTCATTCAACGCAAGCGGGCAAATGGCAATCACACATTGGCGGTGAAAGCGCTGGGGCACAAGCTAGCGCGCGCGAGTTATTACGTAATGAGAGATCAAGTGGAGTTCGACCCGGCGAGATTGTTCGGGTGAGCGAGCCCCGTGAGCTTGGATGAGACGGTGAACCACTGTGAGGGGTTGGCTTCGAGCCAGAACGCCTGATTGGCAGCCGTCTCATCCAACCAACAACACAGATTCGTCAGTCTTTGTCGAACGGATGAGCCCAGACCGCGAGCCTGAGAGGGGTTGGTTAATAACCATAGGACCTGTAACTGAAAAGTCAGATGGACACGGCCTGGAACCGATTGTTTTTCTGGGGCCGAGTGAGGCCAGGGGCAGAGAGAAGATCGGTGGATCGACTCTCGAAAGCCTTGAACCAGATGCGTGACTGGTGCGCGTCCGTGGGACGCGACACAAACAGCGAGAGAAATCACGGGCGCCAATCCGGCGGCGAGACTTGCAGCCTTTATCGGAGAAGCTGCGGCGAAATAGATTGAGTCATCGGAGACGAGATGTCGTCGATGGATGTCGATCCACTTGCTGATGAGTCGAGAAATCCGAAGGTGCTCGATAGCCCCGAGGTTCGGGGAAAGACTCGGGCGCATCAGGAGAGGTGTTGTCTTTCGAATAATGCGAGCAGCGCAATTAATAAGGATGGGGTATTGACAATTATCTTCTGATGCGTGACCCCTCTCGACGCGCTGTTTCATGCATACTCATCTGCGGTGTATTGTTGGGCACGAGCCTTGGCTAGCCTCATTATGTGCTCCAACTGAAGATAGTGTTCCAATTCAGATTCTTCATCTGGTGAAAGGCCCGTTGTCTTCTCTCGATGAATCAAATCCGCTACGCGCTCTTTTGCGGCGGCCGACGGTTTGAAGTTAATGAGACTATCAGGACTAGTTCCAGCGGCGATGAACTCTATTACCTCTTCATAAGCTCTCATAGCATGCATAGTTTAATTCCTCAATTGGCTCTTTGCATATCGGCGGTTGTGCGTATCTAGAGTCCTTTAAGGCCGGGCGCCGGATTCCATAAACGCCTTAAGCTTCCTGGACCGCGACGGGTGCCGCAGCTTCCTGAGTGCCTTCGCTTCAATCTGTCGAATTCGCTCGCGAGTCACCGCGAAATGTTGGCCGACCTCTTCAAGCGTGTGCTCGTTGCCGTTGGGGCCAAGCCCGAAACGCATCTTTATCACTTTCTCTTCGCGCGGGGTAAGTGACTTCAAGACTTCTTCCGTGATCTCGCGCAGGTTCAGGCTGATCACCGAGTCTCCGGGGTTCGCCACGCTGCGGTCTTCGATGAAATCGCCCAGGTGCGAGTCTTCTTCTTCGCCGATCGGAGTCTCGAGCGAAATCGGCTCCTGCGCGATCTTCAAAATCTTGCGAACTCTCGAAACCGGGAGGTCCATCCTTCTTGCGATATCTTCGGAGCTTGGTTCGTGCCCTAGTTCCTGAACCAGGGCCCGCGAAGTTCGAATCAGCTTATTGATGATCTCAATCATGTGAACCGGGATTCGAATCGTGCGGGCCTGGTCGGCTATCCCTCGGGTGATCGCCTGACGAATCCACCACGTTGCGTAAGTCGAGAATTTGTAACCGCGCCGCCATTCGAACTTGTCGACCGCTCTCATCAATCCGATGTTGCCCTCTTGGATCAAGTCCAAGAAGTGCAGCCCGCGGTTGACATACTTCTTTGCAATCGACACTACTAACCTGAGGTTGGCTTCAATCAATTCTTGCTTGGCCTGGTTTGCTTCGCGCTCGCCGGCGATTATCGCCACGAGCGACCGCTCGAGCTCGAGCGCCGTCAGCCGCCATTGCGCCTCCATCTCGGTGAGTCGGCGCTCGGCTTCGCGAAGGGTGCGTCTCAACTCGCGTTCGTCTTCATTCCACTTTCGTTTTTCGACCGCGCGGCGAGCCTTGTCGATGGTCGCTCGAGCTTCACGGGCCTCAGCGGCGGCGGCGTGGATCAGCGCTACGAAGTGATCCTGCTGCTGAGTGAGCAGATCGAGCGAGCGAGCCTCGCGGCTGACCTGCACCCGAGCCTCGCCTACTCTGCGACGCATGCGCAGCAGCCTCGGTGATTTCTTCGGCTCTTCCACCAACTTCTCGTGCAGCTTGAGCATTCGCGCGTAGCTCTTCTTCAACTCATCCAGCGATGTGAGAGTTGCGATCTGGCATTGCTCAACTCGCTCTTCGGTCAGCGCCTCTTGCTCGCTGAACGTAATGATTTCGCGGATGTGCAATTCGCCGCACCGGAGACGCTCTCCGATCTGAAGCAGCTCCTCGATGCACAGAGGCGAGCGCGATATGGCCCTCAACGCGCGCGCTCTGCCGCGCTCGATTCGCTTGGCGATTGAGACTTCGCCGTCGCGGCTCAACAGCGGTACGATGGACATCTCGCGAAGGTAGATGCGAACTGGATCGCTGGTCTTGTCCGACGCGCCTGGTGTCAGGTCGACATCCAGGTCTTCTTCCAGGATGTCCTCAATCTTTCCGTCGCCGTTGGTCGAGACGGTGGCCGCGGCCGCCTCGATAAACTTCTCGTCCGAGTCTGAGATTAAAATACCTTCGGCGCCGATCACATCGAGAATAGCCTCGATCTCGTCCGCTGAATTCATGTCAGGCGGGAGCAGACGATTGATATCATCGAACGTCAGATACTCCTTCTCTTTCCCTACCTCGAGAAGTTTCTCAACCTCGCCGGAATATTTTTCGTTGATCTCGGACAACGCACGCTCCTCGAACGCTTTACAGAGACGCTTCAAAAGCTACCGTGAATTCGTACCCTCATTGCTAAAATCTGTCAAGATGAAATGACGCGAAAAATTTCAACCACAAAGTCACAAAGCCACAAAGAGAGTCCAAAAAGGAAAATTCCTGCAGCCTTCGTGTCTTTGTGTCTTTGTGGTTTATCCATCACACTACTGCCAGCGCAAGTCTACGTCTCTGAATTTCTGTCTTTTGTTGATAAAGGAGCAGCACGCGCTCGGCGTCTTGTTCGCGCTCGGCTTGACCGATCTCTATTTGTATAGCCTCGAGCATTCGCTCGAACTTTCTTCGTCGCAACGAAGAGAGCGCCTCGGTGGCTTTCTTCAACAATGTATCGAAGTCCACACCGCCCGCCCAGGCGAGCTCGCTCATCAGCAACGCGGGCAACAACGCGCGCTCAGCCTCGCCTTCAACGTGTTCCGTGAGATTGTCGAAGTCAGGGTCGATCGCCTCGCGATCGATCTGGATAACTGCCTTGAAAATGGCTCCAGTAGCCAGTTCCAGGTAATCCTCCTCTGTCAACGCGGAAATCATCGCGCGGCGCAACTCGGGGTTGGCGAGCATCAATTCCAACAATTGCCGCTCGGCGACGGTGATCTCTTCCGCGGCCCGCGTTCGCGTCTTGTCGAGCGAGTGTTGCCGGTTGGTCGCCGTTCGCTTCAGCTCGTCTCTGAGGACTCGCGAGTCGATCTTGAGCCGATCGGCGATCTGGTCGGCGTAATCCGCCCGCGCAACCCTGTCGCGCATTCGCGCCAGATGCGGGAGGATCGCATTGACTGCCGCGACTTTCCCAGTCGGTCTGGTGACATCGTGAGCCGTAATGGAAGTATCAATGATGTAATCGATGTACGGCTGCGTCGTCTTGAGCAGTTCGCGGAAACGATCGACTCCGTGCCCGCGAACGAACTCATCAGGATCCTGTTTGGTTGGCATCTGAAGAATGTTCACCTTGAAACCTTCAGCGAGCAACACGTCGATCGATCTCATCGTCGCCGCCTGACCCGCCGAATCGGGATCGAAGTTCACAACTATCTGCGGCTGATCCATGTACCGGCGTAAGAGCCTGACCTGACCGTCGGTAAGCGCCGTGCCCAGGCTCGCGACGATGTTATGAACGCCCTCTTGAAATGGAATGATGCAATCGAGATAACCTTCAACCAGAATCGCAAACCCAAGATTGCGAATCTCATTCTTCGAGTGAGCGAGCGCGAACAGGTTGCGCCCTTTTGTGTACAGCGCTGTCTCGGGTGAGTTCAGGTATTTCGGCTCGCCCTCACCCATCACTCGCCCGCCGAATGCGATCACTCGACCTTGAGAATCGGTGATGGGAAACATCACTCGCGCGCGGAAGCGATCGTAGAAGCCGCCTGTGTCTTTCAACACGGACAACCCGCTGTCGTAAATTTCATCGTTTGAAGCGCCGCGCTCGCGGAGATAATTGGTGAGCGCGTCCCAGCTTTCGGGAGCGTAGCCGAGGCGAAACAGGTTCATCGTCTCTTCGCTGATTCCTCGCGAAAGGATGTAATCACGAGCCGCCGCGCCTTCGGCATTGCTCAGTTGAAGCTCGAAGAACTCCGCAGCCCACTCGTTCAAGCGCAGAATGATCTCGCGATCACGCGCCGTCTTTTTGTGGTCCTCGGTCTCCTCGACCACCGGAATTGGAATGCCGCTTTTCTCGGCGACTATGCGGAGGGCTTCCGGAAACGAGCAGCCTTCTATCCGCTCGACGAAGCTGAAGACGTCGCCTCCAACTCCACATCCGAAGCAATGAAAGAGTCCGCGGCCAGGATGAACATTGAACGACGGAGTTTTTTCCGAATGAAACGGGCAGCAGGCGAGGTAAGATGCGCCACGTTTCTTGAGCGTGATGTAATCAGACACGACTCGGACTATGTCGGCCTGATTCTTAACGTCGTCAGCAAAGCCGCGCGGCAACCGCATCGTGAAATTTCCATTCTTGATGAGAAGCTTCGAGAGGGCAACCACTGAAGCTAGAGATTTTGTAGCAGCGAATGAAGAATCGCGCAAGTGTGGAAGGTGCTCTCTCACGGGGGTGTGATTAAGAGTGGGACTTGGCTAATGGCGGGTTCTTGTCATTGATGCGCTGACTGGCGTAGGCCGGTCGGTGTTTTCATTAACACCCAACTTCAGTTGGGTGTCTGGCGAGGGCGGGCAATGCGGAACCGTTTCAACGGTTTACCAATCCAACCGCAAAACTGTTGAAACAGTTAAAACAAAACCGATGTCCACTCTGGCACCTCACTGAAAGTGAGGTGTTAATGAAAAGGAAATGTATTCATCACTGCCCCAAGTCCGCTTTTAATTGCACCCCTTCACGGGAGTGCGAACCCCGAAGCTTGACGACCAATACCTCCGGCGTATAATCATTCGTTTAACCAGATCAAGCCTCCGCCGACATGCGTAATGAAAGACTTCCGCATACTCCTCAAGAACGTCAGACCTTATGCCGGACTGTTCGCGGTTGCATTTATTCTGATGACTCTGGTGGGCGTGTTCGAAGCTGGGCGAACCGCGCTTCTGAAATCCATCATTGACATATTGTCGCCGCCTACGGTCGCCACCGCGGGATTGGCTGCGCGCATCGACGTTAGCCATTACATTCCGTCCGGCATGAACGCACTGCCCATCATCGCCGGGCTGCTGATTCTGTTCACCGCGATACGCGGCTCGTCAGAGTATCTGTCAAATGTGCTGATGTGGCGCATAGGCGTGGGAGCGGTCGTCGATCTGCGCCAGCGTTTGTACGACCACATACTCCAGCAATCAAGCGAGTTCTTCACCGAACATCCGACCAATACGCTGACCACCCACATAATCAGCGACGCCGAAAAAGTCCAAGTCGCGGTATCGACATTGCTCGCGGACCTGCTGCGTGAGGGTTTGACTTTTCTCGCGTTGTTGTTGCTGGTCTTCGTGCTCAACTGGCGGTTGACGCTTGCGATAATCGTGGTTGGACCGTTGATCTACGCGCTCACTGTCAGGTTTGGTCGACGGCTTCGGCGAATCGCGCACTCGACCCAAGAAGGCACCGAGGATGTGCTGGACATCGCTCAAGAAACGATCTCGGGTCATCGAATAGTCAAAGCGTTCGGAATGGAGAGATTCGAGCAGCGCAAGTTTCGCGAGGCGTCGAAACATCTGGCGCGCACTCAAGTCCGCGCGGCTCGCGTTGTATATCTGTCGTCGCCGATACTCGAGCTGTTAGGTGTGTTGATCGCCGCGGGATTTCTGCTTTACGCGCGGCAGGTTATCGCCTCGGGCGGGATGACCATCGGCACTTTCGCGGCTTATATCGTCGCGATGCTTCAGATGTACGATCCGCTGCGAAAGCTCTCGCGCATTCAGAATTATTTTCAACAGTCCTTCGCGGCTACTTCCCGAATCTACAAGCTGCTCGACATACACACCGAAAAGCGCGATCGTCCGGGCGCCATCGAGCTTGTGCCGCTGCGCGAGCGAATCGAGTTTCGAATTGTTTCGTTCAAGTATCACGATTCCAACGACTGGATTCTGAGAGACGTGAACATCGCAGTGCCGCGAGGCGAGGTCATCGCGCTGGTCGGCTTGTCGGGCGCGGGCAAGTCCACGCTTACGAATTTGCTGATGCGATTTTACGATCCGACTCTCGGTGAGATTCTCATCGACGGCACCGACATTCGCGAGGCTAAATTGGCAAGCCTTCGAGCGCAGATCGCGCTCGTCACGCAAGAGGTTATCCTTTTTAACGACACGATCCTCAACAACATTGCCTACGGCGGGGCGGACTTTGACCGTGACAGAATCGAGGCTGCTGCTCGCGCCGCTTACGCGCACGATTTCATAACGGAGCGCGGCGGTTATGAGACGGTGATCGGCGAGCGCGGCGTGAAGCTTTCGGGCGGCGAGCGCCAGCGGCTTGCAATCGCGCGCGCTATCCTGAAGGACGCTCCGATCTTGGTGCTTGACGAAGCTACCTCCGCGCTCGACACGCAGTCGGAGCGATTGGTGCAACGGGCGCTCGCGAATCTGATGCAAGGGCGAACCACGTTAGTGATCGCGCATCGACTCACAACGATCCACCGAGCGGATCAGATCGTTGTGCTGGATCGCGGTCGGGTCGTGGACGTGGGTACACACAATCAACTGATGTCACGTGGCGGGATATATCGTGATCTGTATGAACTTCAATTTTCGGATGAGATTATAGAGGAGGGACGGCCGGTACTAATAGCGGGTACCGATCAGTAATACATTGTTCATTGTTGATTTGAGATTTGTCATTTGCCATTGAAGAGAGCAGGTGCGGATTGCGACCAACTACAAAGAGAGACATCAAGGATCAACGGTCCATGGCCGACGAGCTTGAGGAACGGTTGATTGATTTTGCCGTTCGCATCATCAAGCTTTCGGCCGCCTTACCAAAGACGCCGGCGGGAAAACATATTGCTGGACAGATCCTGCGGTCGGGGACTTCTCCTGCGCCGAACTACGGCGAAGCGAGAGGAGCAGAAAGTCACGCGGATTTCGTGCACAAGATAGGCGTCGTTCTCAAGGAACTCAACGAGACATTCATCTGGCTGCGCGTAATCAAACAGAGCGAGTTGCTCAAGACGGAATTACTCACTGGGATTCTGGAGGAGAATCGAGAGCTATGCCGGATTTTTACATCGTCGCTCAAAACGGGGCGAGCGAATCGATGAACTTTTTCAATGGTAAATATCAAACGACAAATGAACAATGAACGATGGTTCTGAATCATGATTAAAAGCATGACAGGGTTCGGACAGGGGAGCGCGCAGGGTGACGACTTCCGCGTGCGAGTGGACATTCGCTCGGTGAATAATCGCTCGATCGATGTACATACGAGACTTCCTCAGGAGCTGGCAAGCCTCGAGGTGAGCTTGAAGAAACAGGTTCAAGCGGTGGTCAGGCGCGGCCGCGTTGACGTGGCTGTAATGGTCGAGCAATTGAAGCCCGCCGCGTTTGAAATCAACCGCCCGCTCGTATCGGGTTACCTCTCTGCGTTGTCAGAGTTGAAACGCGAATTCCAACTAGAGGACGAGCCTTCGCTCGAGCTGATCGCGAAGCTGCCGGGCGCTTTGCAGGCTTCGCAGGATTCGGGAGCGCTCGATGAAAAGCTCATTGCCGGCTTGACTGCTGCGGTCTCTCAAGCCCTGGCGGCGCTCACTGAAATGCGAACCGTCGAGGGTCAGGAGCTTGCTGCGGAACTTAAGACAAGGTTGGACAACATCGAGCAACAAATGCCGGCGATCGAGAATGAGGCCGCGCGCTTGCCGGCGGTTTATCGCGAGCGGTTGACTAAGCGGCTTCAGGAAGTTGTGGGCGGACAGGTGGACGAGGCGAGGCTCGCCCAGGAAGCTGTCATGCTGGCCGACCGCTCCGACATAAGCGAGGAGATCGCGCGGTTGAAGAGTCACATTGGGCAACTGCGCGATCTGCTTCACAGCACCGATGAAACCGGCAAGAGACTCGATTTCATCCTGCAAGAAATGAACCGCGAGGCCAATACCATCCTGTCCAAGTCCAGCGATCTCGCGATAAGCGATGCCGCGATAATAATCAAGACAGAAGTCGAGAAGCTCCGGGAGCAAAGTCAGAATGTCGAGTGAAGAGCGCGGCAACTTGATAGTCGTGTCCGCGCCCTCCGGCGCCGGGAAGACGTCGCTCGCCGAACGGGTGTTGAAGCGCGTGCCGAACCTGCGATTCTCGATTTCGTATACCACTCGCCAGCCGCGAGGCTCGGAGCAGCACGGGGCTGATTATTACTTTGTCAGCGAAGAGGAATTCAAGGCGATGCGCGAACGTGACGAGTTCCTCGAATTCGCGGAGGTGCACGGCCGTTTGTATGGCACTCACGAAGCCCAGGTTGAAGAAATGCTCGCAGCCGGCTTCGATGTGATGTTAGACATCGACGTCCAAGGGGCCGAGCAGGTGCGGCGACGAGTGCCGGACGCCATTTCGATTTTCGTGCTGCCTCCTTCCCGCGATGTGCTGGAATCCCGGCTGCTGACGAGAAATCTGAACCAGCCTGGAGACATCGAGCAGCGGCTGCGCAATGGAGTGGTCGAGGTCAAACTTTACGAGCACTTCGATTATGTGATCGTGAATGACGATCTTGATCGCGCGTTGGCCCAGCTTGAGGCTATAATAATCGCGGAGCGTTGCCGTCCCGGACGCCAGAGCAATCGTATAGAGTCTATCATCGATACGTTTGGAGGAGATCCGTTGCATGCCTGAAGCAGAAGACGAAGCGGGTTGGACAACCGAGATTGACAGCAAGTATCGCCTGGTGCTGCTTGCGGCAATGCGAAGTAAGCAACTTCAAAAGGGCGCAAAGGCGCGCGTTCACACCGCGGCGAAAAAACCCACGCGCGTCGCGCTTGAAGAAGTGCAGCGGGGGCTTGTGAATTATCAACCGATCACCAAGCCGCCCAAATAGTCAGGTGAAAGAAATGAACGTCGCGCTCGGCGTAACCGGATGCATAGCGGCTTATAAAGCGGTCGAGGTCCTGCGCGGGCTTCAGAAACGCGGAGCGAGCGTGAGAGTCGTGATGACTCGCCACGCGACAGAATTCGTAACACCGCTCACCTTCCAGTCAATATCGGGATACCCGGTGATAACCGACATGTTCGCGCCGAGCGACGACCCGGAGATCAAACACATCCAGTTGGCGCAGTCGATCGATCTGCTGCTGGTTGCGCCTGCGACGGCAAACGCGCTGGCGAAGTTTGCCAACGGTATCGCCGACGATTTTCTTTCCACGCTTTACATATCGACAACAAGCCCGGCGCTTGTGGCGCCGGCGATGAACGTCGAGATGTGGGCGCATCCGGCGACTCGCGAGAACGTTCGCCGCTTGCGCGAGCGAGGCGTCGAGTTTGTCGATCCGGAAGAGGGTTACCTCGCATGCCGCACGGTTGGAGCGGGTCGCTTGGCCGAGCCTGAACGGATCGTCAGCCGCGCATTTGAGCTCATCGGCTCCAGTAAGCCTCTCACGGATCTGCGCGGCGAGCGCGTGCTCGTCACCGCCGGACCAACTCAAGAAGCGATCGATCCCGTCAGGTTTTTAAGCAACCGCTCGTCCGGGAAGATGGGCTATGCAATCGCAGAAGCTGCGCTGGCGAGAGGCGCGGCGGTCACACTGATAACCGGACCTGTCTCGATCGCCCCGCCTGACGGCGCGCGAACGATCTTGGTTCGCAGCGCCGCGGAGATGTTCAAAGCGGTGAGTGACAATCTGGAAGGCTCGACGATGGTATTGATGACGGCGGCTGTCGCCGACTATCGCCCGGCCAGCGCATTGCAGGAGAAGATCAAAAAGAACGGAGACGCTCTGGTCTTGGAACTCGAACAAACCGATGACATCCTTGCCGCAGCCGCTCGAAAGCGAGGCTCTCGGATTGTAATCGGATTTGCGGCTGAGACGGAGAACGTGATCGAGAATGCCAGGAAGAAGCTCAATGAGAAGCGCGCTGACCTGATAGTCGCAAACGATGTCTCGGCTGCGGATGCCGGGTTCGAAGTTGATACGAACCGGATTTCTCTCGTCTCCTCGGGAGGCGTTGTTGATCTTCCGCTGATGTCGAAGAGAGAAGCGGCAGAGCAGATACTTGACGCTGCGCTAAGAGTAAGGACGTCGAGGCCTCTTCCCAACCTGTAACTCTTGCTCTGTTGTGCGCTCGGGACAGAAATCTTTTCAGTGGAATTGTATCCATACCGGAGGCTCACAGTGTTCTCCACTCCTCTTCGCAGGCTGCTTTCGAAGACGCTTGTCTTCTCCCTAATCGCCGCGTGCCAAGTCGCGCCTCTGACCTTTTGCTCACTCGCCGACACACGACCTGCCGAAGATCGGGGGGCGATGGCGTTGGGCCAGGCGATCAAGCGGCTGGGTGTCGTCGCAAGCGTTCTACACACCGGCGCCCATCCCGATGATGAAGACAGCGGATTGCTCGCTTACCTCGCGCGCGGGCGACAGGCTCGAACTGCTTATCTTTCGCTGACTCGCGGAGACGGTGGCCAGAACGTGATCGGGCCGGAGTTGTATGAGTCACTCGGAGTGATTCGTACGGAGGAATTGCTTGCAGCTCGGAGGCTCGACGGCGCGCAGCAGTTCTTTTCACGCGCGTTTGACTTTGGCTTCAGCAAGTCGCGCACCGAGACTCTCTCGAAGTGGGACCGCGAGGCCGTGCTCGCGGATATGGTCCGAGTGATTCGAACGTTCCGTCCACTCGTGATCGTCTCGGGGTTTAGCGGCACTCCCAATGATGGCCACGGGCATCATCAATCCGCAGGGTTCCTGACCCCCGAAGCGTATCGCGCGGCGGCAGACCCCACGCGATTCCCTGAGCAGATAAGAGAAGGCTTGCGGCCCTGGCAAGCGAAGAAGCTTTACCAGCGTTCGTTTGATGGCGGAGCGAGTCCTCGCGAGTTTATGCCGTCTCTTTCAACCTTATCGATCAACACTGGCGAATTCGATCCGGTGCTTGGCGAAAGCTATTATGAGATCGCCGCCCGCGGCCGGAGCCAGCACCGCTCGCAGGATCAGGGCACAATCGAGGCTCGCGGCCCGCGATATTCGAGACTTCGATTGATCGATTCGAAGCTCGGTCCCATCAAGAATGAGAAAGACATTTTTGAAGGCATCGACTCGCGACTGACCGGAATTGCTGATTATGCAGGGGCGTCGGCGGCGAAGCTAAGAGATCAGCTTGCGGAGGTTCAAGCCGCGGCCGATGAAGCGAAGGCGAATTACAATCCGCTGTCGAAATCTTCGGTCACTGAGGTGATCGGGCGAGGTTTGAACAAGCTGAGACAGATCGAGGCTGGCCTTGCCAGCCTCGGTTTAGGCGAGTCTGAATCGTTTGAGACTAGTTTTTTGCTCAAGCAGAAGGAAACGGATTTTGAGGACGCGCTCTTGAAGTCCGAAGGCGTTGTAGTCGACTGCTTTGCTGACGATGAAGTAGTCACGCCAGGTCAAACGTTCAACGTTAGCGTGAGCGCCTACGCGAACTCGACGGCGAAGCTCGGAAAGTCCGAGCTTCTGGCGCCTAAAGGTTGGACTGTGGTTCGGAAAGACGAGAAGATCTCCGAGTCTGGTGATAGGAGTTTGCTACAGGCTGAATACACAGTGACCGTCGCGGCGGACGCCGAACCAACTCGACCTTACTGGCTGAACAGCGAGCGCAAAGGAGATATGTTCGCGATTGAAGCCGGACAACCTGCAAAAGGGATTGAACCGATTTCAGCTTCCACTTTGACCGCAGTCGTCGACTTGAACACAGCAGGTTTGGCAGTTCGGGTCCGACAGGAGGCGCAGCACCGTTTCGCTGATCGAGCTGTCGGGGAGCTTCGACACCAAATCAAAGTCGCGCCCGCCGTGTCGGTGAATGTTTCGCCCGAGATTCTTATTTTCCCGAAGTCGGCTACCGCGATCGAACGCGAGATCACAGTTTCAGTGACCAACGATCGTAAAGGAGGCGTGCAAGGATCGCTCGTTTTGCAAAAGCCCGATGGCTGGCAAGTCTCGCCGGTGTCTTCAAGCTTTAACTTGAAACGAGAAGGCGATCGAGCGGCGTTCACATTCACAGTGAAAGCGCCCGCCGGAAGTGCGGAGACTCGACGCGCGCTGACGGCTGTCGCGACGATCGACGGCCGGCAATATACTCAAGGCTATGAAGTTGTCTCTTATCCCCACATCGAGCCGCGTTTCATTTATTACCCGGCTCAAGCCGAAGCCGAGGTGATTGATGTCAAGGTGGCGTCGGGTCTGAGGGTTGGATTCATCGAAGGCGCGGGCGACGATTTTAGGGAAGCGCTCACGCGCATCGGCGTCGACGTTAAGACCATCGATTCCAAGCAACTTGCATCGGGAGATCTCAGTGTCTATGACGTGATCGTCGCGGGAATTCGAACATACGAGGTTAGACTCGATGTGATCGCGAACAACGCGCGATTGATGGACTACGTCAAGAACGGCGGCACCTACATCGTTCAGTACAGCCGAGGGAACTTCGAGACCGGCGGTTACGCGCCGTATCGAATTGGGCCCGAAGAACGAGAAGGCGCCCGTCAGCCTGCCGGGCGTGGGCGACAAGCGGACCGCGAGCCGAGGCTGCTCTATCTGAGTGAAAACGAAGTTGCAGCGTCTCTGGCGAAGTCCGCAACAAAGCCAAAGGTCGGTTACATCGGCGACGCTGGCGACAAGCTGATTGAGTCTATGCGCAACGTCGGGATCGAACCTCGAGTGGTTGGGGCGACGGACCTTGCCGGTGATCTGTCACAACTCGACGTGATAGTAGTGGGCCCGGCAGCGGGGTCACGCGCCGACTTCTCGCAGTATAACTCGCATCTGCTCGATTACGCGCGACGGAAGCTTGTGATACTCGCGTATACAAAAGCACAGTATACCAGCGGCGATTTTCCGTCGTTTCCGAAACCGGAAGCTCGTCCATTTCGAGTCACCGATGAGCTGGCGAAGGTCACGATTCTCGAACCGAGTCATCCGCGTTTCAACTTTCCGAATAAGATAACCGACCGCGACTTCGAGGGCTGGGTGCAGGAGCGCGGAGCTTATTTCTTGAGCGACTGGGATCCGCATTTCAAGCCTTTGATGTCGTGTCACGATCCGGGCGAGCCTGACTTGAAAGGCGGAGAAGTGATCGCCGAGTATGGTAAGGGGTTGTACGTCTACACCGCCTACGCTTGGTTCAGACAATTGCCAAAAGGAGTGCCGGGCGCGTATCGATTGATCGCGAATCTGGTAAGTCTGCCGAAAGCGCCAGGCTTGCGTAATCAGTCATCGCGTTAGGTGATGCGACGCTCTCATACTCGTAGTAGCGAATTTATTCGTTCATGGCTTCTTCCGTTTTTGCTTCTCCTTCTCTTTCTCCAACTCCCGCTGCTTGCGTTGTTGTTCTTCAATCTCCAACAATGACGGAGGCGCGGCTGCAAACGTCAACTCTTCGCGATAAGTGGCGAATACGGGTTTCCCGTTTAGCAGCGCCGGAGAGAACTTGTATTGACGAAAGGCTTCAACCGCGCGCTCGTCGATTACCGGGTCCAGCGATCTCATCACGCGAATATTGATTATCTTACCGTCCGGTGTGACCATCCCGCCCAACAACACAGCGCCCCTGACCGTTCGAGTGGATTCAAACTGAGGCGCGACGCGCTCCAGTGCAACCGGTGGAGTGAATCGGTCAGTCTCCCTGATTTGAATCACGCCGCCAAATTCATCGACGGGATGTGACAACTCCTGAGGGCGATTGCGCAGATTCGAAACGGGAACGATCTCAGGCGTAACTGAAACCAGCAGCGTTCGCTCGGCCGGCACGCTCTCCTGGCGTCCACCTGCGCCAACGAAAAACTTGGCGCCGAACATCGCTTTTCCACCTCGAAGCATTACGGTCTCGAAGTTCTCGAACTCGATCGCTCTTACGTCGAGCAGCGGTTGGTTCGCGTAGCGCACTCGCAAGTCGAGTTTCATATAGCCACGCGCTACCTCGCGAGGCGTCACCGTGAAAACCATGTATTCTGGCCCGAGCAACACTGCATCATTGAAAGTCTCGCCGCTTCGCAGTCCGACCGATCGAATGTGGCGAACGGCGATGTCCTGGAGCTTGTTCTTGTCTTTGAGATAGGCAATTTCTTCTTGCGCCGACGAGTAAGTGCCTGCAAGCCTCGTGACTTCCTGCATCTCAGGCGAGCGTCCGGCGTCATACTGATAGACCGCATACATCAGGTTTACGCCGTACTCTCGTCCGCTGGAGCGCGCGACTCCCGCACCACTCTGTGCGATAGCAGTCGAATCAATTAACTGAAAAATCAGAAAGGAGAAACTCAGAAGAAGCAGCCCGGCTTTCAACCTTGATGTAACCAGACGCCGTTGATTGCTGAAAGAGATTCCCAACTCCGCAGGAGTGGGATGGTTATAGTAACCGAGTGACGAGCAAGTCAAACTCCGTAGGACTGGAATGTGCCCGGTGGATTTGAACCAAAACTTCTCAATGTTGATAGTCATGCACTCAAAACATTTCGCTCTTACGGAGCTGGGACAACTTGCGCGTTGAGCGCCTATAAACATTCCATCCTCCGGGATTACTTTCTCTTCTCTTTCATCATCCGCCTGTATGCTTCGCTCTTACTCAACCCTCGCGAGCGCGCGACTTGCTTGAGCGCTGTCTTCTGATCGAGCCGTTCACTTCGCATGAGTACTCTAACCTCTTCCGAGATTGATTGCTCGGAGGTCTCTTGTAGTTGCCTCACGCCGTGATCAATTGGCGGCCCGATTATTAGCACCATCTCGCCGCGCGCTTGAGCTATTTCTATCTCAGAGAGCGGCGCGCGCACAAACTGCTCGTGGATTTTGGTCAACTCGCGCGCCAGGACGCAGTCGCGATCTCCCAACGCAGCGAGCGCATCGGCGATCGTCTCTTTGATCCTGTGCGGGGCTTCGTAGAGCACCAAAGTCGATTTGAGATTTGCAAGCTCTTTTAGTTTCTCTCGCCGTGCGCTTCGTCTTGCGGGCAGGAAGCCGACGAAGGTGAATTCGTTCGCCGGAAGCCCGGACGCCGAAAGCGCGGCCACCAGCGCCGACGCTCCCGGAATCGGAACGACCTGAATCCCGCCGTCGATCGCTTCGCGCACCAGCCTGAAACCTGGATCGGAGATCAGCGGCGTTCCTGCGTCAGACACCAGCGCGATATTTGTTCCCGCTTCAAGTCTAGCTATCAGCTCGGCGCTGCGCTCTGTTTCGTTGTGCTCGTGATAGCTGATGCTCGGTTTGGAGATCTGGTAATGGGCGAGAAGCTTGCGCGTGTGTCGAGTATCTTCGCAGGCAATCAATTCGACTTCCTTGAGCACGCGCAAGGCGCGAAGCGTGATGTCTTCGAGATTTCCTATCGGGGTCGCTACAAGATAAAGGATGCCTGACATAGACCTCGATCACATACCAAGTCGCGTGCGCGTCAGTTCTCTCCCACTACCGAACACCCACTCAACAGTGTGGGGAATCAACCACGTAGTGGTTACATGTTTATAGTGACCCGGGCCATGCAGACGCTCACTCCGTAGGAGTGAAATGTGTCAGACCGATAGCGCGGCACATTGAACTCCTAACGGAGTTCGCTGCATCTCACTTGCCGACTACTATAGACATTTGACTCCTAACGGAGTCCGAAGATGGAAAAGTCCAAACTGCAGACCCCACACTGCCCGTGTGGTGTATTCTCCGCCCCGACTTGAGTATGCGCAGCAATCCGACTTGCTCCCACTGGCCCTCGCTACTTTCTCACCGTGACGATCACCACTTGTGCAGGAAACTTCATCTTGCCATCCGCGAAGTAATCCTGCCCGGCCCGTTCGGCTTCGCGACCTACTCGAGCCACCTGGTCTGAAGAAAGCTGAGCCAGTTTCGCTCGAAGCGTATCGCTCAACTCAGAACGCACCTCCCAAAACTGTCTTGGCGTGATCGGAGCTTCGAGCGTGAATTCGAGCAGCCGCTCGGTAACTTCAGTAGCGCCGGCCTCCTTCACCAGGTGAGCAAGCTTCCCGGGCTCGGCGAACCTGAACGCGCCCGGCGCTTCGCGATCCTCAGGCGGTGACTCGATGTAGCGAGACACGATATCCATCACAACATGGAAAAATGGATTTGAATCCCTTGTAGCCCATACCGCATACGATACCGATCCTCCCGGCTTGACCACTCTCAAAGCCTCACGGATTGCGGCGAGCGGATCAGGAAACAACATCACTCCGAGTCTGCAAACAACCGCGTCGAAGGCGTCGCTCGGGAACGGCAGCGACTCGGCTACACATTGGCTGAACTCGATGTTTGTTCGAGCATGCCGGCGAGCTTCACTCCGGGCCGTCGTTACCATCTCCGCAATTGCATCAGTGAAGAAGACCCGGCCGGAGGCGCCTACCGTGGATGAAATCGAGAGCGAGGGCTCACCCGCGCCGCCGGCTACGTCAAGCACGACCTGGCCTTTCCTGATACTGCCCGCTTCCATTAGCGCTTGAGTGATAGGCGCGAACATCGCGCGAACGATGTCCGCATGCTTAGCCCAATACGGAGCAGACTCCTGCCACTCTTGCAGGACGCTCTTCTCTCCTTCTTGTGACGTCGCGTCATTCATCATCGAATCTTCTTGAATCTACCACAGCTTGATAGCGGATTCATCGTCGCGACAACGCAGGGCTGCGCGTGACATTCGGGCAAGTACTGAATATGCCTTGGGGAGCTGAGTTTACTTTCGCTCGAATCCGAAGCTCATGCTACGATTGCGTACGCAAACAAGAAGTTTACTGTACCGCAAAAAGGAGAAAAAGATGGCTTGCTCAATGGACATGCTTTTCGTTATCAAAATGTCAGCACCGAAGGGGCCAATTCCGGACGGAATGAAGGTAACAGCCCTTGCCGGACCAAACACTCTTCAATCTGCGCCGTCCTGCCCGGTCCTCGCCGTTGGCGGATTCACGCTTTGGCCAATGAGTTACATAGATAACCGCGTCAGCTTCGGCATGGTCATGTACGATCCGAAGAGGAAAATTGTGAATCAGATTGAAAAGCCCGGCGCGCGGTACATCTACAAGATCACAACGTCTGGCTCCGGCGGTTCGGGATCCGTGACGTTTTCGGGGCAGTCGGACCAGAGTGTGACGATGTCACTGGACGAGATTTGCAAGATGTTGGCCTAAATCTCTCCTGACACGATTACTCTAGCAGTGCTCCAGCATCCCAAGGTTGTACAAAATGTAGAACCCCGTGTGCAACTCTGTCGCCCTCGGGGGCTCGTGTCAACGTTGCTTTGTATCCGGTTGCGCTGCGCCTGCCTGCGCCAAAACAGGCGCCCCTACCGGGCAGAGCCGGATGATGCTTCAGCAACTCCACTTAGCTGACTGCTAATGTTCCTCAATGCCTTTCGGATAACGATCCGCGACGAGATTCAGCCTCACGTTGTGTTCCAGGAGCGCCTTGAGTCCCGCGAGCACTAACGAGAAACCTTGAGTTGAGTCAGTCGCCTGTTTGACGAGTTCGTCTCCGTCGCCGGTGAAGCCGCTGTGCGAAATGCTGACGAACGTCGAGCCATCCGCGGTCGGCGTAAAGTTCCATTCGACCTCGGTAGGTCCGCCCTGCCCCGGCCACTCAATGAGAATGCGCTTGTTCCGCTCGAGGGCTTTCACGGTAACCGGGAACGAGATGCCGTACATTTCCCATTCCCAGTGAACCTGTTTGCCGGCCTCGAGCCAGCCACTGCTCTTGGTGAACCAGAACCTTGTAGTGATGTCGGGGTTGACGAAGGCCTCGAATACATCCGCGATAGGTTTGCGGATGAGCATACCAGTCTTCACAACTGGTACTCGGGTGAGTTGGAGATTGTTCATGCAGATTCCCTATCGTGGCTGCCGTCCATTAGAACTGGTGGCCAATCACATTGATTGTGATGAATGGCGCCCTGCAACGTCGACCGTTTAATCCCGCAGGGATGACCTGTCTATGGTTACCAACGCCCGGAATCGTTGTAGCTCCGCAGGAGCGACCTTAGCGCTAGATGCTCACACCGCAGGTCGCTCCTTGTACGGAGCTACTGAACGCTAAAACCGATGACATCTATAGACAGGTCATCCCTACGGGATTGGCTCATGCTGCGGCGAATGAAACGCTTACCAAGTCGGGCGCGATCTCTCCATGTTCGAGCCGCTCCGCCACCACACGAAGCGCCAGGGCTTGTGCTTTGGCTCTTGCTTGTTCAGGCGTCTGGCCATAAGCTAGCACTCCCGCAAGCTCTACCACCTCAGCTATCCAGCGGCCGTCCTCTTCTTGCTCAGTCTCAACTATGAAATTCATTGACAACTCCAATGGAAGTTCTGGCTGACATTGTATCACACGCTTGCCAGGAATCGGTGTTGCTGCGAAATGTGACGTAGGCGCGGCTTCCACTCCTCAGCGGTCAACGCCCATCGTTCGTGATCGCGCCAGCGACCCGCAATCTTCAAGTATCTCGGAGAGAACCCCTCGAGTCTGAAACCAAGCCGCTTTACCAGATTCCGTGATGCTTGGTTAT
>DASXSR010000069.1:0-7165 GCA_036505875.1 Blastocatellia bacterium | reverse complement strand
GCTCATCAACCAACCACTGCTTGGACCATGGGTGTTCTCCGGAATTAACGATGCAATCCTCCTCGTACGCGCATCGTCACGCGCGATCTCAGAAGACCGGCGCACGCAAACAGTCACCCGGAAACACCTCGATGAAGCTCTTGATGCGCTGGCCGAGGCCCTCAATCCGGTCCCTGTAACTACAGGCGACTGGGTCCTGCGCCTCACCGAGATCGAGACCCTCGCGCGCACCCTGGTGGACATTGCGCGCACCTGGACCGCAGAACGGGGCGATAGCGCGGATGCAGAAGTGCTCGTGTGGGCGGAGTCCGTCCTGGGAGACATCGAAAGTCACCTCCGCGATCTCGATATGGTTCTTCCATGGGCCCGGCTTGTTTTTGGGAATACTGTGCCTCACCCGGCTCGTGACGCAGAGGAAGCGTCGGGTTCGACAGAGATTGCACATTTATTTGCGGCGCTCCCGACGTTGGCTGACGTGCCCGACCGCTGCGAGACAGCCATCGACGAACTCACCACTCTTCGCGCGCGCTTGGCTAACGACAGCATCGGACAGAGTGAGACCCGTACCCGAATCGACTCGCTTATCGAAAGTCTGGCTGGTTCCGCTGCAGCCTCACGAGCATTGCTCCGCCGGCTTTCGACTCTTAGCCAGCTGGCCCAGGCGCTGTTCGACGCAATGGAATTCGATTTTCTCTTCGATCCAACGCGGAAGCTCTTTTCGATCGGCTACCGAGTTGACGACAATAGCCTCGACCCAAGTTGTTACGATCTGCTAGCCTCTGAAGCGCGCCTCACCAGCTTCATCGCCATAGCCAAAGGTGATGTGCCGTCGACCCATTGGTTTCACCTCGGGCGTGCTTTGACACCCGTAGACCGTGGATCTGCGCTCGTTTCCTGGTCCGGGTCGATGTTCGAGTACCTCATGCCCGCGCTCGTAATGCGCTCGCCATCGGGAAGTCTGTTAGGTCAGACATGCGATCTCATCGTCCGCCGCCAGAGAAGATATGGAGCCGAACGTGGCGTTCCGTGGGGGGTCTCGGAATCGGCCTACAATGCGCGTGACCTAAATCTTACCTATCAATACTCCAATTTCGGCGTGCCGGGTTTGGGCCTCAAACGGGGCTTGAGTGAAGACGTGGTCATCGCCCCTTACGCGACGGCTCTGGCAGCAATGATCGATCCGGAGGCAGCAGCCGAGAATTTCGCGCGGCTGAGCGACGCCGGCGCGAGCGGACGTTATGGCTTTTACGAAGCGCTCGATTTTACGACTACGCGAGTTCCCGAAGATTGCAGGGTGGCCGTCGTGCGCGCCTACATGGCTCATCATCAGGGCATGTCCCTCGTCGCGCTCGCGAATGTTCTCCATGACGGCGTCATGCGGGAGCGCTTTCATGCTGAAGCACGCGTGCAAGCGACTGAGCTGCTGCTACAGGAACGTACTCCGCGGGACGTGCTAGTCGCCCGGCCGAGGGCCGAAGAAGTCCGTGCGGTCGCGAACGTTCGCGATCTTGTTCCACCTATCCTT
This sequence comes from Blastocatellia bacterium, assembly GCA_036505875.1. GTDB lineage: Bacteria > Acidobacteriota > Blastocatellia > UBA7656 > UBA7656 > Onstottus_A. Next base: position 5,640 of record DASXSR010000069.1, on the reverse strand, counting down.
CGTCGCTTCACCTCCCCTCACGATCCGACTCCCACCGTCCACCTTCTTTCCAACGGGCGCTACGTAGTGATGATGACGGCGGCGGGCTCCGGATACAGCCATTGGCGAAACCTTGCGGTCACACGATGGCGGGAGGATCGCACGCGCGACGCTTGGGGAACTTACATCTATCTTCGCGATGCACACAGTGGCCAGGTCTGGTCGGCCGCTTACCAACCGAGCGGCGTCGAACCGGACAGTTATGAAGCGGCTTTTGCAGAGGATCACATAGAGATTCGGCGACGCGATGGCGCGATCGCGACTGTGCTTGAAGTCGTCGTTTCTCCCGAGAACGACGCCGAGGTTCGCCGGGTGTCGATCACGAATCTAGGGGCTCGGGACCGAGAGATCGAGCTGACTTCATATGCTGAGATCGTCCTGGCAACTGCGGCAGCCGACCACGCCCACCCGGCGTTTTCCAATCTTTTCGTGCAGACGGAGTTTGTTCCCGAACTCGATGTCCTGCTCGCGACTCGCCGCCCCCGATCCCCTGATGAGCCCCGAGTCTGGGCGGCGCACATACTCATCGCCGAAGGGGAAAGCGTCGGTGACCTGCAGTGTGAAACCGATCGCGCTCGGTTTCTCGGCCGAGGCCGCGGAATCCGCACGCCGATGTCGGTCATAGATGGCCATCCACTCACAAACACGGTCGGCGCAGTCCTCGATCCGATCTTTTGCCTCCGGCGCCGGGTGAGGCTTACGCCGGGGGCGACGGTGCGGCTAACCTTCTCGACGCTGATTGCGTCATCTCGCGACGATGCTCTTGCCATGGCCGACGAGTACCGTGATCCGGCGACGTTTGAGCGGGCGGCTACGCTCGCGTGGACGCAGGCGCAAGTCCAATTACGTCATCTCGGCATAGATCCCGACGAGGCCTACCTTTTCCAGCAGCTCGCCAGCCACATCGTGTACTCGGACCCTGCGGCGCGGCCTTCGGCGGCGGTGCTTACCCGCAATATCCAAGGGCCCGCGGCGCTCTGGCAGTACGGAATTTCCGGCGACATTCCGATCGTACTGGTGCGAATCGACGAGCCCGAAGACCAAGGAATCGTCCGACAACTGCTGCGGGCTCACGAATACTGGCGCATGAAGCAGCTCGCTGTCGATCTGGTAATTTTGAATGAACAGGGCTCTTCCTATGCTCAAGATCTCCAGGCCTCGTTGGAAGGTCTCGTCCGCGCCGGCCAATCACGGTTGCAATCAGAGAGCGACAAACCTTCCGGCGGCGTGTTTGTTCTACGGGGAGATCTCATCTCGGCTGAGGATCGCACTCTCCTCCAGACCGCCGCGCGTGCTGTCCTTTTGAGTCGTCGCGGCAGTTTGGCCGAACAGGTTGTCCGTCAGCGATCCGAACCCGCTACGCTTCGGTTATCTCGACGTCGCCCTGAGCTAAAACTATCGGAGGTCTCATCGCCGCGACCCGACCTCGAATTTTTCAATGGCCTCGGCGGTTTCGATGCGCATGGCCGGGAATACGTGACGATTCTAGGCGAGGGGCAATGGACACCAGCGCCCTGGCTCAACGTCGTTGCAAATCCCTCGTTCGGTTTCCAGGTTTCCGAGTCAGGCTCGGGTTATACCTGGTCGCTCAACAGCCGAGAGAATCAACTCACACCATGGTCGAATGACCCGGTCAGTGACCCGCCGGGCGAGACCATCTACGTCCGGGATGAAGACAGCGGCGAATTGTGGGGTCCCACGGTGCTGCCGATCCGCGAGGAGGCCTGGCCCTACAAGGCACGACACGGCCAGGGCTACAGCCGCTTCGAGCACACGTCACACGAGATCGCTCTTGACCTTCTGCAATTCGTGCCACTCGACGACCCGATCAAAATTTCGCGACTCACTATCGAGAACCATTCAGCGCGCTCGCGACGTCTCTCGGTGACGGCGTATGTCGAGTGGGTACTCGGGGTTTCGCGAAGCGCTTCCGCGCCCTTCGTTGTCACCGAAGTGGACCCGGAAACGGGGATCATCCTCGCACGCAACGCTTGGAACAGCGAGTTCAATGGTCGTGTCGCCTTTGCCGACCTCGGCGGTCGCCAGACCGCATGGACTGGAGATCGAACGGAATTTCTTGGTCGCAACGGCACTCTCGATCATCCGCTATCGCTCGAACGAGGGGACCCCCTCACTGGAAAGGTTGGGGCCGGGCTCGACCCCTGCGCTGCTCTGCAAACGACAGTTGAGGTTCATGCGGGCGGCCGTACTGAGATTGTCTTTTTCCTTGGCGAGGCGGCGAGCATGGAAGAGGCGCGGGCATTGATCGCCCGCTACCGCGCGGCTGATGTTGATGAAATCCTCCGCATGGTCACGGCACATTGGGATGACATTCTTGGCGCGGTTCAGGTGACAACACCGGATCGAGCTATGAATATCATGCTCAACCGCTGGCTACTCTATCAGACACTGGCTTGTCGCGTCTGGGCCCGCGCGGCGTTTTATCAAGCCGGCGGTGCCTATGGTTTTCGCGATCAGCTCCAGGATGTGATGGCGCTCGTGGTGACGAAACGAGACGTCGCGCGCGGGCAGTTACTACGGGCGGCCGAACGGCAGTTTGTCGAAGGTGACGTACAGCATTGGTGGCACCCACCCTCCGGCCGGGGTGTTCGGACCCGTATCTCTGACGATCTTCTATGGCTGCCTTACGCGGTCCTCCACTACCTTGAAGTCACCGGCGATGTCGGTCTCCTCGATGAGGTAGTCCCCTTCCTCGATGGACCAACTCTCGCGGACGGAGAAAACGAGTCGTATTTCGCACCACGTGTGTCCACGCAAAGCGGTACTCTATTCGAGCATTGCGCACGCGCGCTCGATCGCAGTCTGGCAGTTGGGAGCCACGGCCTTCCATTGATCGGCACGGGGGACTGGAACGATGGAATGAACCGGATCGGATCTGGCGGCAAAGGCGAGAGCATTTGGCTCGGCTGGTTTCTTCACACGCTACTCTGGGAGTTTGCGCGCCTGGGTGACGCACGCGGCGAGCACCAGCGCGCTGAGACATGGCGCGTGCATGTCAGCGCGCTCAAAGCAGCGCTTGAATTACAGGGGTGGGATGGCGACTGGTACCGGCGCGCCTACTTTGACGATGGGACGCCGCTTGGTTCCACTACGAATGCCGAATGTCGCATTGATTCCATTGCCCAATCCTGGGGAGTTATCTCTGGCGCTGCCGAACCGGCGCGGGGAGCACGCGCGATGGCGGCGGTTGACAAACACCTCGTTCGTCGCGGCGACGGCCTTGTCCTTCTTTTCACCCCGCCCTTTGATAACGCCAGCCCGGACCCCGGCTATATCAAAGGATACCTTCCCGGCGTTCGCGAAAACGGTGGCCAGTATACTCATGCGGCGATCTGGTCCGTCCTTGCCTTCGCCGCGCTCGGCGACGGAGACAAGGCCGGGGAACTGTTCTCATTATTGAACCCGATCAATCATACAAATAGCCGTGCCGGTGCTTCCCGGTACAAAGTCGAGCCCTATGTCGTCGCCGCAGATATTTATGCTGAACGGCCGCACGTCGGTCGAGGCGGATGGACGTGGTACACGGGGTCAGCAGGATGGATGTATCGGGCCGGGATCGAGTGGATTCTGGGGTTCCGTCTGCGGAAATCGGAGCTTCATTTCGATCCATGCATCCCACGCGCATGGCGAAGCTTTAAGATCATATTCCGCTATCACTCATCACGTTATGAAATCGTCGTCGAGAACCCGCACGGCGTTGCCCGAGGCGTGTGGTCGGTTGAACTCGATGGGAAATCGGTCGCAGTCGGCAGCAAGCATATCCAACTCGCCGATGACGGCGCAACGCACCACGTGCGGATCGTTCTTGGGGCACAAAGCCCTTCATTTGCACTGCCAGTTACGATCCTCACGTAAAGACGATAGCTGATTTTCTTCACATGCCGTGCGATGCCGTGCATCAAGTTTAGATCTTGCTCTCGCATGCTGCGTATCTTAAACGAATAATTCCTGATCCCAAAATCTGAGTCTCAGCATCGGCTTGAGTCTGCACCCGGTAGCCGGTTCTCTATGGAAGCGGCCGCCGGCAAACTTCCTTGTCGCGAAATCTAGACAAAAAAAAGAATTCCGTCCGATAAAAGCTACAAGTTGTTCGGCGACGCAAGCGAGAGCAAAATCGCTCAGCAGCGATTTAGCTGGAAATGCTTCTGGATCGCGCGCGGCGTCGACGTTCGAAAAGATGCGACGTCTTGGCACAAGTCTTGCCCAATCTATTAGCAAATCTATTCCGCTGGAGGACGCCAATGGGGCGATCCTCAGACTTCTGCAACTAGACTAGTCATGGAACGAAAATCGCCTTGGCAATTCGTAAAAGATGTCGTCGTGCAATGGGTTGAAGATCAGCCTTTCCCTTTAGCTGCCGCCTTATCCTATTACACGCTCTTCTCTCTGGCGCCACTGCTGATCATTGTTATCGCCATCGCGGGATTCGCCTTTGGCCAAGAAGCGGCGCAGAACCGAATCGTTGAAACCATTCAAGGGCTGATCGGCCAAGAAAGCGCGCAAGCTATTCAGGCGATGATTCAAAACGCCAGCAATCAACCCGAAACGGGAATTGTTTCTACCGTGCTGGGCATTATCGCTCTACTTTTCGGCGCCGGTGGCGTTGTCGGCCAGCTACAGACGTCGCTCAACACGATTTGGGGCGTGACGCCGAAAGCCGGCCAAGGCGTGTGGGGTTTCGTCCGCCAGCGCTTCATCTCCTATGCCATGATTCTGGGAATAGGGTTTCTTCTTTTGGTGTCCCTTGCCGTCAGCGCCCTACTGGCCGGTCTGACGCAAGTGATTGGTACTCTGTTCGGTGGAACGGCATTTCTTGCACATATACTCGATCTTCTAATATCGTTTCTCTTTGTCACGGCGCTTTTTGCGATGATCTACAAATTCCTACCGGATGTTCGCATTGAATGGAGGGACGTGTGGATCGGCGCTGCGTTGACTTCGCTTCTCTTCACCATAGGAAAAGTCCTGATAGGACTTTATTTAGGTAGCAGTGGAGTAACTTCGACCTACGGAGCTGCTGGATCATTGATCACGGTCTTGCTGTGGGTCTACTACTCAGCGCTGATTTTTTTCTTAGGGGCGGAGTTCACCCAAGTTTACGCAACCCAGTACGGATCTGGAGTTATTCCGGCGAAAAACGCCGAACCCCTCGCAGTCGCTCAAGAGACGCAAAAACGAGAATCGCCGCCGCCGGAGGAACGAACCGGCGGAAGGTCGGTCAGGCATGGTAATAACAGGCAACGAAACGAAGACAAGATCAGAAGAGTGGGTCGATAACTATTAGGAGTTTCATATGCGACTTGATGAAGAGCAGCAAAGCACAAATATCGAGGATCGCCGCGGCTATAGAGTCTCGCCGGGGCTCGCTGGTGGCGGAATCGGGACACTTGCGATTGTTCTCATCGCGTTGTTTTTCGGCGTCGATCCGAGCGTGCTCCTGCAGGGCACCACTAGCGTCGATACCACTCCGCCGCCGGAAAGTCGGCAGGCTGACAGCAACGATGAGATGCGAAACTTCGTTTCCCGCGTTCTGGGAAGTACCGAACGCACGTGGGGCGACATATTCCGTCGCAGTGGGCG